>NZ_JBSFMT010000193.1:0-1035 GCF_053599695.1 Streptomyces sp. NPDC000878 | reverse complement strand
GCCTCCCCCCCCGTGCCCGTTGTGGGCTGGGGGGGGGGGGGGCGCCCCCCCCCCCCAGGGATGGGACGGGTAGGGGCGGCGGGGGCGAAAAACACCCCCTACGACGCCCGCCACCCCCGAGCCCGCCCCCGAGGCACCACAACCGCCGCCCACACCACCAACAACAGCCCCGCCCCCCCCCCCACCCCAACCAGCACAGCCCGCCGCGTAGGCAAAGCCCCAGGATCACCAGGCAACCGCACCGGCCCCTGCTGCCCCGAAGCAGCCCCCACAGCCCCCTCCTCCCCAGGCCCCACAGACGTCACCGCCGCATACGGATCCAACCGAGGCACCGCATCGGGATACGCCGTCGACACCAGCCGCGCCGCGACCTGCGCAGCAGTCAGCCCAGGATGCGCAGCCCGCACCAGAGCCGCCGCACCGGCCACGAACCCCGCCGCGAACGACGCCCCGGACCCGATGTAGTGCCCACTGCCCCGTGGCCCGGGGCCGACCACACCGTCACCGGGCGCAGCCAGATCGGAGTCGAGCGGCACCAGCGCGTTGTCCGGCCGCCCCCCGGTCGAGTCCACGTCCAGCACGGACAGCACCCCCTCCTGCGCCGCAGGCCAGTACGCACGCGGCTCGGGCGCGTCGTCGGCACCGGAGGACGAACCGCCGCTGCTCCTGGCCGGCGGATCGGGAACCGCGGCGGCCACCACCAGCGCATCGCGCGCGACCGCGTCCTCGACGGCGGCGGTCAGCTCCGCCGACCCCTGCACCAGCGCGGGCGACACCTCGACGACCTTCGCCCCGGCCTGCACCGCGGCGCGGATCCCCGCCGCGACGCTGGCCGCCGTGGCGGCGCCCCGGGCGTCGGTCCCGCGCACAGCCACGATGCGGGCCTGCTGGGCGACCCCCGCGAACCGGACCCCGTCCGTCGTCGCGGACGCGATCAGCCCGGCGACGAAACTGCCGTGCCCCACACAGTCCTGCCCCGCCTCCCCGACCGCCTTCACCCGCCCCTTCAGCGCGGGCGCGGTCGTGGACACCCCG
>NZ_JBSFMT010000192.1:0-1115 GCF_053599695.1 Streptomyces sp. NPDC000878 | reverse complement strand
GATTTCGACCTGTACCGCCCGTCCGAGGAGCACGACATGCTCCGCGACGCGATCCGCTCCCTGGCCGAGGCGAAGATCTTGCCGTACGCCGCGGCCGTGGACGAGGAAGCACGCTTCCCGCAGGAGGCCCACGACGCGCTGGTCGCCAGTGACCTGCACGCGGTGCACGTACCGGAGTCGTACGGCGGCGCGGGCGCGGACGCCCTCGCCACGGTGATCGTGATCGAGGAGGTGGCGCGGGTCTGTGCCAGCTCCTCCCTCATCCCGGCCGTCAACAAGCTGGGCTCCCTCCCGGTGATCCTGTCCGGCTCGGAGGAGCTGAAGAAGAAGTACATGACGCCGCTCGCCAAGGGCGACGGCATGTTCTCGTACTGCCTCTCGGAGCCCGACGCGGGCTCGGACGCGGCCGGCATGAAGACCAAGGCGGTCCGCGACGGCGACTTCTGGGTCCTCAACGGCGTGAAGCGCTGGATCACCAACGCGGGCGAGTCCGAGTACTACACGGTGATGGCGGTCACCGACCCGACGAAGCGCAGCAAGGGCATCTCGGCCTTCGTGGTCGAGAAGTCGGACGAGGGTGTCTCCTTCGGCGCCCCGGAGAAGAAGCTCGGCATCAAGGGCAGCCCGACCCGCGAGGTCTACCTCGACAACGTCCGCATCCCGGCCGACCGCATGATCGGCGACGAGGGCACCGGCTTCGCGACCGCGATGAAGACCCTGGACCACACCCGCATCACGATCGCCGCGCAGGCGCTCGGCATCGCGCAGGGCGCCCTCGACTACGCCAAGGGGTACGTCAAGGAGCGCAAGCAGTTCGGCAAGCCGATCGCCGACTTCCAGGGCATCCAGTTCATGCTCGCTGACATGGCCATGAAGATCGCCGCCGCCCGCGCCCTGACCTACCAGGCCGCGGCGGCCTCGGAACGCCTGGACAACGACCTCACCTTCCAGGGCGCGGCGGCGAAGTGCTTCGCCTCGGACGTGGCGATGGAGGTCACCACGGACGCGGTCCAGCTGCTCGGCGGCTACGGCTACACCCGCGACTACCCGGTCGAGCGCATGATGCGCGACGCGAAGATCACACAGATCTACGAGGGCACCAACCAGGTCCAGCG
>NZ_JBSFMT010000191.1:0-1160 GCF_053599695.1 Streptomyces sp. NPDC000878 | reverse complement strand
CTAGTGTCCTGCGCCAGTAGTTGATCGTTAGTTGGTGTGTGACTTCTGCTGTTGGTGCGTCAGTTCCTCGTCGGGGCCCCAAGTTGGTGCCGTTGCTGCTGTCCGCTGAGGAGCGGGCGGTGTTGGAGCGGTGGACGCGTCGGGCGACATCGGCCCAGGCCCTGGCTCTGCGGGCACGGATCGTCCTGGCGTGTGCGGGGCCGGAGGTGCCGCCGATCGTCGCGGTCGCCCGGGAGCTTCGGGTGACCGCGGACACGGTCCGCAAGTGGCGGCGGCGCTTCCTCGCCGAGCGGCTGGACGGCCTGACCGACGAGCCGAGGCCGGGCAGACCGCCCACCATCAGCGTCGACCAGGTCGAAGCGGTCGTGGTCACCACGCTGGAACAGCTCCCGAAGAACGCCACCCACTGGTCCCGGAAATCGATGGCCCAGCACAGCGGCCTGTCGAAGTCCACGGTCGGCCGGATCTGGCGGCAGTTCCAGCTCAAGCCGCATCTGGCGGACACCTTCAAGCTGTCGACGGACCCGTTGTTCGTGGAGAAGGTCTACGACGTCGTGGGGCTGTACTTCAATCCGCCCGAGGGTGCGGTGGTGCTCTCGGTGGACGAGAAGTCGCAGATCCAGGCGCTGGACCGGTCCCAGCCGGTGCTGCCGATAATGCCGGGCATGCCCGAGCGGCGCACCCACGACTACGTCCGCAACGGCCTGACCACCTTGTTCGCCGCGTTCGACGTCGCCACCGGCGAGGTCATCACCGCCCTGCACCGCCGCCACCGGGCAGCGGAGTTCAAGAAGTTCCTGATCCGGATCGACAAGGAGGTCCCCGCACACCTGCAGATCCACCTGATCGTGGACAACTACGGCACCCACAAGACCCCTGCGATCAGGGCCTGGCTGGCCAAGCACCCGCGGTTCGAGCTGCACTTCACCCCGACCGGCTCCTCCTGGATCAACCAGGTCGAGCGGTGGTTCGGCTACCTCGCCCACCAGATGATCCGCCGCGGCGCACACAAGAACATTCAGGCCCTCGAAGCCGACATCCGGGCCTGGGTCAAAGACTGGAACAAAGACCCCAAGCCGTTCATCTGGACCAAGACAGCCGAAGAGATTCTCGACTCCCTCGCCCGCTTCTGCCGACGGATCTCCGGCGCAGGACACTAG
>NZ_JBSFMT010000190.1:0-1270 GCF_053599695.1 Streptomyces sp. NPDC000878 | reverse complement strand
AGCCAGTGCTGGACGAGGAAGGTGCCGTGGAAGCCGATGAACAGGGTCCAGAAGGTGATCTTGCCGAGGCGTTCGTCGAGCATCTTGCCGGTCATCTTCGGCCACCAGAAGTGGAAGCCGGAGAACATCGCGAACACCACCGTGCCGAACACCACGTAGTGGAAGTGCGCCACCACGAAGTAGGAGTCCGAGACGTGGAAGTCCATCGGCGGCGACGCCAGGATGACACCGGTCAGACCACCGAAGGTGAAGGTGATCAGGAAGCCGGTGGCCCAGAGCATCGGGGTCTCGAACGATAGAGACCCCTTCCACATGGTTCCGATCCAGTTGAAGAACTTCACACCCGTTGGTACGGCGATGAGGAACGTCATGAAGGAGAAGAACGGGAGGAGGACTCCGCCGGTGACGTACATGTGGTGGGCCCACACGGTCACGGAGAGGCCGGCGATGGCGATGGTCGCGCCGATCAGGCCCATGTAGCCGAACATCGGCTTGCGGGAGAAGACCGGGATGACCTCGCTGATGATGCCGAAGAACGGCAGCGCGATGATGTACACCTCTGGATGCCCGAAGAACCAGAACAGGTGCTGCCACAACAACGCTCCGCCGTTGGCGGCATCGAAGATGTGTGCGCCGAATTTCCGATCCGCCTCCAGCGCGAAGAGCGCGGCGGCGAGGACGGGGAAGGCGAGCAGGACCAGGACCGCGGTGAGCAGCACGTTCCACACGAAGATCGGCATGCGGAACATGGTCATGCCGGGGGCGCGCATGCAGATGATGGTGGTGATGAAGTTGACCGCGCCGAGGATGGTGCCGAAGCCGGAGAAGGCCAGACCCATGATCCACAGGTCGGCGCCGATACCCGGGCTGCGGACCGCGTCCGACAGCGGGGAGTACGCGAACCAGCCGAAGTCCGCCGCACCGCTCGGGGTGAGGAAGCCGCCGACGGCGATGAGCGAGCCGAACAGGTAGAGCCAGTAGGCGAACATGTTCAGCCGCGGGAAGGCGACGTCGGGGGCGCCGATCTGCAGCGGCATGATCCAGTTGGTGAAACCGGCGAACAGCGGCGTCGCGAACATCAGCAGCATGATCGTGCCGTGCATCGTGAACGCCTGGTTGAACTGCTCGTTCGACATGATCTGCAGACCCGGCCGGGCCAGCTCGGCGCGCATGAACAGCGCCATCACGCCACCGATGCAGAAGAACGCGAACGACGTCACCAGATACAGCGTGCCGATCGTCTTGTGGTCCGTGGTGGTGAGCCACTTGA
>NZ_JBSFMT010000189.1:0-1431 GCF_053599695.1 Streptomyces sp. NPDC000878 | reverse complement strand
GGGTGTTCAGGCGGTCCAGGTCCAGTCGGTGACCTCGGGCAGGTCGGTGCCGTGTGTGCGGATCCAGGCGTGGTGGCGGGTGCGGGCGTCGGCCATCTGCTGGCGTACGGCGGCGGCGCGGACGGCGAGGCCGGGGACGCGGTCGATGACGTCCATGACGAGGCGGTAGCGGTCGAGGTCGTTGCGGACGACCATGTCGAAGGGGGTCGTGGTGGTGCCCATCTCCTTGTAGCCGCGTACGTGGAGGTTGGTGTGGCCGGTGCGGCGGTAGGCGAGGCGGTGGATCAGCCAGGGGTAGCCGTGGTAGGCGAAGACGACCGGCTTGTCGGTGGTGAACAGGCCGTCGTACTCGAAGTCGCTCATCCCGTGCGGGTGTTCCTCGCGGGGCAGCAGCCGGGTCATGTCGACGACGTTGACGACTCGCACGGCCAGCTCCGGCAGATGGCTCCTGAGCAGGGCGGAGGCGGCCAGGATCTCCAGGGTGGGCACGTCACCGGCGCAGGCCAGGACGACATCGGGTTCGCCGCCGTTGTCGGTGCCGGCCCAGTCCCAGATCCCGGCGCCGCGGGCGCAGTGGGCGCGGGCCTGGTCCATGGACAGCCAGTCGAAGCAGGGCTGCTTGCCCGCGACGATCACGTTGACGTAGTCGCGGCTGCGCAGGGCGTGGTCCGCCACGGAGAGCAGGGTGTTGGCGTCCGGCGGCAGGTAGACGCGTACGACTTCGGGGCTCTTGTTGAGGACGTGGTCGACGAAGCCGGGGTCCTGGTGGGAGAAGCCGTTGTGGTCCTGGCGCCACACGTGCGACGTCAGCAGGTAGTTGAGGGAGGCGATGGGGGCCCGCCACGGCAACTCCCTCGATGTCTTCAGCCACTTGATGTGCTGGTTGACCATCGAGTCGACGATGTGCACGAACGCCTCGTAGCAGGAGAACAGTCCGTGCCTGCCGGTGAGGAGGTAGCCCTCCAGCCAGCCCTGGCAGAGGTGTTCGGAGAGGATCTCCATCACCCGGCCGTGATGTTCGAGGTGCTCGTCGACCGGCAGGTGTTCGGCCTGCCAGGCCTTGCCGCTGACGTCGAAGACGGCCTGGAGCCGGTTGGAGGCGGTCTCGTCGGGGCCGACCAGGCGGAAGTCCCGGCGGGCGCCGGTGTCCTTCATCACCCGGGCGAGGAGGTCTCCGAGAACGCGGGTGGGCTCGTGCAGGGTCGTGCCCGGCTTGTCGACGGGCACGGCGAAGTCGTCGAGCGGCGCGATCGGCAGGTCCCGGACGAGCAGGCCGCCGTTGGCGTGCGGGGTGGCCCCGAGCCGCTTGGTGCCGTCGGGGACGCAGGCCAGGACGTCGGCGGCAGGCCGCCCCTCGGCGTCGAAGAGTTCCTCGGGACGGTACGAACGCAGCCAGGTCTCCAACTGCCGCAGGTGATCCGGGTTCTCGCG
>NZ_JBSFMT010000188.1:0-1461 GCF_053599695.1 Streptomyces sp. NPDC000878 | reverse complement strand
CCCACCTGGGGCGTCTACAGCGGCTACGAACTCTGCGAGAACACCCCCCTACGGGCGGGCAGCGAAGAATACCTGGACTCCGAGAAATACCAACTCCGGCCCAGGGACTGGGAATCGGCCGAGCGGAACGGGCTGTCGATTGCCCCGCTCATCACCGCCCTCAACCGGATCAGACGCGACCATCCCGCCCTGCACCGGCTCAGGAATCTGCACTTCCACCGGACCGACAACGACGCGGTGATCGCGTACAGCAAGCGCACCGGCGACGACACGGTTCTGGTGGTCGTGAACCTCGACCCTCATCACACCCAGGAGGCGACGGTCTCGTTGGACATGCCGCAACTCGGCCTGGACGAGCGGGAAGACGAACAGCATTCCCTTGCGGTGCATGACGAGTTGAGCGGCGAGACCTACCACTGGGGCCGGACCAATTACGTACGTCTGGAGCCAGGCAGGGCGCCCTCGCACGTCTTTCACCTGCTGCGGTACTCGACTGGAGGCCAGTAACGCCGTGACCGTCAACGATCCCGTCCCGGACACCTTCGAGGACACTCCCGCCAAGGACCGGGACCCCGAGTGGTTCAAACGCGCCGTCTTCTACGAGGTCCTCGTCCGCTCCTTCCAGGACAGCAACGGCGACGGAGTCGGCGACCTCAAGGGCATCACGGCCAAACTCGACTACCTCCAGTGGCTCGGCATCGACTGCCTCTGGCTCCCACCCTTCTTCAAATCCCCCCTCCGCGACGGCGGTTACGACGTCTCCGACTACACCGCCGTCCTCCCCGAGTTCGGTGACCTCGCCGACTTCGTCGAGTTCGTCGACGCCGCCCACCAACGCGGCATGCGCGTCATCATCGACTTCGTCATGAACCACACCAGCGACGAACATCCCTGGTTCCAGGAATCCAGGAACAACCCCGAAGGCCCCTACGGCGACTACTACGTCTGGGCCGACGACGACCAACAGTTCCAGGACGCGCGGATCATCTTCGTCGACACCGAGGCCTCCAACTGGACCTTCGACCCCGTCCGCAAGCAGTACTACTGGCACCGCTTCTTCTCCCACCAACCGGACCTCAACTACGACAACCCGGCGGTACAGGAGGAAATTCTCGCGGCTCTCCGATTCTGGCTGGACCTCGGAATCGACGGCTTCCGTCTCGATGCAGTTCCTTACCTCTACCAGGCCGAGGGCACCAACTGCGAGAACCTCCCGGCGACGCACGACTTCCTCAAGCACGTGCGCAAGGAGATCGACGCCCACTACCCGGACACGGTGCTGCTGGCGGAGGCGAACCAGTGGCCCGAGGACGTCGTCGACTACTTCGGCGACTACCGCAGCGGCGGCGACGAATGCCACATGGCATTCCACTTCCCGGTCATGCCACGCATCTTCATGGCCGTCCGCAGGGAGTCCCGCTATCCGGTCTCGGAGATCCTCGCCAAGACCCCCGCCATTCC
>NZ_JBSFMT010000187.1:0-1505 GCF_053599695.1 Streptomyces sp. NPDC000878 | reverse complement strand
CGGATGCCTGGAGATCGGGCACGTCCGGTTCGGGAGGCGGGCCGGGGAAACCCACCGACGGCAACGTCGGCCGGGCGCCCCGGTCCGACCTCACCAACTGGCGGAGTACGCCGGGGCCACGGCCCCGTGGGGTCAGCAGCACCTGCTGGACCGCTCGGTGTGGGACGCCGATGCGCTGCGCGACTTCACGCGCCGTTACACGATCGAGGGCCTGGACGACGGCGGCATCGGCGCGGGGCCTGCCGGAGCGGCGGTGCTGGTGGTGGACGAGACGGGGTTCGCCAAGAAGGGCCGTACCTCGGCCGGCGTCGCCCGGCAGTTCACCGGCACCCTTGGCGGGGTCTTCCCCTGCCAGGTCGGTGTGATGGCCGCGCTCGCCACCGGCGTCGGAGCCGCCCTGATCGACCGTGAGCTGTATCTCCCGAAGGAGTGGACCGAGGACCGGCCGCGTTGCCGTGCTGCGAAGATCCCCGAGACGGTCGGCTTCGCCGTCAAGCCCCGGCTGGCCGAGAAGATGATCGCCCGGATCGTGCCCGACCTGGCCACGAGCCGTCTGTGGGTGGCCGCTGACGAGGTCTATGGCCGTGACGGCGCCTTCCGCGCCTTCCTCGAACGCCGCCGCCTTCCCTATGCGGTGACGGTTTCGTCCAGTCAGACGGTGCTGCCCCGTCCCGGATGGCGGCACATCGCCCGGCTGGTCGAGCGGGCCGCCGCCGAACAGGACTGGGTGGAGCTCGCCGCCGGACCCGCTCAACTCGGCTCGCGCGCCTGGCAGTGGTGGGTTCGGCGCATTCCCGACCCTGATGCGCCGTTCGGCGGGGATGCGTGGGCGTGATGGATCATCGCCCGGCGCCGCCCCGACGAGCCCGCCGCACGCGACTACTACCTGGCCTGGGGGCCTGCGAATACTGCCGTGGAAGATCTTGTGCTGGTGCCGGGCGCCCGCTGGAAGGTGGAAGAGTCGATCAAGCTGGCGAAGTCGGCGGCCGGGATGGCCGACTACGAAGTGCGCTCCTATCACGGCTGGTACCGGCATATCACGCTCGCCCAGCTGGCCGCCGCGTTCCTTGCGGTGCAGGCTGCCGGCCAACGGCGGGAGGAGGCCGACGCGGGGCTGATCGAAAGAGGGGGAGCTGGATGACCCCACCACCCCCAGCGGCATCGCGCCGATCGGCTTCACCGCACTCGAGATTCGCCGCATGATCCACCTGATGACCCCTCACCCCTCCCCGGAACTCCGATTCCGGCACGGTCTGCACTGGTCCTGGTGGCGCCGCTGCCACCAGGCAATCGCCCGATCCTGCCACCGGCAGCGCAACCGTGCACGCGCCGCAGCTCGCGCAACCGCCCGGCCACCACCGGCCCAAGCACCTCCAACTACAGCGGACTACTCGATCTCCAACTGAAGGGCTAGTGTCCTGCGCCGGAGATCCGTCGGCAGAAGCGGGCGAGGGAGTCGAGAATCTCTTCGGCTGTCTTGGTCCAGATGAACGGCTTGGGGTCTT
>NZ_JBSFMT010000186.1:0-1551 GCF_053599695.1 Streptomyces sp. NPDC000878 | reverse complement strand
GGACGCCGCCATGCCCGAGCGGTGAAAACACCCTGCCCACGCGACAGTTGACGATCAACGACGTCTCATCACCCCAACCGAAACGGCGAGGCTAGGGCGTGGTCACTTCTTCTCGAAGAAACGGGCAACTGCCTTCGCGATGTTCTCGCTCTGGCCTCGGGCGCGGCCCTTGCTGTACGCGTAGCAAGCCACTACGACGACAAGCAGGATGATGACGTTCGGGCTCATGACTTCCTCGCTGACCGGGTGAGGGATTGGGGGTCTTGGGGCCTGGTCTCCCGAACGGGGGCGCAGATGAGATGCGGCCCCCGTCCGGGAGCGTCTGTCAGGAAATCCCGTAAAGCAGATCTCCGGGGGTGTCACCCCACCGCTTCATGCCGTCTACGCGGTGCGGGTGGAAGGGGGCCCAATACGTCGGCGGCACTCGGAGGAATTCGCGAGCCTCGTGCAGCTCAATTTCCATGATCTTGCCGAGAATTCGGCGGTACAGTTCCACATCGTCACAGTCCGCTACAACGATGGGGAATTCTGCGTACGTGGTGATTTCCTCCGGGTAGCCTTCCGGTGCCAGGTTCCGCTCTGACCTGTGCGCGGGGAATGTGAACCTGACTTTCACCGTGCCCTCGAACCGGTTGGTGTGGTCGTCGGCATCGATCGTCCAACCCGGCTTGTAGATCAGCTGATTGATCAGCTGCACTGCTGACGCTGCCTCCATTACGGGGCTTCCCTTCGTGTTCGGCGTGGCCGCTCCGGCGTCACCCGGAGCAACTTGCTAATTCGATACTAGATACTCTGACGTGTGATCACAACCCCTGTGAGCAGGGAAAACACAACCTGATCGAGTGTCACCTTGTGACAACTCGCGCATCAAATGGCGCGTCTACTACTGCGCTGTCTCCTGCGCCAACTGATGCTGAACGCTTCCCGCGCCTCGGGCATCGCCCCTGGTGGGCCTGGGCGCCGCGTGTGGTCGGGTTGGTGACATCCCCTCTGCTGCCGCTCTCCCTGCCCGAATGAGAGAAAGGGGGTTGGGGGGCTGGGGCTGGGTGGCGCGGCGGCGTCGGGGATCGGGGCGGGATTGTCTGGTTGCGCGTCGGCGGGGGCCGCCGCGCCGGGGGAGGGCTTGCACGCGGCCGTTATTGGGGCCTGGAGCAGGCGAGCGGTGAACTGCCTGTGTCGGCGTGGGCTCTGGGTATTGGTTGCCGGAAAGGCGTGGTGGGCGTATCCTCGTGTGCGTAATTCGTTTGGTATTTCAGGGAATTGAGGGGGAGTTAGTTTAAGCTTCAGGAATGGTATTTGAGGGAATCCGATTCCGGAAAGGAGATGTCTTGAATGGGATTGAGTATGGAGGTTGTTGACCGACCGTCAGGAGCAGGGTCACTATGCCTGATAGGCGCGCTTTTTGGAGTTCGCGGAGCGAATTCCCTGGCCGAATTGCGGAGCAATTCGGCTGATCGTCACGGAGTGATGATCCATCAACTCCCTTGCGGAGCAAGGGAGTTGACCCGTCGCGTAGCGACGGCGCGTCGTGTCTGCGGAGCAGACCGCGCG
>NZ_JBSFMT010000185.1:0-1552 GCF_053599695.1 Streptomyces sp. NPDC000878 | reverse complement strand
GGGGGGTGCCTCTATGTCTTTCGTCAAGGCACTCCTGTCGGGTTTGGGGTGGTTCGGGGTTGCTGAGGTTATGCGGCGAGCTCGACGTCCTTCGGTGTCCGGGATTCGTAGAAGGTGCCGTCGCGGAGCATGGCGAACAGGACGCTGATGCGTTGGCGGGCGAGGCGGAGGAGGGCTTGGGTGTGGGTCTTGCCGCGGGCGCGTTGCTTGTCGTAGTAGGCGCGGGAAGCCGGGTCGGCGTTCATGCAGGCGAAGGCGGACAGGAACATCGCCCGTTTGAGTTGCCGGTTGCCTCCTCGGGGTGCGTGTTCGCCGTGGATCGAGGTGCCGGACTGCTTCGTGGTGGGGGCGAGTCCGGCGTAGGAGGCGAGGTGGGCGGCGGTGGGGAAGTTGGTGCCGTCGCCGACGGTGACCAGCAGGACTGCGGCGGTCCTGACGCCGACGCCGGGCATCGACGTCAGGACCGGGGAAAGAGGGTGAGCCTCCAGCAGGGTGTTGATCTGGGCTTCCATCGCCCGGCGCTGGGTGTGGACGGCGGCCAGGGAGGCAGCCAGAGAAGGGATGACGATGTCGAGGGTGCCGGTGCCCGGGACCACGACTGTCTGTTCGTCGAGGGCGTCGAAGACGTCGTCGATCAGCCGCTGGGCCATGCGCGGGGCTCTCGGGCGGATCAGCTCCACGAGTCTGCGGCGGCCGGCTTTGCGCAGGGCGGACGGGGAGCCGTAGCGCTCCAGGAGCCAGGTGACGGCCTGGTGGTCGAGGCGGGGACCCAGAACGCGCTCCAGGCTGGGGTGGAACTGGGTGAGCAGGCCGCGTATCCGGTTGGACGTGCGGGTGGCCTCGGCCGCGAGGTCCTGGTCGAAGCCGACAAGGACCGTGAGTTCGGCGGTGATCTCGTCGGTCAGCTCCAGCGAGCGCAGGGTGTGCGGCATGGTGCGGGCCGCGTCCGCGATCACGGCGGCGTCCTTCGCGTCGGTCTTCGCCTCGCCCGGGTAGAGGTCGGCGATCCGCCGCATGGCCAGGCCGGGCAGGTAGGCGACGCGGCAGCCCGCGTCCCTCGCGACTGTCAGCGGCAGGGCGCCGATGGAAGCGGGCTGGTCGACAACGACGAGGACGGTGCCGAACTTCGCGGCCAGCTTGTCGAACACGGCCCGCAGCCTGGGTTCACTGTTGGGCAGGGGCTTGTCGAAGACCTTCTTCCCGGCCGGGGTGAGCCCGTGGCCGTGATGAGCGGTCTTGCCGACGTCCAGGCCCAGGAACACGCCGACATCTTCGATCTCGAACATCGCGCCCTTTCACGGGTGTTGGCGGTGCCGGCCTCGGCTTGGGTGTCGTGCTCGCGCATCCACGTTATGCAGACCTGCCGCCCGCGAACTGCCCGGCATTGCGCCGGACCGGACGGTGGCCGGACCTCTGATCAGCGTCTCCGACGGACACCTCCCGGGTCCGGTGAACACCACCCCCCAGGTCATGCCTTCGACAGGGGGCAACAGTCATGCCGGGCCCGGAGGCCAGCGGCCCCGTTGCGGAGCCGCGGAAAACATAACGGGGC
>NZ_JBSFMT010000184.1:0-1680 GCF_053599695.1 Streptomyces sp. NPDC000878 | reverse complement strand
TAGCCTCGCCGTTTCGGTTGGGGTGATGAGACGTCGTTGATCGTCAACTGTCGCGTGGGCAGGGTGTTTTCACCGCTCGGGCATGGCGGCGTCCCGGCGCGGTGGCCGTGTTCTCCAAGGTCTTTCGGGTCGTGGGCGGTCAGGGGTTGCCGGTCAGTCAGCGGGACGGGGCAGTGCGGCGAGGCGGTGGAAGGCCGTGGCGAGTTCGTGTCTCCAGGGCCAGGTCGCCGATATCCGCAAGCACAGGCGCCGGCCGCCGCGGGTGAGGCGGGCGGCGACGTGCAGCAGCCGGTAGCGGAGCTTCTTCGGCTCGGCAGACGCAAGTTCGCCGTCCAGCAGCAGGACACGCATCCAGGCCAGCAGATCGATCGCCGCGAGGCTGAGTTCGAGCCAGGCGGCGTTGACGTTGAAGTCGCGCGAGGGGAAGCGGCCGAAGCCGGTGGTCTTGCCGCACCGGATGTGGTCCTCGACGCATGCATGCCCGCGGTGGCGGACTTCCAGGAACTGGGCGGAGCCGCCACCGGCGTGCGGGGTGTCGGTGAGGAACACCTGATGGCGCAGGCCCTCGTCCTGGTCGAACAGGGACAGTTGGGCTCCGGGGTGCGGGCGTTCGCGGCGCACGATGATGCGGGTGCCGGCCGGATAGCCGGTCAGGTCGACCATGCCGGTCAGCTCGGCGACCTCGGCGCCGTCACGCAGTGTCCCGTCCTGGTTCAGGGCGGGATGCCAGAGGCGGTCGGGCATGGCCCGGACAGCGCGGCGGACCGGCTCGGTGATGGCGTATCCGACTGAGAAGGAGGTACGGATTCCTCGTTTCCGCAGGCTGCGGACGTGGGTGAGGAAGGCTTTCGCGGATCCGGCGCTGTCGGTGCGGACGAGGGTGTCGGTGCCGTGCCGGTGGGCGTCGGGGATCTGCGCGAGCGCTTGGTCGAGCACGGTGATGTGGTCGGCGGCGGTGTTGGCGCCGGCGTTCCCGGGCCGTAGCCGGCCGGACAGTGCCTCGCCGGTGTTGGCCAGGAAGCACAGCAGCGGATGGAAGCCGAAGCCGCCTTTGTAGGTGGGTGCGGCCTGCTGTTTCTCCGAGTGGCAGGTGACCAGGGTGGCGTCGAGGTCCAGGACCAGACCGGGCAGCGTGCGTCCCGCGGCCCGGACTTCGGGTATGCCCTCGCCGTGCTCGGCGGCCTGCAGCCAGGCGACTTCCCGGGCCGTGGCGCGGGCCGGGGCCAGCGAGGCGAGGGCGGTCTCGTCAACGTCGGCGAGCAGTCGCCAGGCCGTCGGTGCCGAGGCGACGGGGCCGAACACCCCAGCCTGGTCCCGCAGTACGGCCAGGTCCGCGATGGCCTCGCCGCCGTCGGCGAGCATCACCGCCAGGTCGGTGGCGATCCTGCCCGGGTCATGGCCGGTCCCACGCGGCCGAAGCGACCGTAACGCGGTCGAGTACGCGGCGGTCAGCCCGGTGGCATCGGCAAGATCCGCCAGCAGCCGTGCCCCGGCATGCCCGACCACCCCCGAACCATCGGCACTGACATGGACCTTGGGACGCAACCCGATACCCTGCACGTAGAAAGTGCCCTCCGCCTGGACCGACAGAACCCCTCAGCAAGGTTCATCGTCCCAGGTCAGGAAGGCACTTTCGCGTTTCCGCCTCAACAGCCGCCGTACCCAAGCGAAACGGCGAGG
>NZ_JBSFMT010000183.1:0-1950 GCF_053599695.1 Streptomyces sp. NPDC000878 | reverse complement strand
CTGCCTGGGCGGAGCGCGTCCACAAGGACGTCGGTGCCTCCGAGCACCACTTCCTGTGCGCAGCCGCCACGGGTCGTGGCCGTGGTCCGCTCCTGGCAGAACAGCCAGAGGCACCGACCCGCTCGGTCACGTCTCGTGACAGGACGCGCGTTTGTCATTGAGACGCAGCGCGCCCGCGCTGCGCGGGTGCGAGCGGTCTTCTGCTCAAGGACGCCCACCCTGACCACCCGCTTACCGGGATCCGGGCCCTCGCGGGCGGCGACGCCGCCTCGACGCCCCGCCCGAAGGGTCAATTTCATTCCGAACACTTTGTTGGTACGTCCTGACATACCTGTTGACATCCCCGCAGAGGCGGCCTCATAGTCTCTCCAACTAGAGCGCGCTACTAAAGCGCTCCAGTCGCTGAACTGGCGGTCCACACCTACGACCGCCACACAGAACGAGCCGCCACGCACGGTACATACGCACCACTCGCGCACCGCGTCGCCACTCGGTGAACACGCATCGACCGCCGACGCCGGACGCGCTGCCGCCCACCACAGACTCCACCCTGACAAGCACAGCGAGGTGCAAGGGACATGCGCAGAAACCATCGAGCCGCAATTTTCACCGCGACCGTCCTCGCCGGGACTCTGTTCGCCGCCGGCTGCTCCAGCAGCTCCGGCGGCAAGGAGTCCGAGGAGAGCGGGGCCGCCGCCTCCGCGGGTAAGGCCACCACCCCACGGATGACCGTGGCCATGATCACCCACGCCTCCCCCGGCGACACGTTCTGGGACCTGGTCCGCAAGGGCGCCCAGGCCGCTGCCGCCAAGGACAACGTCAAGCTCGTCTACTCCAGCGATCCCAGCGCCGGCAACCAGGCCAACCTGGTGCAGAACGCGATCGACCAGAAGGTCGACGGCATCGCGCTCACCGCGGCCAAGCCGGACGCCATGACGGACGTCGTCGCCAAGGCCACGGCCGCCGGCATCCCCGTGGTCGGCTTCAACTCCGGTGTGAGTGACTGGAAGAAGCTCGGCATGCTGGAGTACTTCGGGCAGGACGAGGACATCGCCGGCCAGGCCTTCGGCAAGCGCCTGAACGAACTCGGCGCCAAGCACGCCCTCTGCGTTGTCCAGGAACAGGGCCAGGTCGCCCTGGAGGCCCGCTGCGCCGGCCTGAAGAAGGGCTTCAGCGGCAAGACCGACATCCTCTACGTCAACGGCACCGACATGCCCTCGGTGAAGTCGACCATCACCGCGAAGCTCACACAGGACTCCTCCATCGACCAGGTGGTCACCCTGGGCGCACCGATCGCACTGACCGCCGTGCAGTCGCTGTCCGACGCGGGCAGCAAGGCCAAGGTCGCCACCTTCGACCTCAACAAGGAGCTGGTCAAGGCCATCCAGGACGGCACGATCCAGTTCGCCGTGGATCAGCAGCCCTACCTCCAGGGCTACTTGGCGGTGGACTCGCTGTGGCTCTACAAGAACAACGGCAACTTCAGCGGCGGCGGCACCGCGCCCGTCCTCACCGGACCGGCTTTCATCGACAAGACGAACGTCGACAGCGTCGCGGAGTTCGCTGCCAACGGGACCCGGTGATGAGTATGACCCAGCAGGCTGCGCCGGCGGTGACCACACCGCCGGCTCCGCCGGTCAGCCGGAAGGACGGCCGCACCGCTGAACGGTCCCTGGGGCGCCGGGTGTTGGCCCGCCCCGAGGTCGGCGCGCTGATCGCGGCGATCGGTGTGTATCTGTTCTTCTTCGCGGCGGCGCCTTCCTTCCGGGAGACGAGCGCTCTCGCGACCGTGCTCTACCAGGCGTCCGTCATGGGCATCATGGCGCTGCCGGTGGCGTTGTTGATGATCGGCGGCGAGTTCGACCTGTCCGCCGGTGTCGCGGTCACGACCTCGGCGCTGACGGCGGCGATCCTGAGCTTCCAGCTGTCCATGAACGTGTGGACGGGTGT
>NZ_JBSFMT010000182.1:0-2174 GCF_053599695.1 Streptomyces sp. NPDC000878 | reverse complement strand
TGGGTGCGCCACGAGGCGCCATGTGACCGGGTGGGGGTGCGAGACCTCCACCGCCGGGCCGTCGCAGCGGCTGGGTAGAAGCTGAGGGCAGTCTGATCCGGGGAACGCCGGGGAGGATGGGAAGCAGCCCTGACAACGCCGGGACGGTGCGGTACTGCCAGACGCGCCGGGTTCGGCAAGCAAGGCCAGAAGGCGTACGAAGAGGAACCCGTGTAAAGCCCCGTAAGTCTTGTCACCGGGCTCAAATCTGGCGGATATGGGCCCGGGAAGCAGTGCGTGACCACACGTTTCGGCGGGTGGTCAACTTCGAAGCCGGTCTCCAACTGCCGGTGGGGAGGCCACGCTGAAAGCCTGCGGCGTAGGCGTGGTGAAGCTGCCGGGGTAGTAGCGGGACGCCGACCTGGCCGATCGGCACATGGTGAACGTGGGAACCACCTGCGGTCGCCCTTCTCCTCCGGACAGCCGGTCCGGCGATGGAGGGCAGGCCCGTTGCCGGCTGAGGTCCGCAGGTGGGGCGGAGGCCCCGTAGTAGTCCGAGCGGAGGAAAGCTCCGTGCATGGCGAAGGGGGCCAGCAAGTCGGCGGGGAGGATGCTGCAATGCCGGGAGGCCGCTGGTGAATACCGACGCGCTGGAGTTCGCGCTGCTCAAGGCCGAACGCCGGGTACTGGAGATGCAGACCAAGCTGCACTGTTGGGCGACCGACGATCGTGGTCGCCGGTTTGATGACCTGTTCAATCTCGTTGCCGATCCCGCGTTTTTGCTGGTCGCGTGGGGTCGGGTGCGGGGCAACAGGGGCGCTCGTTCGGCCGGGGTGGACGGGCAGACGGCCCGCTCCGTGGAGGACGGGCAAGGCGTCGGGGTATTCCTCGACGAGGTGCGGTCCGATATGAAGGACCGTGTCTTTCGTCCGCTGCCGGTGCGGGAACGGATGATTCCCAAGCCGGGGACGGCCAAGCGCCGTCGGCTGGGCATTCCGACCGTGCGGGACCGGGTGGTCCAGGCGTCCCTGAAGCTGGTGTTGGAGCCGATCTTCGAGGCGGACTTCCTCCCGTGTTCCTACGGGTTCCGTCCGAAGCGCCGGGCTCATGACGCACTCGCCGAAGCGCACCACTTCGCCAAGAACTCGTATGAGTGGATGGTGGAGGGGGACATTGAGGCGTGCTTCGACTCGATCGACCACACGGCCCTGATGGACCGGGTGCGTCAGCGGGTCGGAGACCGGCGCGTCCTTGACCTGGTGAAGGCGTTCCTGAAAGCGGGCATCCTCACGGAAGGCGGCCTGCCCAGGGAGACCGACAGTGGAACTCCGCAGGGAGGGATCCTGTCACCGCTGCTGTCGAACATCGCCCTGTCCGTCCTTGATGAGTTCATCGCGGCCGGACCGGGCGGGCCGCAGTCCACTCAGGCGGAACGGGCCAGGCGACGGCGCCGGAAGCTACCCAACTACCGGCTGTTCCGGTATGCGGATGACTTCCTGATCGCTGTGACCGGGACCCGTGACGACGCTGAGAGGATGCGTGCCGAGGTGGCGGCGGTCCTCGCGCCGATGGGCTTGCGCCTGTCGGTGGAGAAGACAGCGATCACCCACATCGATGAGGGTCTGGACTTCCTCGGGTGGCGTCTCCAGCGTCATCGCAAGCGCGGAACCCAGAGGCACTACGTCTACCTCTACCCCTCCAAGAAGGCCCTCCAGGCCGTCAAGGAGAAGGTCAAGACGTTGTGCAGACAGGACACAAACCTGCCGTTGGCAGTCGTGCTGCACCAGCTCAACCCGGTGCTGCGGGGCTGGACGGCGTACTTCCGGCACGGCGTGTCGTCCGCGACCTTCCAGTATCTGTCGGCCTTCACCTGGCGACAGGTCTTCGGATGGCTGCGGCGCAAACATCGCCGGACCAACTGGAAGACCCTGCGCCGTCGTTACTGTGTGGGCCGATGGTGGCCCGCCGATGGCGAGGTGGTCTTGTTCAAGACCGCGAAGGTGCGGACCAATCGCTACCTGTATCGCGGAACCAAGATCCCCTCACCGTGGCCCAGCGGGACCGCGCGCGAAGCGGTTGTCTGAGAGGGCTTGTGGAGAGCCGGATGCCTGGAGATCGGGCACGTCCGGTTCGGGAGGCGGGCCGGGGAAACCCACCGACGGCAACGTCGGCCGGGCGCCCCGGTCCGACCTCAC
>NZ_JBSFMT010000181.1:0-2205 GCF_053599695.1 Streptomyces sp. NPDC000878 | reverse complement strand
CACCCCCCAGGTCATGCCTTCGACAGGGGGCAACAGTCATGCCGGGCCCGGAGGCCAGCGGCCCCGTTGCGGAGCCGCGGAAAACATAACGGGGCGGCCCGGCACGCGGGAGCGCGGGTGCGGTCCGAGGGGTGACCGCACGAGGCTCGACCGCGGGCCGGGCCGTGGCGGCCGGGCCCCAGACGAAGGGAACGGGCCCGGCCGGTCTGTGGCCCGCGCCGTGTCGCGGTGACCGGCGCGGGCTGCGTCAGGTCACCGGGGGCCCGTACGTGCGGAACCCGCCGTGCCCGGCGGCATGCTTGAGGTAGTCGATCCACTCGGGCCACCAGTCGGCGTCTTCGATGACCTCCGAAAGGAGCGCGGGATTCGTGGCCCTGCTGGTCTCGTACGCCGCGAGAGCCGCATGGATCTCTCCGGGGGTGACGGTCCAGCCCTCGTCGCCGCCGAGCTTGTGGGCCGCGATGCCCTCGGGCTGCGGCAGTGCCTCGGACAGCCGCTCCTCAAGAGCCTTGCGGTACCGCTGGACCTGCGCCGTAGCCGCGTCCCCCGTCGGGGCGAGAACGGCCTCCTCGGCGGTGGTCCCGTACGCCTCGGGCGCGGGGCGGTCCGGTGGCTGCGCGGCAGTCAGCATGCCGAAGTGGTCCATGAGTGCCCGGCACTCGCTCATCGCCCAGGTCGTCAGGTAGAAGTGCGTGGTACGGACCGCCTCCATCGCGTCGTAGGCGCTGGTGACCTTCACCTGGACGGCCTGGTACTCCGGGTGGCCGTACGGGAGGTCGAGACCGTCGCGGTGCTCCACGGCCGCGTCGAACGACCTGCTGGCCGCTTCGTACGCTGCGTCCTCGCCCTCTGGGGAGCGTGCGAGGTACATGTCGTAGCCCATGCCTGGGACTTCCCTTCGTGCGGTTTCGGCGCCTGCCCGGACGTCACTCCAGGAGAGTTCGATACTAGATTAACAAATGGCGTGGGTCGGGTATTCCCCGGACAGCGGCGGCGGGTTGTTCAGCGGGAGGGGTGCAGGTCACCGATGCCTCCGTGCCCTCTCGGCCTCGCGACGCGCGTCGGCGGCGGTGTAACCAGCCGTGCACCATGGACGGCAGAACTGGCCAGGCGGCGCGCCGCAGGTCTCGCACGTGTCGTCGAAGTCCTCGGGGCGCCACGGCCGCAGCGAGCTGCTCATGCCGGGGAGTTCCTGCTGTGCGCGGCCAACGGGGGATCGACAGCCGGGTGTTGCCGGGCGGCGGGGCGGCTGGTTCGCCTGCGCGGCCGCTGCTGGGCGCGCAGGGACGAGATCTCCGTGCGGAGGCGACCGACGCGATCACGCTCCTCGCGGGCCGCGCGCTCGGCGTACTCGGCGTATGCGGGCAGGTAGTCGGCGCGGCGCGCGAGTGACCCTCGGTAGTCCATCAGCACCAACGCCAGGACCGGGTGCGGCCGGGCGGTGAGCCACCGGGCGGCCGTCCACCAGCTGGAGACGGTGGTGAGGGCGTCGCGGCGGTAGGCTTGGGCCTTGCGCTCGAAGCATGCCGCCTCAGCCTCGCCCCTACGCATCGACCAGTCGAGGAAGCGCAGCAGGCCGGGGGTCTCACGCTCGCGGGAGGCCTCCAGCAGGCGGTGAAGGTCGGGCCGGTGAGCGACGTCCTCGGCGCAGGCCCGCATGACCAGGGCGAGGGCCTCGCCCGTTGTGGGGGAAGGGGCGTTCCCGGCCGCTGACTCCATGGGGATCATCGCGGCGTGCTGGTATGGGTAATCGGCGTCTGTCCACCGCACCAGGCCACCGGTGTAGCCGGTCGCGCTGCCGCGCCTGCGCGGCAGGGACTCGGCTGGCGCGGTTGCGTCCATGGCGTTGACGGATCCGAGGCTCACGCGCAGCGCGGTGAACTGGTCCCAGTGGCGCGGATGATGGGTGCCGGCCACGTGCACGCAGCCGCGCAGCGCGCCCGCCAGGGCGTACACGACGGCGTCTTTGCCCCGCGGCTGGGCGGTGGCGCGCACCGTGCCGGACGGTGTGTCGATGGTGAGGATGTCGGCGGTCACGGTCAGAACTCCCGTCGGTCGGAAGGAACATGGGGCGGTGGGCGGGTCCGCCGCCCCGCGCAATGTGTGGGGCGGCGGGGCGGCGGATCGCTGGCCAGTGACGACCTGGGCGGATGGGCCGGACCCGCTCGCCGGGGCGGGTACGGCGTCGGGGAGGCCGGCGGGGTC
>NZ_JBSFMT010000180.1:0-2471 GCF_053599695.1 Streptomyces sp. NPDC000878 | reverse complement strand
GGCGTTTGAGGACGAGGCCCGTTCAGGGCCGTAGCGGGGGTTCGGGGGCGCAGCCCCCGAGGATGGGAACGGGTAGGGGCGGCGGGGGCGAAGAAGCCTGCGGTCGCGTTCACGCACCGCCCACTCGGCCCTCTCCGACCGGCGGCCAGCCGTCCGCGCTCTTACGCTCGGGGCATGTCAGAGGTCTACGCGGCGCGCAGAGCGCGGCTTCGGGAGCGGTGTCACGCGGGTGGTAGTGCGGGGGCGCTGGTCTCCCGCGCCGCCAATGTGCGGTACCTCGCGGGCACGGCCCCGCAAGGAGCCGTATTGCTGCTGGGGAAGCGTGAAGATCTGCTCGTGTGTGCGGGGGCCGTCGAGGGTGGCCGTTCCGACGATGCCCTGCGCGTGCATGCGTTGTCCGTGCCCGGCGGGGATCCGGCCGTCGCCGCCGCGGATCTCGCCGCCGCCCAGGGGACCGAGTCCCTCGCCGTCGAGGAACACCATCTGACCGTGGCCCGGCATCGGGCCATCAGGTCCGTCGCGCCCCGGCTGCGGCTGGCAGATCTTGGTGGCGCCGTCGAGCAGCTCCGGGTCGTAAAGGACGAGGAAGAGATCGCCTGTCTGCGGATCGGCGCCGAGATCGCCGACCAGGCGCTCGGCGAGCTGCTGGAGTCCATCCTCGTGGGGCGTACGGAGCGGCATCTCGCCCTCGAACTGGAGCGGCGGCTCGTCGATCACGGCGCCGACGGGCCCGCCTTCGCCACCGCCGTCGCCACCGGGCCGAATTCCGGCCGCAGGGGGCATCGGCCCACGGATCGGCGTGTGGAGGAAGGCGACTTTCTCTCTGTTTGTCTTGGCGCCGTCTATCGCGGCTACCGTTGCGAGATCGGCCGTACTTTTGTCATTGGGACCTCGCCCGCCGACTGGCAGATCGAGCTGTACGACCTCGTCTTCGCAGCCCAGCGCGCCGGACGCGAGGCCCTGGCACCCGGCGCCGCCTACCGTGACGTGGACCGTGCGGCACGTCAGGTACTGGACTCCGCGGGGTACGCGGACCGCCTTCCGGACCTCACCGGACACGGTGTCGGACTCGAAATCGACGAGGACCCGCAGCTCGCCCCCGCAGCCATGGGTAAACTGGACGCTTGTGTGCCGGTCACCGTCGAACCGGGGGTCCACCTCCCGGGCCGGGGCGGTGTCCGGATCGATGACACGCTCGTCGTACGCCCCGAGGCGGACGGCGGACCCGAGCTACTTACCATCACGACCAAGGAACTGCTCGCGCTCTAGCCTTGAAGCTGTCGCGTCTGCCCCGGGGTCGTCCACGTCAGTCCAGGAGATTCCGCAACCGTGGCTTCCACGAACGACCTCAAGAACGGCCTGGTGCTCAAGCTCGACGGGGGCCAGCTCTGGTCCGTCGTCGAGTTCCAGCACGTCAAGCCCGGCAAGGGCCCGGCCTTCGTGCGCACCAAGCTGAAGAACGTGCTCTCCGGCAAGGTCGTCGACAAGACGTTCAACGCCGGTGTCAAGGTCGAGACGGCCACTGTCGACAAGCGCGACATGCAGTTCTCGTACATGGACGGCGAGTACTTCGTCTTCATGGACATGGAGACCTACGACCAGCTCATGGTGGACCGCAAGGCCGTCGCCGACGCCGCCAACTTCCTGATCGAGGGCTTCACCGCCACGGTCGCGCAGCACGAGGGCGAGGTGCTCTTCGTCGAGCTGCCGGCCGCCGTCGAGCTGGTCGTCCAGGAGACCGAGCCCGGTGTCCAGGGCGACCGTTCCACCGGCGGCACCAAGCCCGCCACGCTGGAGACCGGCCACCAGATCCAGGTCCCGCTCTTCATCACCACCGGTGAGAAGATCAAGGTCGACACCCGCTCGAGCGACTACCTCGGCCGGGTGAACAGCTAACCGTGGCTGCCCGCAACACGGCCCGCAAGCGTGCCTTCCAGATCCTCTTCGAGGGCGACCAGCGCGGGGCCGATGTCCAGACGGTCCTCGGGGACTGGATCCGGCTCTCCCGGGCCGACACCCGCCAGCCCCCGGTCAGCGAGTACACGATGGAGCTCGTCGAGGGCTACGCGCAGCACGCCAGGCGCATCGACGAGCTGATCTCGCAGTACTCGGTCGGCTGGACGCTCGACAGGATGCCGGTCGTCGACCGCAACATCCTGCGCCTCGGTGCCTACGAGCTGATCTGGGTCGACGAGACCCCGGACGCCGTCGTCCTCGACGAGATGGTGCAGCTGGCGAAGGAGTTCTCGACGGACGAGTCGCCCTCCTTCGTCAACGGCCTCCTCGGCCGCTTCAAGGACCTGAAGTCCTCGCTGCGCCGCGACGAGGCCTGAGCCGACCGCACGGCACGCACACGTACGAACGCCGGTGGGCCCCAGCGACACACTGCTGGGCCGGGCCAACCGGATCGCCCGGCTTCTCGTCGCCCGAGGGGTGCGCCCCGAACAACCGGTCGCCGTCATGCTGCCGCG
>NZ_JBSFMT010000179.1:0-2664 GCF_053599695.1 Streptomyces sp. NPDC000878 | reverse complement strand
TTCGGTCTTGCGTTTCCGACTCTATCAGACCGTTTTCCGATCCGATTTCCTCGGTGCTTTCCAGGTTTCCGCTTTCGCGTTTCCCTTTCCGGCGACTCCGACTCTATCAGATCCTTTCGGGCCTGATTCCCAGTCAGCGGGGCTTGTCCTCCCGGCCGTTGGGCCGTTCCGACGAGTGAGACTTTAGCGGATTCCCTGCCCCCGAGCTAATCGGGGGGTGCGTCCTTTCGAACGCGGATTCCTCATTTCGCGAATACGCATGCCAATGACACGCCAACGACGCGATGACAGGTCGTCGACCATTGCTTGGTACCTGCGGAATGGCTGTCCGGGGACCGACCGAGGTCGGCGCTCACGTCGGACAACTCGGAGAACACTACGTACGGGCCTGGGGCGTGTCAACTCGCTGTCGGAGGGGACCCCGGCGGCGTATCCTCGGACCCATGACTACGCATACGTGCACCCAGCAGTGGTGGGCCGCCTGACGGCGGCCGTACACACGTATGTACTCAACGGCCGCCGCCTCGGCGGCCGTTCTTGTTTCTCCTCTCTCCAGAGGGGTCGGCCGGCCGGGTGCGGTGGTCTCGACCAGAGATCAGGAGACGGAGAAGAGATGACGCGGGTCTTCAGCGGGGTCAAGCCGACCGGGCATCTGACGTTGGGGAACTACCTGGGGGCCATGCGGCGGTGGGCCGCGGTGGACCAGCACCGGGCGGACTCCCTGTTCTGCATCGTCGATCTGCACGCGCTGACCGTGGACCACGATCCAGCGCGCGTGCGTCGGCTCAGCCGGCAGGCGGCCACACTGCTGCTGGCCTCGGGGCTCGATCCGGAGCTGTGCACCGTCTTCGTACAGAGTCATGTGGACGAGCACACGCGGCTGTCGTACGTGCTGGAGTGCGTCGCCTCCGACGGGGAGATGCGGCGGATGATCCAGTACAAGGAGAAGGCGGCGCGGGAGCGGGCGCGGGGTGGGAGTGTGCGGCTGTCGTTGCTGACGTATCCCGTGCTGATGGCGGCGGACATCCTGGCGTACGGGGCCGACGAGGTGCCCGTCGGGGACGATCAGACGCAGCATGTCGAGCTGACCCGGGATCTGGCCGTGCGGTTCAACCAGCGGTACGGGCATACGTTCGTGGTGCCGCGGGCCACGCGTCCGGGGGTGGGTGCGCGGGTCATGAATCTGCAGGAGCCGACGTCGAAGATGGGGAAGAGCGATGACGTCGGGCCGGGGATCGTCTATCTGCTCGACGAGCCCGACGTGGTCCGGAAGAAGGTCATGCGGGCCGTGACTGACAGCGGGCGGGATGTCGTGTACGACCCGGAGGGGCGGCCCGGGGTCGCGAATCTGCTGGAGATTCTCGCCGCCTGTACGGGTGGGGATCCGGAGGGGTTGGAGGGTGCGTACGCGTCGTACGGGGATCTGAAGCGGGACACCGCGGAGGCCGTGGTCGAGGTTCTTCGGCCTGTGCAGGACCGGCACAGGGAGTTGTGTGCCGATCCCGCGTTCGTGGAGGGGGTGCTGCGGGACGGGGCCGAGAGAGCGCGGGGGCTGGCCCGGCCCACCGTTGATGCCGCTTATCGTGCGATCGGGCTGCTGCCTGCGGCTTCCGGGGCTGTGGTGGGCGCGGGTCCTCGGTAGGCGCGCCGCGTCTGCCGGTGTCAGGTGTTGTTGCCCGAGGCCAGAGCTCGGCTGCGGTCTCGGGCTGCTTCCAGGGCGGCGATCAGGGCGGCTCGTACGCCGTGGTTCTCCAGTTCGCGGATGGCGTTGATCGTGGTGCCCGCGGGGGACGTGACGTTCTCGCGGAGCTTCACCGGGTGTTCGCCGCTGTCGCGGAGCATCACGGCGGCGCCGATCGCGGACTGGACGATCAGGTCGTGGGCCTTGTCGCGGGGCAGGCCGAGCAGGATGCCCGCGTCCGTCATGGCCTCGACCAGGTAGAAGAAGTACGCCGGGCCCGAGCCGGAGAGTGCGGTGCAGGCGTCCTGCTGGGACTCGGGGACGCGGAGCGTCTTGCCTACGGCGCCGAAGATCTCCTCGGTGTGGGCGAGGTGGTCGGCGGTGGCGTGGCTGCCGGCGGAGATGACCGACATGGCCTCGTCGACCAGGGCCGGGGTGTTAGTCATGACTCGGACGACCGGGGTGCCGGTGGTGAGGCGGGCCTCGATGGAGGTGGTGGTGATGCCGGCGGCTCCGCTGATGACCAGGCGGTCGGCGGGGACGTGGGGGGCGAGTTCGTCGAGGAGGGTGCCCATGTCCTGGGGTTTGACCGTGAGGATCAGGGTGTCGGCGGTTTTCGCTGCCTCCGGGTTGGTGACCGGGGTTACTCCGTAGCGGGTGCGGAGTTCTTCGGCTCGTTCCGGGCGGCGGGCGGTGACCAGGAGGTCGGCGGGGGCCCAGCCGGCTCGGATCATTCCGCTGAGCAGGGCTTCGCCGATCTTGCCGGTGCCTAGGACTGCGACTTTCTGGGTCATGGTGCGGTGCCCTCCGGGGGTTGCGTCGTCCGGGGTCATCCTCGCATTGGGGGGTGGGGGGTGGGGTGGGTGTCCGGTGGGCGGGATGTCTGTGGTTTTTTCTCGCCCCCGCCGCCCCTACCCGTCCCATCCCGTTCCGGGGGGGGGGGGGGGCGCCCGGCCCCCCCCCCCCCCCCGCCCCCCCCGGCC
>NZ_JBSFMT010000178.1:0-3108 GCF_053599695.1 Streptomyces sp. NPDC000878 | reverse complement strand
GCCGGACGGGCTGGGTATGTCAGCCCGTCCGGCGTTTGAGGACGAGGCCGTTCAGGCCGACAGCGGGGGTCTGGGGGCGGAGCCCCCAGGGATGGGTCGGGTAGGGGCGGCGGGGGCGAGAACAAGTGCTGGCGCACCCCGCACCCCGCACGCCTTGCCCGCGCTGCGCGCCGAGCGCACGCTGGTTCCATGGGTGCGCACGAAGGCCCCACGCTCATCACCTCCGTCCAGCGGGCCTTCCGTCTGCTGGAGGCGGTGAGCGCGCACGCGAACGGCGCGCCGGCCAAGCAGCTGGCACGCGAGACGGGGCTGCCCCTGGCCACCGCCTACCACCTGCTGCGGACCCTGGTCCACGACGGCTACCTGCGGAAACTGGACGACGGCGGGTTCATCCTCGGCGACAAGCTCCAGACGCTGCGGACCACGGGCCGCGGGCAGGCGCTGCTCAGCCGGGTCCGTCCCGTGCTGGCCGCGCTGCGGGACGAGCTGGCGACCGCGGCCTACCTCACCTTCTACGAGGAGGGCGAGATCCGGGTCGCCGAGATCGTCGACGGCCCCCGGGCGCCCCGCGTCGATCTGTGGGTGGGGTTCGAGGACGCCGGTCACGCCACCGCGCTGGGCAAGTCCGTCCTGCGGGAGATGGACGAGGACGCCCGCAAGGAATACCTCTCCCGCCACCACCTCGCCGACCTCACCCCGAGGACGATCACCAGCCGGCCGGAACTGCTCCGCCGTATCGATTCCTCGCCGGTGGCCCCGGCTGTCACGGACCTGGAGGAGTACGCCCTCGGCACGGTCTGTGTCGCCGTCCCCGTCTACCGGGGCGACATACTCGGCTCGCTCGGTGTGTCCATGCCGGTGGACCGGCTCTCCCGGCTGCCGGAGATCCGGGCCCGGCTGATGCCGACCGCGGACCGTGTGACCAGGAGTCTCTCGCTCACTATCTGAAAATCCGCGCCTTGTTGCCGACCCGGTTGATCGCGTTTCCTGATTACTGGATGAAACAGGCATATCGGGGGCTCGCCCCGTACACAGGTGAGGACTGCGGACGGAACATGAGTCAGGCCCGACCCCATGGTGGCGACCACTGGCCGATGCGGACGCTCAGGAACCGCATGGCCGCACTACGGATCTTGAACGTTCTGCCCGTCCTGCCTGTGCTGATCGTCGCCGGCGTCGTCCTCGGCGACCTCGTCGGCGGAGCCGGCTCGACCTGGCTGCCGATGCTCGCCGCCGGGCCCGCACTGGCCGCCACCACCAACGGACCGCGCGGTGTCCTGTACGTCGGTCTGCTCGCCGGTGCGCTCGGCGCGATGCTCGGCACCTGGGACGGCGTACCGGACCGCGAGCTGGCCGCCGTACTGTCCGCCCTGGCCGCCGTCACCCTGGCGAGCGGCCTGGCCAGCGCCCTGCGCGGGCGCCGGGAGCGGGTCCTCGACGCTGTCCGCTCGGTCGCGGAGACCGCCCAGCACGCCCTGCTCGTCCCCGTCCCGGCTACAGTCGGCCCCTTCCAGGTGGCCGTCCGCTACAGCGCGGCGGCGGCCGAGGCCCGGATCGGCGGTGATCTGTACGCGCTGATACCCACGCCGTACGGGGTGAGACTGATCGTCGGCGATGTGCGCGGCAAGGGGCTGCCGGCCGTGGGGACCGCCGCGCTGGTGCTCGGCGTCTTCCGGGAGGCCGCCTACGACGAGCCCGATCTGCTCGCCGTCGTCGACCGCATCGAGCGGAGCCTCGCCCGCAACCTCGGCCCGGACGACTTCGTCACCGCCGTGGTCGCCGGGTACCCGAGGACCGGCCACCTGGAAGTGGTGAACTGCGGACACGCGCCCCCGCTGCTCGTCCGCGCCTCGGGCGGCGTCGTGGCCGTGGAGCCCACGCACCCGGCCCCGCCCCTCGGCCTGCGCGCCCTCACCGGCCACACTCCCGACCTGCATGTACTGCCCTTCGCCGACGGCGACCAGCTCCTGCTCTACACCGACGGAGTCACCGAGGCCCGCGACCGGGGCCGCGCCTTCTACCCGCTGGACGAAGGACTGGCCCGCCATGCCTCCGACGAGCCGTCCCGCACCCTGGACGCGCTGCACGAGGAACTGCTGGACCATGTGGGCGGCCGGCTCCACGACGACGCGGCGCTGCTCCTGATCCGCAAACCGACGGTCCGGGAAGTGGTGGTTCCCGAACCGTCGCTGGGCGGAGCCACGGGTTGCGAGGTGCCCGCTACTCGCCCGACGGCACGGTCAGCGTGACGCCGAGAGCCACCGGCGTACCGAAGTTCGGAGTGCCGTCGGCAACGTGGTCGCCACCTCCCCGTCCGAGGACGGCCGCTCCTTCTTCTACGCCAACAGCCTGCACCGGCGTCACCGGGGCGCCGTACCCGACCCCGACGCGGTGAGCCCGCGCGCCGAATCGAGCCTGCGCGCGCCCTGGTTCGCGGTGTCCTGCTGCCCGACGAACGTGGCCCGCACCCTGGCCCAGCTGCCCGCCCACCTCGCCACGGCCGACGAGCAGGGCATCCAGCTCCACCAGTACGCCGACGCGGAGATCACCACGACCCTGACAGGTGGCCCCGGCGTCGCCCTACGCGTTCGTACCGACTACCCGTCCGGCGGAAACGTGACGGTGTACGGATCGACCGCTCGCCCCCGGCCCACCCGTGGACCCTGTCGCTGCGCGTCCCGGCCTGGACGGAGGGCGCCACGGCCTACATGGTCGACCCGGACGGAACCTGCCGTACGGTCGACCCGGGCACGGCGGACGTCACCCGGGTCTGAGGTGGACGCCGTACGGGTGGATCCGTCCGTCGAGCCGGAGGACGGGCCGGACGGCACGGTGGTCGCGCCGGGAGAACTCGTCGAACGGGCCGAGGTCGATCCGAGCGAGGCCGCATGGCCGTACCGGCCACTGGACCGGGCCACCGTTTCCGCAGCCGAGCGCGCGGGAATCGTCCTGGTCCCCTACAACTCCTGGGCGAACCGCGGCCCTTCGACGATGCGCGTGTGGCTGCCGACGACCACCTAGTGTCCTGCGCCGGAGATCCGTCGGCAGAAGCGGGCGAGGGAGTCGAGAATCTCTTCGGCTGTCTTGGTCCAGATGAACGGCTTGGGG
>NZ_JBSFMT010000177.1:0-3226 GCF_053599695.1 Streptomyces sp. NPDC000878 | reverse complement strand
TGGCTTCGTAGGTGACGGTGGACTCCACTTGTAGGTCAGTTCTGACTCCACCCGGCGCCTGGGGGACCTGATTTTGTAGGTGAGAAATGACTCCACCTGGCGGCCCCGCTGCGGTGGGTTCAGGTGTTCGAGGGCCTACTTTCGTGGGAACACGGATGCGACGAGCGCTGTGGTTCTGCGGCCTGGGAGGACACATGCAGGCGAAACCGAGCACAGACGAACTGATCGCCTTCGTGGGGGCTCGGCTGGCAGAGACCGCAGTGCAGGCCGAGTTGTTCCACGAGCTGGCCTGCACTGCCGTCGCCTCGGGAGAGCCGGGACCGCGCACTGCCGTGCTCGAAGGCTGCGCCTGTCCCGTCCCGAGAGAGATACTCGACCGGGCTCTGGCGCTCCGGTCGGAGTTGGACGACTGCGAACGGCGGATCCGCTGCCAGGACCCGCGGGACCCGAAGTGGCCGCTGGACCCTGTCTTCGCCGAACAGACTCTCCGCGTCCTTGCCCTGCCCTTCGAACTGCACCACCAGTGGCAGGACGCGTGGCTTCCCGGATGACGTCAACGCCTCTCCCGCCGGCCAGAAGGGCACCGAGCACCCCCGTAGGACGGCGCCGTCTTCGTCAGCCCGCGGCGACCGCGGCGGCCTGCTGTTCGGCGCGGGCGCGGGTGGCGGCCAGCCGATAGGAGTCGGTGCCGGTCTCGATGATGTTCCCGCCGAACGTCAGCCGGTCCACGATGGCCGCGCAGAGCCTTGGATCCGTAAAGGTCTTGGTCCAGCCTCCAAAGGATTCGTTGGAGGCGATCGCCACAGAATTCTTTTCCTCACGCTCCGTCAAAACCTGGAACAGCAGCTCCGCCCCGCGACGATCCAGTTCCATATAGCCCAATTCATCAATACAAAGGAGGTCGACGCGGCCGTAGCGGGCGATGGTCTTGGCCAGCAGCTTCTCGTCGGCAGCTTCCACGAGCTCGTTGACGAGCTTGGTGGCCAGCACGTACTTCACCCGGTACTCGTGCATCGCCGCCTCGGTGCCCAGCGCGATGAGCAGGTGCGACTTGCCGGTTCCGCTGTCGCCGATCAGACACAGCGGCAGGCCCTTCTTGACCCAGTCGCATTTGGCGAGGGTGTGGATGGCGGCCGGGTCGATGACGGGGTTGGCGTCGAAGTCGAACTGCCGGATCGATTTCTCGCGCGGAAATCCGGCCGCTTTGATCCGGCGTTCGGAACGCCGGCGTGCCCGGTCGTCGCATTCGGACAGCAGCAGTTCGGCCAGGAATCCGCGATACGTCATCTGGTCGCGGCCGGCGGCTTCGGCGAGTTCGGGGTACTGAGTGCGGATGGTGGGCAGCCGGAGCATCCGGCATGCCTGGTCCACGGCGGTGTCGGCGGCCTGTTCGGTCAGTCCGCGGTTGCGCTTGGCGGTCACGGTGCCTCTTCCTCGTCATGCCTGGCCGTCGGCGGGACGCCGGCGGAATCGCAGCAGCTGGTCGTAGGCGGCCACCGACGGCAGCGGCCTGGGGTCGGGCGGCAGCGCGGCCAGGCGCCGCTCGGTCAGCGAGGTCACCGTCGCCCCGCCGTCCACCCGGCGCGGTGGGATGTCCTGGTCGGCCGGCTGGTCGGCGCCCTGGTCGGCCTCGCCCCACTTGCGGGCCTCCAGCGCGACCGCGTCGGCGGTCAGCGCGCCGGCCCGCAGCGCGGTCGCGATCCCGGCGACCACGTGCTCGTGGACCATGTGCCGGTGCAGCAGCAGGACGGAGATCAGCGCCCGGGTGCCCTCCGCGTCGCCGTGGGCTTTGCAGGCCGCCTGCCACCAGGCGTCGTGGACCGGGGTGAACTTGCCCGCCGAGCGGGCCTGGTCCAGCGCGGTCGCCCCGGGCAGCGCGCCGGGCTTGCGGACCAGCGCCTCCAGGTAGTGGTCCAGCTCCAGCCGGGCACCGCCCTTGGCGATCAGCCGCTCGTGCCGGGCGACTTCCCGGTGCGCGTCGTAGACCACCAGCTCGGAGGCGTGCAGCACGACCCGCACCATCCGGCCGATCAACCTGACCGGCACCGAGTAGTGGTTGGTGCGCACGCTGACCTGGCCGTAGCGGTTCACGCGCAGCGAGGACACCAGCCCGGTCTCGAACTCCTCCCCCGGCAACGGGACCAGCAGCGGGCGCTCGACGGCGAACATCTCACCGATGGTCAGCGCCCGCTGCATGATCCGACGGGCGTCGTCCTCCTCATCCCAGCGCTCCACCATCGCGTTCAGCTCCGCCAGCGAGGCGACCTTCGGGACGGGGACCAGGTGGTTCCTGCGGAACCAGCCGATCTGCCCCTCGACGCCGCCCTTCTCATGGGCGCCCTCGATACCGGGATTGCAGTAGAAACTGTTGATCGAGAAATGCGAGCGGAACGCCGTCCAACGGTCGCTTTCCACCCTGCCCCGGGTGCGGCCCAGAACCTGGCTGACCGCGGCCCGCAAGTTGTCGTAGCGGACCTTGCCGCGCGGCACGCCGCCCAGCACCTGAAGCGCGTGAACGTGGCCTTCCAGAAATGCTTCCTGCCCGCACGAAGCGAAGATCTTGTGCACGGCCTTCCCGCTGAACGACAGCCGCAGCGAGAACAGGAACACCTTGGTGGGCACCCCGTCCAGGTGGATCCACACGTCCCCGAAGTCGACCTCCGCCTCGTCGCCGGGGCGGTGCGTCTGCGGCACGAACGCCTGCGGAGGACCGCGGCCCTCCTCCACCCGGATCTCCGGACGGCGCAGGGCGATGTAGGCGCGGACCATCGAATACGTCACGCCCCGGGCGTCGTGCTCGTCGATCAGCCGGTCGAAGACCCGCTTGACGGTGTGCCGCTGCTTGCGCGGCGCGTCCAGGTCATCCCGCAGGATCTGGTCGATCGTCGCCTTGAACGCGTCCAGGCGCGAGATCCGGGGCGGAAGCTGCTTGCGCGGCGCCGGCCACACCGACTCCAACGCCAGCGCCACCGTCCTGCGGCCCACCCCGTACTTGGCCGACAAAGCCCTGCTGGACAGCCCTTCGGCCCGAGCGTCATGGCGTATCGCCGCGTACAACTCGACCTTCGAAACGGGCACTTGAGCCACCCAGCGCTAGCCGATGCACCCCGATACTCCCACCACAAGCCCCCAAGTGGAGTCAGAACTCACCGACATCAACTGCCCACCGACATCACTGGAGTCAGAACCCACCCACAACTGGCCTCAAGACTCACCTACAAAGCCA
>NZ_JBSFMT010000176.1:0-3259 GCF_053599695.1 Streptomyces sp. NPDC000878 | reverse complement strand
GCCGGGCCGGCCCCGCCGGGCCGGGCCCAGGGACCCGAGGCCCGGGCCCCTGGGCGAGCACGCGCCGCCCCCTCCCCCGAGGGCATGCCCATGCCTCGCCTACCGATGGCTGACCAGCGCAGAGACCACCTCGAACGCCCACCGCCCCCACCGCTCACCGCCCCCAGCTGCGAGCGACTCGTAGGGCTTGCATTCTCGGGGATTTTTATCTAGTATCGAAGTATATCGGGTGACGCCGATGGGACGCCGAACCATACGAAGGGAGCCCTTGTGGCTCACGAGACCAACCAGATCGCCGCGGTGACGGACACCCGCAACGCATCCTTTGAGGACCTGCTCCAGACCTTGGAGCGGGACCAGGACGCCAAGATCGACATGGTGGCCCCTGCCTCCGCCATCACCGCAATTGACGGCAACCTCACCGTGACCGGCGTGGAGCCGGTACTGACGCCCAGCGGCGTGACACGCGCCGATGGCGCCTACCGCCCCACCGCCGTAGCCGACGAGGGGATTGCCGACAAGCTGAAGATCCCTACCGCCTACCTGCGCCGCATGCGCGCCGAAGCGGTCGACCTGTACGACCTCAACGTCAACGGCTGGCTACAGAAGGACCCCACCCGCCGATTCCTGCTCCGCGCCTTCAAGGGCGAGCCGGGCGTACTGCGTGCGTGGCTTTCCGACGGCTACAAGATCATTGACCATCTGGACATGCTCACCGCCGTACTGGCGGGCATCCGGGAGTCGGGGCACCCCGTGAACATCACGGGCGCCGACCTCACAGAACGGCGCATGATCGTTCGGGTGGAGTCCGAGCACGTCGCGGCCTATGCTCCCGAGCTGCTGCGCGGGTACAGGTCGCCGTTCACCGGGCAGACGGGCGATCAGTTGCCCCTCGTCTCGGCCGGGTTCGTTCTCACCAACAGCGAGGTAGGCAGCGGCAAGTACGCGATCACACCCCGCATCGTCGCGCAGGTGTGCGGCAACGGTATGACGATCACGAAGGACGCGTTCGGCAAAGTGCACCTCGGCGCACGGATGAACGAGGGAATCGTCGAGTTCTCGAAGGACACCCAGGAGAAGAATCTCGCGCTGATCACCGCTCAGACCCGTGACGCCGTCGCAACGTTCATGAACCGCGACTACGTCGAGCGGAAGCTGGCCGACATCCAGCGGGAAGCAGGACGCGAGATCACCAGCCCGGCCGAGACCGTGGAACTGGTGGCAAAGCAGCTGCGCTTCTCCGACAGCGTGCGCGACTCCGTGTTCAGCCACTTCATCAAGGGTGGCCAGACCACGGCGGGCGGGATCATGCAGGCCATCACCGCTACCGCGCAGACCCTCGATGACGGGGATGCGGCCTACGAGCTGGAGACGCAGGCCCTTTCCGCCATGGCCATCGCCACAGCGGCGTAGCCGTCAGCAAGCCCCGGCGGGAGCGTGGCGGACTCCCGCTCCCGCCGGAACGGCAGTCTGTGAGCGGCACTCAGGTACCGCTCACAGGCCGCCCCCGTGTCGAACCGGTGGGGCTTGACTTCGAGCCAGTTATTATCTAGTATCGAATATAACGGTTGGGGGGTGACGCCCTCGACTGACGCCGAAGCAACCACGAGGGGATACGCCTGATGGGCGCCAACAACCTTTCATCCAGCCAGGCCCGGGAACGCCTGGCACCGGTCACCACGCACGCCGTGGACACCGTCACCGATCTGATGCAGGCGGCAGGACCCGGAACGCACCTGCTCACCACAGTTGTCCATCCGAGGAACGCCGAGCCCGTCACCGCCTACGCCTGGTTCGACGTCTTCGGGGAAGGCACCGACGCTCTCTGGAGCGGTGTCTATGCCTCTGCGGCCGCAGTCGCAGAAGTCGTGGCCCTCGGCTTCATCGTCGCCGAAGGCAGCGTTGTGCTCGGCACGAAATCGCCGACAGGCAAGGAAACCGTGCGCGGCTGGGTGATCGACGGCCTGACGCTTAGCCCGCTCACGGCAGAGCAGGTCCGAGACGCCTTCCACGAAACGCTTGGTCCGGAGTCGGATGCTGTCACCTACCAAACGGCATTCCCGCTTCCGGCATCCGCCCCGGCGTAGCCCCTGCTGCGCGCCCCAGTCCGGCGGCCGGTCCTCTCCCCCACGCCCGGCCGCCGCCCAAGGCCCCGTCAGGGACTCAAAGGAACGTGACCATGGCTGACACTGACCCCGTACCGATCACCGACGAAAACGCCGTCGCGCACGCCATCGCTGCCGCCATCCACGACATCACCAAGCAGGACTTGCCGGGCCACGGCCACGAGATCGTCAACATGCGGCTGATCCGGCCCACCTCGGTCGTCCGCGCCTCGGTCGCCTACACAAAGGCCCGCACCACCGGCAAGACCGAACGCGGAGCCGTCCGCGACGCCGCCATCGAACTCGTCAGGCACTACCGCTTCCAGCACAACCTCTGACTGCCCGCGCGGTGACCGGCCAACCTCGCCCAGCGTCACGCCGGGACCGACCAGACCAGCGGCCAAGCGTCTCCCCCGCGCATGGCCGCTCCCAGGGCCGCCGCCCCGGACTCCCCGGCACCGGGGCGGCGGCCCACCCCAAGGGCCCGTAGCTCAGTGGCAGAGCCAGCGCCTTAAAAGCGCACAGCGCCGCCGGTTCGAATCCGGTCGGGTCCACCCACAGCCGCCCCAACCGCCCCACGACGGAGGAGATATGACCGCCGACGACCACCAGAACACCGCATCCCAGCCCACCGCCCCCAGCGTCGCCCCGAAGGCCCGCGCACGTGCCAGCGCACAGGAAGTGATCGAGTTCGTCATCGCTGAGAAGCGAATCGCGGACCTGGACGTCGAGATCGACTTCGAGGCGCTCGCCAGGCTCGACGACATGCCCGACGACGAGGCCGCAGCGCTGATCGACGAGACGATGGCACGAATCCTGTTCACCTGACCAGCGGCCGGGGCTTTCCTCCCCCGCGCGCCCCGGCCGCTCCCAGGGCCGCGCCCCGCCCTACCGGGGCGCGGCCCGCACACCTCACCCCCGAGGTGCTGTAGCTCAGTTGGCAGAGCGCCGGTCTTATAAGCCGTTGAGGTCGTGGGTTCGAGTCCCACCAGCACCACTTGCACACCCACCGCCGAAGCAGCCGAGTCCGCCGGAGCTGACTCCCCGAGCCCCCGGCGGCGCCGGACAGGCCCGGCATGTACGAGTACACCGGCACCGGCGGCAGTCCGGCCTCGCTCAGCACCTTGTCGTAGAGGGCGAGTTCCTCGGCGAAG
>NZ_JBSFMT010000175.1:0-3350 GCF_053599695.1 Streptomyces sp. NPDC000878 | reverse complement strand
GGTTACATTCCGAACCCGGAAGCTAAGCCTTACAGCGCCGATGGTACTGCAGGGGGGACCCTGTGGGAGAGTAGGACACCGCCGAACAAATATTGGGAAAACCCCCGCACTTTCGAGTGCGGGGGTTTTCTGCGTTTCAGGAGTTATCTATGGTCCTTGTTATGCGCTATGACCTCGTCATCTTCGACAACGACGGTGTGCTCGTCGACAGTGAGTCGATCTCCAACACACTTCTGGCCGCCTATCTCACCGAGCTGGGACATCCGACCTCGTACGAGGACTCCATCCGCGACTACATGGGCTCCGCCATGCACCGCGTACACGATCTGGTCGAGGAGCGGAGTGGGCGGCGGTTGCCGGACGACTTCGACGAGGTCTTTCATGCTCGGGTGTTCGCCGCCTTCGAGCGGGAGTTGGAGCCGGTGGACGGCGTGGTCGAGGTACTGGAGAAGTTGAGGGCCGACGGGGTGGCGTACTGCGTGGCTTCCTCCGGGAGTCATGAGCGGATTCGGGTCGGGCATCGGAGCACCGGACTTGAGCGGTGGTTCGAGGGTGGGCGGGTCTTCAGTGCGCAGGATGTGGGGCGGGGGAAGCCGGCGCCCGATCTGTTCCTCCACGCGGCGGAGCGTATGGGGGTGGCTCCTGAGCGGTGTGTGGTGGTGGAGGACAGTCCACTGGGGGTGCGGGCCGCTGTTGCCGCCGGGATGGATGTGCTCGGGTTCACCGCGATGACCCCTGCCGAGCGGCTGGTCGGGGCCACTCGACTCTTCGGCAGCATGGGGGAGTTGGCTGAGCTGCTGGTGGGTCGCGTCGAAGATGAGCGAAATTCATCTTCTGATTCATCTACCCACGGGTAAGCTCTGGGCCCTACGCTCGCCGCCATGACAGATGTGCTGCGGCGCGGTAGAGCCTCGCTGGCGTTCAGTTTCTTCGCCCAGGGCGTCGCCTTTGCGCTGCTCGTGACGCGTATCCCGGCGATCCAGGACCGGTACGGGATATCCGACGCGCTGCTGCCCGCCTTCCTGGCCGCCGTGCCGGTGCTGGCCGGAGTCGGCAGTGTCTGCACCGAGCACTTGGTCAAGCGGGTACCGCCCAGCCTCGTACTGAGGTGGTCGCAGCCCGTCGTACTGCTGGCGCTGCTCGGTGTCGGTGCCGGTGATCATGTGGCCGAAGTCGCTGTGGCGCTGGGGGCGTTCGGGCTGGCGGTCGGTGCGCTCGACGCGTCGATGAACATGCTCGGGGTGAGTCTGCAGCGGGCGTACGGGCGCAGCATCATGCTCGGGTTTCATGCGGTGTACAGCCTGGGTGGGATCTTGGGCGCCTCGCTGGCCTGGGTCGGTGCGCACTGGCATCTCGATCTCTTCGTGTCCTACCTGCCTGTGGTGGTTGTGCTGTTGCCGGCCGTGCTGGTCGGGAGTCGGTGGTACGTCGATGCCGGTGACGGGGAGATTCCCAAGGATCAGGTCGGTGAGGGGGCCGGGGGTGGCGGGGGTCTTGTTTTCAAGATGTTGTTGCCGCTGTGTCTGGTGATGACCTTCGCCTATATCGGGGACTCGACCGTCTCCAACTGGAGTGCGAAGTATCTGCAGGACGTGCTTGGGAGTTCCGAGCAGCTCGCTACCGTGCCGTACAACGTGTACATGGTGACGACCCTTGTCGGGCGGGCCATCGGGGACATTGGGGTGCGGAGGTTCGGGGCCGTGGCCGTCGTACGGGCGGGGGCGTTGGTGGCGGCGCTCGGGTTTGCTGTGGTGGCTGGGGCGCCGGGGGCCTGGGTCGGGATGCTCGGGTTCACGTTGCTGGGGCTCGGGCTGTGTGTGATCGTGCCGCAGACCTTCGCCGCCGCCGGGCGGTTGTTCCCGGGGGCTTCCGATGCGGCCGTCGCTCGGCTCAACATCTTCAACTACGTGGGGTTCTTGATCGGTTCGCCTCTGGTGGGGGCTCTGGGTGATCTGTGGAGCTATCGCGGGGCGATGCTCGTTCCGATGGTGTTGGTCCTGGTGACGTTGAGGTATGCGGGGTCGTTCGATCCTGGGGTGGCCCGATACGGTGACGGGCATGAGCGGGCGCGCACAGCTGATGTGGGACGAGGCAGTAACGGGGTATGACTTCGGGCCGGACCATCCGATGGATCCGGTCCGGCTCGCCCTGACCCGGCGACTTGTCGATGCCTTTGGGCTCGACCAGGATGTGGATGTCGTCTCGGCGAAGCCGGCTGGGGAGTCGACCTTGCGGCTTGTGCATCGTGAGGACTACATCGAGGCGGTGAAGGTCGCTTCCGCCGATCCGGGGGCGGCTGATCCGGCGTACGGGCTCGGGACTGTTGATGATCCTGCTTTTGCCGGGATGCATGAGGTGTCCGCGCTGATTGCGGGGCAGTCGGTGGGGGCTGCTGAGGCGGTGTGGGGTGGCGTGGCTCTGCATGCCGTCAACTTCGCGGGTGGGCTGCATCATGCGATGCCGGGGGGTGCGTCCGGGTTCTGTATTTACAACGACGCCTCCTTGGCCATTGCTCGGCTGCTGGAGCTGGGTGCCGAGCGGGTCGCCTACGTGGATGTGGATGTGCATCACGGGGACGGGGTTCAGGCCGCGTTCTGGGAGGACCCTCGGGTTCTGACGATCTCGCTGCATGAGCATCCGCGTACGTTGTTTCCACAGACCGGGTGGCCTGAGGAGACGGGGGCGGACGGTCCTGCTGAGGGGAGCGCTGTCAATGTCGCGTTGCCGGCCGGGACCGGGGATGCCGGGTGGTTGCGGGCCTTTCATGCGGTCGTGCCTGAGCTGATCGCGGATTTTCGGCCGCAGGTGCTGGTTACTCAGCATGGCGCCGATACGCATTTTGAGGATCCGCTCGCTCATCTTGCCGTGTCGTTGGATGCGCAGCGGGCGGTGCAGGTTGCCTGTCATGAGCTTGCGCATGAGTACGCGGACGGGAAATGGGTTGCCCTGGGGGGCGGGGGATACGCGGTGGTTGAGGTTGTGCCGCGGTCCTGGACGCATCTTGTTGCGATTGCGGCGGGGCGGGCGGTTGAGCCTGCGGCTGTGATTCCGGAGGGGTGGCGGCGGGAGGTGTTCGCGCGTACGCGGCAGTTGGCGCCGGCGCGGATGACTGATGGGCGGTGGCCGGTGGCCTACGCGGAGTGGGAGTCGGGGTATGACCCCGCCGACCGTCTTGACCAGGCGGTCATCGCGGCGCGTAGGGCGGTTTTTCCGTTGCGGGGGTTGTTGGCTTAGGTCGGGTTTCCTCGCCCCCGCCGCCCTTACCCGTCCCATCCCTGGGGGGGGGGGCCCCCCCCCCCCCCCCCCCCCCCCCGGCGCGCGGGGGGGGGGGGGCACCGGCGGAAAAAGGT
>NZ_JBSFMT010000174.1:0-3556 GCF_053599695.1 Streptomyces sp. NPDC000878 | reverse complement strand
CCTGGTGGTGATGCTCGGTCCGGCCTCCGAGCCCGTGCGGGCCCTGGCGGCCGGGCGTGAGGACCTCGCCGAGCAGCTGCTTCATCCGTGGCGGGAGCTCGCCGGGGAGTCGCTGCGGCTGGAGGCGGTGTGGCTGGGGCGGCAGGGGACCGGGCCCGGATCGCTGCGCCTGGCCGCGCGGACGGCCGGCCTGGCCGACCGGCTGGGTGTGCGTACGGTGCTGACCAACTCCGTCCGCTACGCCGACGCGGCTCAGCACCGGCTCGCCGACGTGCTGGACGCGGCGCGGCTGCTGCGGCCGGTCGACCGCCGAAGCCTGGACGGCGGCGAGCGGTGGCTGAAGGACCCGGCCGCCATGGCCGCGGCCGCCGACCGGATCGCGCAGGCCACCGGCGCCGGCCGGGGGCGGGCCGCCGGGCTGCTGGGCGAGACCGAGACGACCGCGCAGTCCTGCGTCCTGACCCCGGCCGATCTGGGGCTGGGGCGGCCGCACTTCCCCGAGCCGTCCGTCGTGGGCGCCGGCCCCGATCCCGGTTCGGCGATGCGGCTGCTGCGCCGGCGCTGCGAGGCGGGGATGACCGCCCGCGGCCTGGACACGGACGAATCCGCCGTACGGCAGCTCGACTACGAGCTGGAGGTCATCGGCCGCCTCAAGTACGAGGCGTACTTCCTGGCGGTCGCGCAGGTCGTGGCCGATGTGCGGGCGATGGGCGTGCGGGTCGCCGCACGCGGCTCGGGCGCCGGTTCCATGGTCAACCACAGCTTGTTCGTCGCCACGGCCAATCCGCTGGAGCACCGGCTGCTGTTCGAACGCTTCCTGTCCGAGCGTCGTACGTCGTTGCCGGACATAGACCTGGACGTGGAGTCGGCCCGGCGCCTGGAGGTCTACGACAGGATCATCGAGAGGTTCGGGCGGGAGCGGGTCGCGGTCACCGGCATGCCCGAGACCTACCGGGCCCGCCACGCCCTGCGTGACACCGGCCTCGCGCTCGGGCTGGCCCCGCAGGTCGTGGACGAGATCGCCAAGAGCTTCCCCCACATCCGCGCCCGCGACATCCGATCCGCCCTCACCGAACTTCCGGAGCTGCGCCAACTCGCATCCCGAGCAGGGGCGTTCGGGCCGTTGTGGGAGCTGGCTGAGGGCCTGGACGGACTGCCGCGCGGTTACGCCATGCACCCGTGCGGCGTCATCCTGTCCGACGCGAGCCTGCTGGAGAGGCTGCCGGTGCAGCCGACCCCGGGCGGCTACCCGATGGTGCAGGCCGACAAGGAGGACGTCGAAGACCTCGGACTGCTCAAGCTCGATGTCCTGGGGGTGCGGATGCAGTCGGCGATGGCGCACGCCGTCGCGGAGATCCGCCGTACTACGGGCCGTCTGCTCGATCTCGACAACCCCGACCACGTCGACCTCAACGACAACGCTGCCTTCGAGCTCATCCGGCGCTCGGACACGGTGGGCCTCTTCCAGCTCGAATCACCCGGCCAGCAGGATCTGGTGGGCCGGCTGCAGCCGCGGCACCTCCAGGACGTCATCGCCGACATCAGCCTCTTCCGGCCCGGCCCTGTCAGCGGCGGCATGCCCGCGCTGTTCATCGCCGCGCGCCACGGCGCCGCGCCCCGCTACCCGCACCCGGACCTGGAGGCGATCCTCTCCGACACGTACGGGGTGGTGATCTGGCACGAGCAGATCATCGCGATCCTCGCCCGGATGACCGGCTGCGACCGCGCCGCCGCCGATGTCGCCCGCCGCGCGCTGGCCGACCCGGACCGGCTGGCGGGAGTGGAGGCATGGTTTCGCCGTACGGCCGGCGAGCGCGGCTACGACACCACGGTCCTGGACGAGGTGTGGGAGACGGTTGCCGCCTTCGGCGCGTACGGCTTCTGCCGCGCCCACGCGGTCGCCTTCGCCGTCCCCGCCCTCCAGTCCGCCTTCCTGAAAGCACATCACCCCGCCGCCCTGTACGCGGGCCTGCTGGAGCACGACCCGGGCATGTGGCCGCGCCGCGTGATCGTCGCGGACGCGCGCCGCCACGGCGTGCCCGTACTGAACGTCGACGTCAACCGCTCCCGCCCCGAGTACAGCGTGGAACAGACCGGGCAGGGCTGGGGGGTCCGGCTGGCCTTGTCCGCGGTCAAGGGAATCAGCGAGTACGAGGTCGCCCGCCTCGCGGCCGGCCAGCCCTACGCCGGACTCCAGGACCTGTGGCAGCGCGCCCGCCCGTCCCTGCCCATCGCGCAGAGCCTGATCCGCATCGGCGCCCTCGACTCCCTCGCCACGGACCTGACCCGCCGCGACCTCCTTCTGCAGGCCACCGAACTGCACCGGCAGTACCGCAATCGTGCCGCCACCGAAGGACAGCTCCCGCTCGGCGGCGAACTCGCCGCCGCCGAACCGAGCGGCCTGCCGGAGATGACCGGCCGCGACAAGCTGGGTGCCGAGCTGGACGTCCTGTCCATCGACGTCACCCACCACCTGATGGAGCACCACCACCGGCTGCTGCGCGAACTCGGCGCCACCGACGCCGCCCACCTGCGCGCCCTGCACCCCGGCCAGAAAGTCCTGGTGGCCGGGGTACGCGCCTCCACCCAGACCCCGCCGATCCCGTCCGGCAAGCGGATCATCTTCGTCACCCTCGAAGACGGCTCCGGACTCGTCGACCTCGCCTTCTTCGAAGACAGCCACGAGCGCGTCGCGCACACGGTTTTCCACTCCGGGCTGCTCCTGGTACGCGGCACCGTCGAAGCCCGCGGGCCGCGCCGCACGGTCGTCGGCGAGAGGGCGTGGGACCTCGAGGAAGTCGCCGCCGCACGCCGCGACCACGGCCCCCAGGCAGCCCTGGACCTGCTCGACCGCGACGCTCCCGCCCCCACCCCCGCCCAGCCCCCGCAGCGGACGCTCACCGACGGCACCGCCGGGGCCCGCCTGCACCCGTACGCCGACCTCCAGCCCGCCGGCACCCGCTCCGCAGACCTGCGGCGCCTCGGCCACCGCAGCCCGGGAAGCGCAGGGTGACCGCCATCACATTCTCCACCTCCGGTTCGTCCTCCCGCCCGGCCACGACCCGGACCTCCTGGAGCAGCTGCACCGGCTCCTCCAGGACGTCACACCGCGCGTGCAGATGCTTGTGCCGGACAGCGCCGTGCTGGATCTCACCGGCAGCCTGGGCTTCTGGAACCGCGACGCCCGCGGCATCACCGACCTCATCCAGCTGCGCGCTGCGGCGTTCTTCGGGGTGTCCTCGGCGGCGGCGGCGGCCGCGCCGAACCCGATGCTCGCCGCCATGGCCGCCGCCCTCACCCCGCCCGGCCGGCGAACCGTCATCGAGGACACCCCCGAAGCAATCGCCCTGTTCCTGCGGCCCCGCCCTGTCCGGGAACTGCCCGGTGCCGGCACGGCGACGGCGGCCACGCTCACCGAGTACGGCCTGCACACCGTCGGCGACCTCGCCGACGTCCCCGCGCTCGCCCTGCAACGCCTGCTCGGAGCCCGCACCGGCCGCACACTCCACGAACGCGCTCACGGCCGCGACACCACCGTCGTCGACCCCGCCCCCGT
>NZ_JBSFMT010000173.1:0-3637 GCF_053599695.1 Streptomyces sp. NPDC000878 | reverse complement strand
GAGGGGCTGGACCTTTCAGCCCGTCCGGCGTTTGAGGACAAGGCCCGTTCAGGGCCGGAGCGGGGGTCTGGGGGCGCAGCCCCCAGGAACGAGATGGGACGGGTAGGGGCGGCGGGGGCGAGAAAACTGGGCCTCAGCCCAGCCGGGCCACCAGTGCCGTGGCCACCGCCATCAGCCCCTCCCCCCGCCCCGGGAAACCGAGCCCGTCCGTCGTCGCGCCGGACACCGACACCGGCGCCCCCACCGCCTCCGACAACACCTTCTGCGCTTCCTCCCGCCGCTTCCCGATCTTCGGCCGCGGCCCCACCACCTGCACCGCGACATTGCCGATCGTGAACCCCGCCGCCCGTACGATCCGCGCCGCCTCCGTCAGCAGCGTGACCCCGGACGCCCCGGACCACTCCGGGCGCCCGGTGCCGAAGTGCTGACCCAGATCGCCCAGCCCCGCCGCCGAGAACAGCGCGTTGCACGCGGCGTGGGCGACGACGTCCGCGTCGGAGTGACCCGCCAGCCCGGTCCCCTCGCCCTCCCACTTCAGGCCGGCGCACCACAGCTCCCGGCCCTCCTCGAAAGCGTGGATGTCGGTACCGATGCCGACCTGGGGCAGCACCGGGAACTGGCTCTCAGGAGCCTCAGAAGACTCAGAAGCCATCGTTCAGCCTCCTGCGGGCCAGGACCGCCTCCGCCAGCACCAGATCCAGCGGCCTCGTCACCTTGAACGCCTCCTCGTGGCCGGGCACGACCACGACCCGCAGGCCCAGCTGTTCGACCATGCTCGCGTCGTCGGTGACGTTCTCGGTCACCGTCTCGTGGGCCCGTACGAGCGTGCCGACGGCGAAACCCTGCGGTGTCTGGACCGCCCGCAGCCGCGCCCGTTCCGGCGTCGACAGCACCGGCTCCGGTTCCCCGGGCGTCGTGGCCGGCTCGACCTCCTTGACGGTGTCCGCCAGCGGCAGTGCGGGGACCACGGCCGGCGCGCCCTCCCGTACCGCCTCGATCACCGCGTCCACGGTGTCCACCGGGACGAGTGGGCGGGCGGCGTCGTGGACGAGGACGATGTCGATGCCGGGCGGCAGCGCGTCCAGGCCGAGCTTCACCGACTCCTGCCTGGACTCGCCGCCGGGGACGACCAGGAAGTCCGTGCGCTCGGGCAGCGCGTGGGCGTCGAGGAGGGTCTTCACCTCGGCGGCGCCGTCCGGCGGGGCCACGACGACGACCAGCGACACGGCACGGGACGCGGCCATCGCGCGCACGGCGTGAATGAGCATGGGCGTGCCGTTCAGCGCGCGAAGCGCCTTGGGGGCGCCCGGACCGAGGCGTACGCCCCGGCCGGCGGCCGGAATCACGGCGGCCGTACGTGCCCCGGGCGGTGTGGGGCGCGATTCGTCAGACATCGGTTCCTGTCAGGTTTGTGTGCCGAGCCCTCGTGGGTATGGCCTGGAGGAGTGCCGGGCGCGAGCCTCGATCGGACCCTTCCGTGACATCCGGTCGAGCGGTCTCCGGGCCCGGCACACCAATATCAGTACTTCGGTACTGCACTTCAGTACTACTGACCGCTTCAGTCAGCGCTGGTCAGTACGGGAGAATTCTCATCCGGGCACGAACATGCCGCAGCGCCCGGCGACATTGGATACGTCATCGGGCACCGCGGCATTTTCACTGTGCTGCTTGAACTGACTGTGCTGCTTAAAACCGAATGGGCGGGCTTTCAGGGCCTGCGTTCAGTCGGAGTTCAGGACGCGAGCACCTCGTCGAGCAGGGCTTCGGCCTTGTCCTCGTTCGTGTTCTCCGCGAGCGCGAGCTCACTCACCAGGATCTGGCGAGCCTTGGCGAGCATGCGCTTCTCACCGGCGGACAGTCCGCGCTCCCGCTCACGACGCCACAGGTCACGTACGACTTCCGCGACCTTGATGACATCACCGGAGGCGAGCTTCTCCAGATTCGCCTTGTAGCGACGTGACCAGTTCGTGGGCTCCTCGGCATACGGAGCGCGCAGCACCTCGAAGACCCGGTCCAGCCCATCCTGACCGACCACGTCACGTACGCCGACGAACTCCGCATTGTCCGCCGGTACACGTACAGTCAGGTCACCCTGGGCGACCTTCAGCACCAAGTAGGTCTTGTCCACGCCTTTGATCTGGCGAGTTTCGATGGCCTCGATCAGCGCGGCCCCGTGATGGGGATAGACCACGGTGTCGCCAACCTTGAACGTCATGTGACAGGTACCCCTTCCGTGGCTATCCAGGGTAACACGGAAACGGCAGCTTCTGAATGGCGTTTTCGCAGGTCAGGGCATATCTCGGGGCTTGACAACAGTAACAGGAACGTGCTTTGGGAGGGCTCCGGAGGCGAAGACGAGGGGGGTATTCGCAGGTCGGAGCGGCTCTCCGAACGAAGTGAAACCCGGGCGTTACACACACCCGGAGGCCCCGCCAGGCGACCAAACATCCACTTATGTCCGCTTCCAAGTGTGCGACTTCCGCTACTCCGTTCGGTGAGCGGAGTCGGCTGTGCGACGAATCCGGAATTGATCACGACAGTGGATGACCGAGCAGATGATCTACCGGTGATCCGCCGATGATCTGCGGGCGATCTACAGACGATCCGCGGGTGATCTGCGGGTGATCAATTTCCGGTCCGTTCATTCCTTCACCGGAAATCCGCAAGCCCGGCCGACAGCACTTATCTGATATGTCGAAGTGGTTCAGGAGACAGCCGTGTTCTCCCGAGCCGGCACCCCCGCCCGTCCTTAGAGGCGGGTCGGGTGCGGTGGCGTGGGAACGGCTCGGTAACCTAAGGCCGCTGACAGACACTTAGGGTGGCTTTACAAGGAGCTGCCCGTGCGTTCCAAGGAGTTGCCGCCGCCGTGAGCAGCAGCCTTCGACGCGGCGCCCTCGCCGCATCCGCCCTCGCGTTCTCGGTCGCCACGCTCGCCGGGTGCGCAGCCGGAAACAACGCCCAGACGCTGGAGGTCAAGCCGGACAACGCGGCCACCTCCGTCGGTGACATCAAGCTGCAGAACGTCGTCATCATCACCCAGCCGGAGCTGGAGTCGACCGGCCCGGCCGCCGTCTCCGCGACGGTGTTCAACAGCGGTACGACCGCCCAGACGCTGGAGTCGATCACCGTCCCCGGCACCGGCAAGACCGCCGAGCTGACGGCCGCGAAGGGCGGGAGCCTGAGCATCCCGGCCGGTGGCTCGCTCGTCATCGGCGGCGCGAACAACGCCTCCGCCGTGCTGCCCAGCAGCCGTGAGGCGGTCAAGGACGGCAACGCGCAGAAGATCACCTTCGCCTTCAGCAAGACGGGTGACGTGAGCCTGCGCGCGTTCGTCGTCCCGGCGGAGAGCTTCTTCTCCTCGTGGGGCCCGACCGAGGTCCCGGAGGCCCCGGTCGAGGGCAGTGCCTCGCCGAGCACCTCCGTCGAGCCGGAGACGTCCGGTTCCCCGAACGGGACCGGTGCCGCCGAGACGCCCGAGGCGGGGGCCACATCGAGCGCCTCGGCCTCGGAGACGGACACGGCTGCCGCCGGCAACTGAACCGTCGTACACGCCGGTACGTCGAAGGGCGGGACCTCCTCAGGGAGGTCCCGCCCCTCGACGTAACCGAGAGCGGGGTGCGCCGACCACGGCCGAAGA
>NZ_JBSFMT010000172.1:0-3705 GCF_053599695.1 Streptomyces sp. NPDC000878 | reverse complement strand
CGGCGTTTGAGGACGAGCGCGTTCTAGCGCGATACGGGGGTTCGGGGGCGGAGCCCCCGAGGATGGGACGGGTAGGGGCGGCGGGGGCGAGGAAAGCCCGGGTCACACCAGGCGTACCGGTTTCTCTGGGCGTACTCCTGTTGTGCGGAGCCATGCCTCCAGGGGGGCCGGGTCGCCTGTTTCTATCAGGGTGAGGACCCTTGGGCCCAGGTCCGCCGCCCGCTCGCCGTTCAGGAGGAGCGAGGGGCCGTCCAGCCAGTCCAGGCCCGGCATCGCCCCCGCCGTGTCCATCGCCGCGCAGCACACCATCGCGGTGACGTGATCGGCGAGCAGCTCGCGCCCCGTGCGCGGGGGCTGCAGCGGGAAGAGCGGCAGTGTGCCGTCGTCCCAGACAGCCGTGTCCGGGCCCTGGCCGGTCAGGCCTGCCTGGGCCTGCCCGCCGCCCGTCGCCGCCTCCTCGCGGGCGACCTCCGCACTGATCCCGGCGGCCAGAGCCTCGCTGCGCTCGCTTCCCACCCGCTCGCCGTCCCCGTACTCCCCGTCCCCGTACTCCTCGTCCGCCTGCTCTTCCGCCGTGTCCCTCGCGGGCGTCTCGGGCGTCTGGGGCGTCGTCAGGTGGTTCATCACCCGGGAGAGGGTCGGGGCTTCGGGGCCCCGGTGTGCGGGTGTCGCCGTGCGGTGGACGCCCAGGGTGTCCAGGACCCGGTGCAGGCGTGCCGCGTCCGTACGCCACTTGCGGTCGACCACCTCATCGGGGTACTCCTGCCAGTCCACCGGCGCCCAGTCCGGGCCGGGCTCGGCCGGGCCCCCGTGGAAAAGGCGGGCGGCGAGGAGAGAGGCCGCCTCGTCGATCGCGCCGGGCTCTTCGAGCAGGTCGCAGGCCGGGCGTTCGCCCAGGCGGGACGTGAAGCCCTCGGCCAGCCGGTCGCGACGCGACAGTTCCGTGAGCGCCGCGACGACGCCCGCGTCCAGCCGGGCCGGCCAGCGGCCCATCCGCCAGGCGGGGAGCGCGACCCGGGTCAGGAGTCGGTCCCAGCCCGCGTACGCCAGGCCGACCTGTTCCTGCGCGACGATCCGCAGGCCGTAGTCCACAGCCTGTGCGCGCTCGGCCGCCGCCACCGCGACCCCGCGCTCCATCTCGGCCGCGTGCACCCGGCAGCCGCGCAGCAGCAGCCTCGACACCCAGCCGACGCCCGCGAGCGCCGTACGCGACACGGGTCCGCGCTGCGGCGCCGCCGCCACGGCCACCGCCGCGTCCAGGCCTCGTACGAAGCGCCGCGCCGCCGCGATGTCCGGGTGCGCCGAAGGTCCCGTACCGGCGACGACCGGGGCGAGGACCGCGCGCAGTTCGCCGACGCGCATCCACCACAGGAACGGCGAGCCGATCACGAGGACGGGCGCCGCCGTCGCCGCACGCCGGTGCTGTCCCTGGAGGGCGGGACGCAGGCCTCGTACGCCCGATATCTCGTCCCGGTCCTCCACCGGGGGCAGGCTGTGGGCGCGGTGGGTGCGGTCCTCCAGCCAGCTGTCGCAGTCCGGGGTCAGCGCTATCGCGGAGGGTGCGGGGACGCCCAGGCGGTCGGCCAGATCGCGCACCAGATGGTAGAGGTCCGGGGCCGACTCCTCGGCTATCGGGACCGTGGGGCTCATGGCGGGGCGGGCGCGGGCGACGACCAGGGCGATGACGGCCGCCGCGAGGAGTACGACGATCGCGACGCCGCCCGTGATCCAGCGGGCGAGGTGCCAGCCGCCGCCCACGAGGTGGCCGGTGGAGACACCGGCCCACAGCACGACGGCGACGGCCGCGGGCAGCAGGGCGACGGCCAGGGCCCTGCTGCGGATGCGCAGCACGGCGAGGGCCCGGGAACGCGCGACCTGCGCGCCCGCCTCCACACCCATACCGGTCACGACCGGATGTCACCCCCTACCTTTTCCGCACACCCTGACGTTGCTCACTCCCCCACTGTGGCACCCACCACTGACATCGCAATGCCGGTGGGCCAAGTGCCGGAACACTTGCGCCGCACCATAGTTGGGGGCCCGGGCCTCGTCAGCCGGATGGGGGATCGGTCACTCGATGGAATGGCTTTGGGGAGAGGTGGATGACACACGGCGACGACGAAGTGGCGGTGAAGTGGCAGCTGGGAGCCCCTTGGAACGACTTTCGGGCCCCGCATCCTTAGACGGATTCGGGGCCCGAGGGGTTCATCGGCGAGTGCGGCGAGTATCTGGTTCTGTGCCGGAATGCGGGATTTTCGGCTTGCTCTCGCTTGCTCTCGCTTGATCTCGTCTGCTCTCGCTTACTCGCCCGCCGCCGCCTTCGCCGCGATGTCCGTGCGGTGCTGGGAGCCGTCCAGGTGGATGCGGCCGAGGGCCGTGTACGCGCGGTCGCGGGCCTGGCCCAGGTTCTTGCCGGTCGCCGTCACGGAGAGCACCCGGCCGCCCGCGCTCACGACCGCGTCGCCGTCGCGCTTCGTGCCGGCGTGCAGGACGTACGCGTGCGGGGCGTCCTCGGCGGCCACGTCGGCGAGGCCGGTGATCGGGTCGCCGGTGCGCGGGGTGCCGGGGTAGTTGTGCGAGGCGATGACCACGGTGACCGCCGCGTCCTCGCTCCAGCGCAGGGGCTCCAGGTCGGAGAGGGTGCCGTTGGCCGCCGCGAGGAGGATGCCGGCCAGCGGGGTCTTCAGGCGGGCCAGGACCACCTGGGTCTCGGGGTCGCCGAAGCGGGCGTTGAACTCGATCACGCGGACGCCGCGCGAGGTGATCGCGAGGCCGGCGTAGAGGAGGCCGGAGAAGGGGGTGCCGCGGCGGCGCAGTTCGTCGACCGTCGGCTGCAGGACCGTCTGGAGGACTTCCTCGACCAGCTTCGGGTCGGCCCAGGGGAGCGGCGAGTAGGCGCCCATGCCGCCCGTGTTCGGGCCCTCGTCGTCGTCCAGCGCACGCTTGAAGTCCTGGGCGGGCTGGAGCGGGAGGACTGTCTCGCCGTCGGTGATCGCGAAGAGGGAGACCTCGGGGCCGTCGAGGAACTCCTCGATGACGACGCGGTCGCAGGAGTTCGCGTGTGCGGCGGCGGCTTCGAGGTCGTCGGTGACGACCACGCCCTTGCCGGCCGCGAGTCCGTCGTCCTTCACGACGTACGGGGCGCCGAAGGCGTCGAGGGCTTCATCCACCTCGTCGGGCGTCGTGCAGACGTACGAGCGGGCCGTGGGGACGCCGGCTCCCGCCATGACGTCCTTCGCGAAGGCCTTGGAGCCCTCCAGCTGCGCGGCCTCCCCGGAGGGGCCGAAGACCGGGATGCCCGCGCCTCGTACGGCGTCGGCGACCCCGGCGACGAGCGGCGCCTCCGGTCCTACGACGACCAGGTCGGCACCCAGCTCCACGGCCAGCGCCGCTACGGCCCCGCCGTCGAGGGGGTCGACCTGACGCAGCTCGGCGACCTCGGCGATGCCGGCGTTGCCGGGGGCGCAGTAGAGCGCGGTGACGTCGGGGTCGAGGGACAGGGAGCGGCACAGGGCGTGTTCGCGGGCGCCATTACCGATGAGGAGGACGTTCACGCGGGTCAGTTTAGTGGTCCGGGGTGGGATGGTTCCCGGTGCTGGTGCGGGCGCCGCTGGGGGCTGCCGCCCCCAGACCCCCGCTATCGGCCTGAACGGCCTCGTCCTCAAACGCCGGACGGGCTGGGTGTGCCTGGGGGTTGTGGTGGAG
>NZ_JBSFMT010000171.1:0-3798 GCF_053599695.1 Streptomyces sp. NPDC000878 | reverse complement strand
TCGGCCGCGCCCAGCGCGGACGCCTCGCCCCTGCTGGTCGGCTCCGTCAAGACCAACATCGGACACCTCGAAGGCGCCGCGGGCGTCGCCGGCTTCCTCAAGGCCGCCCTCAGCCTGCGCGAGCACACCCTGCCGCCCAGCCTCCACTACCGCGACCCCAACCCCGCGATCCCGATGGACACCCTCGGCCTCCGCGTCGCCGGCACCGCCGTCGACCTCACCCCGGAGCACGGCGACGACAGCCCGGTGTTCGCCGGCGTCAGCTCCTTCGGCATGGGCGGTACCAACTGCCACCTGGTGCTGTCCGACACCACGGGACTCCCGGCGCCCGCCGCCGACGACTCCCAGGACGACTCCCGTACCGGCCCGCACCCGGGACCGCACACCGTCCTGCTCTCCGGACACGTGGACGGCGCCCTGCGCGACCAGGCCCGGCGGCTGCGCGACCATCTCGCCGCCCACCCCGGCCTCGGCCTGCCCGACCTCGCCCACACCACCGCCCTGGCCCGCGGCCACCTCACGCACCGGGCCGCGCTGCTCGCCGGGGACCGCGACACCCTCGCCACCGCCCTCGACGACCTCGCCGAACGCCGCCCCTCACCGCGTGTCGTCCGGGGCACCGCGAGCCCGGCCGGGGGAGACCTCGCCTTCCTCTTCACCGGCCAGGGCAGCCAGCGGCCCGGCATGGGCGCCGGCCTGTACGCCGCCCACCCGGTGTTCGCCGCGGCCTTCGACGACGCCTGCCGTGAACTGGACGCCCACCTCGACCGGTCCGTACGCGAGCTGGTCCTCGGCGCCCCGGACACCCCCGATGCCGCGCTGCTCGACCGGACCGGATACACCCAGGCCGCGCTGTTCGCGTACGAGACCGCCCTCTTCCGGCTCCTCCGGCACTGGGGCGTCACACCCGCCGCCCTACTAGGACACTCCATCGGTGAACTGACCGCCGCCCATGCCGCGGGCGTCCTCTCGCTGGCGGACGCGGCGGCCCTCGTCGCGGCGCGCGGCCGGCTGATGCAGGCCCTCCCGGAGGGCGGCGCGATGGTCTCCGTGCAGGCCTCGGAGGCCGAACTCGCCCCACGGCTCGCCGACTTCACCGGACGCGTGGAGATCGCCGCGATCAACGGACCCGCCGCGACCGTGCTGGCCGGCGACGAGGACGCCGTCCTCGCGATCGCCGACGACTGGCGGGCGCGCGGACGCAAGACCAAACGGCTGCGGGTCAGTCACGCCTTCCACTCCCCGCACATGGAAGGCATGCTGGACGACTTCCGCCAGGTCGCCGAGAGCCTGACCTACCACCCGCCGGCCCTCCCGGTCGTCTCCAACCTCACCGGCCGCGCCGTCACCCCCGGCGAACTCCTCGACCCGGACCACTGGGTACGCCACGCCCGCCAGGGCGTCCGCTTCCTCGACGGCGTCCGCACCCTCGAAGCGCGGGGCGTCACCGTCCACCTCGAAGTCGGCCCGGACGCCGTGCTCGCCACGATGGGCCGCGACTGCGTCACCGCCGACGCCGTCTTCCTGCCGACCGCCCGGGCCGGCCGCGCCGAGCCGGACACCCTCGCCGCCGCCGTGGCAGGGCTGCACGTGCACGGCGTCCCCGTCGACTGGGCGCGAGTCCAGGAAGGCGGCGGCGGACACCGCGTACCCCTGCCCACGTACGCCTTCCAGCGGGAGAGCCACTGGCTGGCCCCCGCGAGGAGCGCCCGGCCGGCCCGCCCGTCGGCAGCCGCCAGGCCCGTGGAACCGGCGGCGGACGCCGTCGCCCCCGAGCAGCCGCGGAGTCCCGCCGACCCGCTGCGGGCCCGGCTCGCCGCGCTGCCCGAGGCGGACCGCGAACGGGCGCTCGCCGAACTGGTCCTCACCCAGGTCGCCGCCGTCCTCGGCCACGACTCGATCGAACGTGTCGAGCGGGAGAACACGTTCAAGGACCTCGGCTTCGACTCGTCGGCCGCCGTCGAACTCCGCGACCTGCTCACCGAGGCCGTCGGCGTCTCCCTGCCCTCCACCCTGGTCTTCGACCACCCCAGCCCCGAAGCCCTGATCCGCCACCTGCGCGCCGACACCCTCCCCGCACCGGCTCCGGCCCGGCCCGCCCGGGACACCGACGACGACCCCGTCGTCATCGTGGGCATGGCCTGCCGCCTCCCCGGCGGCGTCGACTCTCCCGAGGAGCTGTGGGACCTGGTCACCGAAGGCCGCGATGTCATCGGCGACTTCCCGGAGGACCGTGGGTGGGACGTGGAGGGTCTGTACAACCCTGACCGGGAGGTGCCGGGGACGTCGTATACGCGTCGGGGCGGTTTTCTGCATGGGGCGGGGGGTTTTGACGCGGAGTTCTTCGGTATTTCGCCGCGTGAGGCGTTGGCGATGGATCCGCAGCAGCGGTTGCTGCTGGAGATCTCCTGGGAGGCCCTCGAACGCGCCGGCATCGACCCGACGTCCGTACGGGGGTCGCGTACCGGTGTGTACGCGGGCACCTTCATGTTCCGCGACCACACCACCCCCGGCGGCGGCCCCGACCCCCTCGAAGGCCAGCACATGACCGGCAGCGCCGGGAGCGTCCTGTCGGGGCGGGTGTCGTATGCGTTTGGTTTTGAGGGTCCTGCGGTGACGGTGGATACGGCGTGTTCGTCGTCGTTGGTGGCGTTGCATCTGGCGGTGTCGGCGTTGCGTCGGGGTGAGTGTGATGTGGCGTTGGCGGGTGGGGTGACGGTGATGTCGACGCCGGGGACGTTCGTGGAGTTCTCGCGTCAGGGTGGGCTGTCGGCGGACGGGCGGTGCCGGTCGTTCGGCGCGGAGGCTGACGGGACGGGGTGGGCCGAGGGTGCCGGGGTGCTGTTGGTGGAGCGGTTGTCCGATGCGCGCAGGCTGGGGCATCGGGTGCTGGCGGTGGTGCGGGGGTCGGCGGTCAATCAGGACGGTGCGTCCAACGGGCTGACCGCGCCCAACGGTCCCTCCCAGCAGCGCGTCATCCGCGCCGCACTCGCCGACGCGGGTGTGGGACCCGCCGACGTCGACGCGGTGGAGGCGCACGGCACCGGGACGCGCCTGGGTGACCCCGTCGAGGCACATGCCTTGTTGGCGACGTACGGGCAGGGGCGGGTGGCCGAACGGCCGTTGTGGCTGGGGTCGTTGAAGTCGAACCTGGGTCACGCGCAGGCCGCTGCGGGTGTGGGCGGGGTCATCAAGATGGTGATGGCCATGTGTCATGGGGTCCTGCCGCAGACGCTGCATGCCGAGACGCCTTCGCCGTATGTCGACTGGGACACGGGTGCGGTGGAGTTGCTGACCGAGTCACGGGAGTGGCCGGAGACGGGCCGGCCGCGTCGGGCCGGGGTGTCCTCCTTCGGCATCAGCGGCACCAACGCCCACGTCCTGCTGGAACAGGCCCCCGAGCCGGAGCCCCGGCCCGAGCCGGAAGAGGCCGCGCCGCAGGACACCCCTGCCGTGCTTCCCGTACCGCTGTCCGCCGCCAGTGAGGCCGCGTTGCGGGCGCAGGCGGTGCGGCTGGGGGAGTTCCTGGCCGCCGACCCGTCACCGACCCTGACCGAGGTCGCGCACGCGCTGGCGACGACGCGGGCGGTGATGGAGCACCGCGCGGTGGTCCTGGCCGCCGACCGGGAGGAACTGCTGACCGGTCTCACCGCCCTCGCCACCGGGACGGAACACCCCCGGGTGGTCACCGGCCGCGCCCAGACGGGTGGCGGGCTGGCGGTGGTGTTCACCGGGCAGGGCAGCCAGCGCCCCGGCATGGGCCGCGACCTCCACCACGCCTTCCCCGTGTTCCGGGAG
>NZ_JBSFMT010000170.1:0-3891 GCF_053599695.1 Streptomyces sp. NPDC000878 | reverse complement strand
ATGATCGTCACCTCACTTGTGTGTCGACGGTTGTCGGGGTCACGGCATGAGCTGGTACTCGGGGAAGTTCCCGGGCAGCCGCTCCCCCGCCGGGCCCTGGGTCACCGCGCGCACCAGCAGCTCACCGCCGACGAACGCACCGCGCCAGGACGCGCCGAACCCGCCGAACAGTTCGTCGCGGTCGCCTCGTGAACGCGGTGTGCCGTGGCCGACCTTGAACGCGCGGATCTGCGGGGCGAGCCGGTCGAAGGTCGCCCGGTCGTCCGTTGACAGCGTGGCCACCAGTGCGCCGTTCGAGGCGTTCATCGCGGCCAGCAGCTCCGCCTCGGTGTCGACGAGGACGATGGTGTCGACCGGCCCGAACGGCTCCGCGTGGTGCAGCGGTGAGGACGGCGGCGGGTTCAGGAGGGTGACCGGTTGGACGTACGCCGATGTGTCCTGGCCGGGCAGGAAGCGGGCGTCGGTCTCGCTGGCGCGGTGCAGGGGGACGGCGCCGCGGTCGACGGCCTCGGCGATCTGGTCGTGCAGTTCCTTCGCCTTGGCCGCGTTGATCACGGGCCCGAAGTCCAGTGCCGGGTAGGGGTCGTCGGCGTTCTCGACGGCGAGCGGGTGTCCGACGCGCAGGGTGCGCACCGCCGGGAGGTACGCGGCCAGGAACTCGTCGAACAGCTGCCGTTGGACGACGAAGCGCGGGTACGCGGTGCAGCGCTGCTTGCCGTAGTCGAAGAGTTTGGGGACGACGGCCTTGAGGGCGTCCCAGCCCGAGTAGTTCCAGATGCCCCAGGTGTTGAGTCCTTCCTGTTCGAGTACGTGACGCTTGCCGAGGTCGGCGACGGCCGTGGCCACCGCGGCGCCGGTGTCGCGACCGCCGACGAAGGAGACGCAGCCGATCTCGGGCGCTCGCACCAGCGCCTCCGACAGCTCTCCCCCGCTGCCGCTGACGAGGGTGACGGGAATCCCTTCGCGGGCGGCGAGCGCGCAGGCCAGGGTCAGACAGGCGACACCGCCGTCGGTCGGGGTCTTGGCGATGACCGCGTTGCCTGCCAGTGCCTGTACCAGCAATGCGTGAACGAGCACGCTCATCGGGTAGTTCCAGCTCGCGATGTTGGACACCGGGCCGTCCAGCGGGCCCCGGTCGGCGACCATCGGTTCGATGCCGTCGACGTACCAGCGCACACCGTCGATGGCCCGGTCGACGTCCGCCTGCGCGAGCCGCCACGGCTTGCCGATCTCCCAGACGAGCAGGAGTGCGAGGAGTTCGCGGTGCTGGGTGAGGGCGTCGAGGGTGGCCGCGACGCGGGCGCGGCGCTCGTGGAGCGGGATGTGCCGCCAGGCGCGGTGCTGGTCGAGGGAGGCGCGTACGGCCTGGTGGGCGACGTCCCGGTCCAGGCGCGGCGGGCCCGCGATGGGGCTGCCGTCGACGGGGCTGGTGGCGGGCAGGGCCCGGCCGTCGGCCCGCCAGGCGGAGTTCCAGAGGTTGAGGACGCGGTCGTCGCGGAACGCCTCGGGGGCGACGGCGAGGCATCGCTGCCAGGCGTCGGTCCAGGACGTTCCGGACTTCAGCACGAGGTGGGTGGAGTTGAGGGTGGTTGTCATTTGGTGTCTCCGCTCTCGGTGCACAGTCGGGGGCGGGGGTGCGGTACAGGTGGGGGTGCGGTACTGGACGGGGTTCGATGGCGCCGTACGGTCCGGCGCAGTCACCGCCGGTCAGTACCGGTCAGTCGTGGGAGGCGTCGGGGTCGGCTTCCAGCAGGGCGAGCACCAGGCGGGCCGTCTCGGTCGGGGTGGTTCCCACCTGGACGCCGACCGCCTCAAGCGCTGCCTTCTTCGCCTGTGCCGTGCCCGCCGAACCGGACACGATGGCGCCCGCGTGGCCCATGGTTCTGCCCTCGGGCGCGGTGAAGCCGGCGATGTAGCCGACGACGGGCTTGGTGATGTGTTCCTTGATGTACTCGGCGGCGCGTTCCTCCGCATCGCCGCCGATCTCCCCTATGAGGACGGCGAGTTCGGTGTCGGGGTCGTCCTGGAAGGCGGCCAGGCAGTCGATGTGGGTGGTGCCGACGACGGGGTCGCCGCCGATGCCGACACAGGTGGAGAAGCCGATGTCCCGCAGCTCGTACATGAGTTGGTAGGTGAGCGTGCCGGACTTGGACACCAGGCCGATACGGCCCGCCTTGGTGATGTCGGCGGGGATGATGCCCGCGTTGGACTGGCCGGGCGTGATGAGCCCCGGGCAGTTGGGACCGACGATCCGGGTGCCCTTCTCCTTCGCGTACGTGGTGAAGGCGACGGAGTCGTGGACGGGGATGCCCTCGGTGATGACGACGGCGAGTCCGATGCCGGCGTCGGCCGCTTCGACGACGGCCGCCTTGGCGAAGGCGGGCGGTACGAAGACGACGGTGACGTCGGCTCCGGTAGCCCGTATACCGTCGGCGACCGACCCGAACACCGGCACGGCTCGGTCGTCGAAGTCGACGGTACGGCCCGCCTTGCGCGGGTTGACGCCGCCGACGATGTTGGTGCCGGCCGCGAGCATGCGCTGCGTGTGCTTCATGCCCTCGCCGCCGGTCATGCCCTGGACGAGGACCTTGCTCTCCTTGGTGAGGTAGATCGCCATGTCCCGTCTCCTCAGGCCGCGTTGGCGAGTTGGGCGGCACGGCGGGCAGCGCCGTCCATGGTGGTGGCCTGCTGGACCAGTGGATGGGCGTGCTCGTCGAGGATGGCCCGGCCGCGCGCCGCGTTGTTGCCGTCGAGACGCACGACGAGCGGCTTGGTCAACTGGACGGCGTCCAGGGCCCGCACGATGCCGTCGGCAACCGCGTCGCACGCGGTGATCCCGCCGAAGACGTTGACGAACACCGACCTGACATCCGGGTCGGAGAGGATGACGGACAGCCCGTCGGCCATGATCCGGGCCGAGGCCCCGCCCCCGATGTCGAGGAAGTTGGCGGGGCGGGCACCGCAGCCGGCGACCACGTCGAGGGTCGACATGACCAGACCGGCACCGTTACCGATGATGCCGACCTCGCCGTCGAGCTTCACGTAGTTGAGGCCCTTCGAGGCGGCCGTCGCCTCCAGCGTGCCCTCGTGCTCCACTTCCTCCGCACCCCAACGCGCCTGTCGGAAACGGGCGTTGTCGTCGAGGGTGACCTTGCCGTCGAGGGCGAGGAGCTGCCCCTGCCGGGTGCGGACGAGCGGGTTGACCTCGACGAGGACGGCGTCCTCACGCACGAGCACCTGCCACAGTCGTACGAGGACGTCGACGGCCTGTGGTGGCAGCCCGGCGGCCTCGGCGATCTCCTGCGCCTTCGCGAAGGTCACGCCTTCGGCCGGGTCGATGTGCGTACGGGCCACCGCCTCCGGTCGAGCGGCGGCGACCTCCTCGATCTCCATGCCGCCCTCGGCGGAGGCGATCGCGAGGAAACGGCCCGCCGTGCGGTCGAGGACGTAGGAGACGTAGAACTCGCTCTCGATGTCGGCGAATTCAACGGGCTGGGCCAGCATGACCTTGCCGACCGTGTGGCCCTTGATGTCCATACCGAGGATCTGACGTGCCGTGAGTTCTGCGGCGGCCGGATCGTCGGCGAGCCGTACACCGCCCGCCTTGCCCCGGCCCCCGGTCCTGACCTGTGCCTTGACGACGACGCGACCGCCGAGCCGACGGGCCAACTCCCTTGCTTCCTCAGGCGAGTCGGTGACCTCCGCCCTCGGTACGAGGATGCCGTGTTCTTCGAAGAGTCCGCGGGCTTGATGCTCGTACAGGTCCATGATTCGGCTCCCGTCTTAAAAGTGCTGCACGCCCCCTGGACATCACCCATCGGATGCGGGATAACAATCTTCATACAGTATTCGTCGACTGTATGCAATGTGCCAAGCGAGGTGACCTGTGGC
>NZ_JBSFMT010000169.1:0-3899 GCF_053599695.1 Streptomyces sp. NPDC000878 | reverse complement strand
CCGGATGCCTGGAGATCGGGCACGTCCGGTTCGGGAGGCGGGCCGGGGAAACCCACCGACGGCAACGTCGGCCGGGCGCCCCGGTCCGACCTCACCGGCATCCCGAGTCCGTGGGATGGCCGCCATTTCGTGCTTCTGGGGGCGTGGCCCTGGGTTCGTGGTTGTGGCGGGCGTGCTTCCAGCAGGGCTGTCAGGCGGACGGCTCGTCGGGTACGGGGTGCTCGGGGCGTCGGCTGCCGGAGTGCGGGGCGCCGCGCCGGCCCGTACCGGCCTCGTCCGTGTCGGGGACCTCCGCGTCGGGCCGCTCGTCCGCCGCCGGGTTGTCGTCCAGTTCCCAGGGGTCCTCGTCGGCACCCGCCTGCTGGTCGGGCAGGTCCCTCGGGACGGGCTTCGGCCGGGTCGCCCGGGCCTCGTCCACGTCGCCCTCCGGCGTTTCCGTACGGTGGTCGTTCACTGCGCTGTCCCTTCGTCGGCGGTCCCGGTCAGACCCGCCGGGTACCCACTGGGACGTCGCTCAACGCGTCACGCGTCGTCCTCGGAGCTTCGCGCGTGCGGGGCCGTCGACTGCAGCTCGCGCTGGTTCTCGGCGTGTTCGGCATCGTGCCGGGCGAGAAGGGACAGCAGCCGTGCCACGGTCAGCCCCTCGTCGGCGGGGTGCCGCAGGATCGTCCCGTCCTCGATGCGATACGCGTTCGAGCGTCCCTGCCGGGTGTGGGTGAGATAACCGGCGGCCTCCAGATCCGAGACGATCTTCTGGACGGCCCGCTCCGTGAGCCTGCAACGTGCGGCGATGTCGCGGATGCGGGTGGTGGGATCCTCCGCGATCGCGGCCAGCACGCGGGAGTGGTTGGTGAGGAACGTCCAGCCTGTGTGTGACTCGGGTACTCCACGCATGCCGCCAGGATAGGCCGATCGATTCACGCATTCAAAAGGCCGAACTTCATTTCATGTATCTCTTGACGTATGAGACCCTCCGGACCGAACCTGAACGGGAGCAGGCACGGACCGATGCCTACGGAGTGGCCGCAATGTCAGAACGCGCAGTTACTACGCAGCTCACAGGGTCGGACGAAGTGCCCCCGGCACCACCCGTCCGCCCCCCGGACGACGCCGGGACGCCGCCGCTGAAGATCGAGACACACCCCTCGGACCACGGAACGCTCGTCGTGGTGTCCGGTGCGATCGACCTCGTCTCGGAGCAGCCACTGCACCACGCTCTGCGCCAGGCGCTCGCCCACACGGACAGCGGCATCGACCTCGATCTGACCGGCGTCGACTTCTGCGACTGCTCCGGCCTCAACGTCCTGCTGCGCCTCCGCAGGCACGCCCTCGACGAGGGCAAGTACGTCACCATCGGGTCGGCCGGCACCGCGGTGCTCCGGCTGCTGTCGCTCACCGGCACGCTGCCGCTGTTCACCGTCACCGGCGATGCCGAGGAGACCGGCCTCGTCCAGGACGACCCCGGAGCGGCGACGGCACTCGCCCTCGGGGCGGAGATCACCTCGCTCGGTGAGGCGAACCAGGATCTGCGCATCGAAGTGGTTCAGCTCCGGCGGGCCATGCAGACACGGCCGGTCATCGACCTGGCCCGTGGCGTCCTCATGGCGTCCTTCGGCCTGAGCGCCGACGACGCCTGGAAGGTGCTGGTCTCCGTCTCCCAGAACACCAACACCAAGCTGCACGAGGTGGCAGACAACCTGGTCGGCGCCGCCACCGGCGACGGCGACCTCCCCGAGTCGTTCCAGGACCAGATCGCCGAGACGGTCACCAGGCTCCGGGCATCCCCGGAAGACCAGTGACCGTTGATCTCGCTGCCCTCTGACTTCTACTCTCTGACCGAGTCAGTCCTCGCCCCGGATGATGTGGCTCTCCTGGTCGGGGCCCTCCGGCTCACGCTCGCCGACACCTTGGGAGTGCCGGGCGCCGGGCAGCACGACCGGCTCGTCGTCCCCGGTCGTCGTGGCCTCGCACGCCGGGCGGATGTCCGTACTGGTGCCGGATTCCATGAGGGAGGCACCTCCTAGGTCCTGTAGGTCCTGGATGGGCCTGCCGAGTACCCGACATGCCCCACACAAACGAACCGCACGGCGTTACCGGCAGATTCAGCGGACTCGGCGTACCCGGCGGATCTGCCGGGAACCCGGGAACCCGGGAACCCTGTCGATCCGGCGGACTCAGCCGCGGTCCCGCTTCGCCGAGCGCGCGGTCCTCTCGGCGTGCTCCTGGACCTTGCTCTTGATCTTCTTGGCCTCGCCGCGAGCCTGCTCCAGCTTGCCTTCCATCTCCTGCTCGCGATCACCGGTGGCCTTGCCGGTCATTTCCCTGGCCTTGCCCTTGATCTTGTCGGTCCGACCCTTGTCGACCATGACTCCTCCTAGGGGGTGAGGCTGGAACGGGACAGGCCCCATGGGCGCTGCCTCGTCGCTTTCCCGGGCGATCTCCGCCCACCAGGAGCCGCCGTCCTCGACGCACCGCAGCAGCACACCTTCGCGGATGGCCCACGGGCAGATGGTGAGCGTCTTGATGCCCGTCAGCTTCATCGCCGTGTGCCCCACCACCGCTCCGGCCAAACTCTGGAGCGCCCGAGGCTCCGAGACGCCCGGGAGCCGTGCCCGCTCGGCCGCCGGCAGGGCCGCGAGCCGGGGCAGACAGGCGCGGAGGTCCCGTCGCGCCAGCTGCCGCGCCACGAACACGCCCTGGCGACCGGGTGCGGCACCGCAGAGCCGGGCCAGCTGCTGGAAGGTCCGCGAGGTCGCCACCGCCGTACGCGGCCCCTCCCACCTGAGCCGTGCGGCCACGTCCCGCAGCTGGTGACGCACTGTGCGGCGCAGTGCTCTCAGGTCCTCCTCGGACGGCGGGTCCTGGCCGGCGAGGAACTCCCGGGTCAGCCGGCCCGCGCCGAGCGGCAGCGACGCCGCGAAGTCGGGCAGCCTGCCGCGTCCGAAGGCGACCGCCAGCGAGCCGCCGCCGATGTCGAACAGCGCGAGAGAACCGGCTCGCCAGCCCATCCACCGCCGGGCGCCGAGAAACGTGAGACCGGCCTCGACCTCTCCGCGCAGCGTGCACAGGCGTACGCCGGTCTCGGTACGGACGGTACGCAGCACGTCGAGGCGGTTCGGGGCGGCGCGTACGACGGCTGTCGCGAAGGCCATCGGCCCTCCCGCGCCCCACCGCTGGGCGGTCTCGGCGGCCGACTCGACGGCTCTCACGAGATGCTGTACGGATGGCTCGGGGATCGCTCCGCCGGGTTCCAGCTGTTCGGACAGCCGTAGCTTCCACTTCGCCGTGTGGACCGGCAGGGGAACACCGCTTCCGGTGTCCGCGACCATCAGGCGGACCGTCTTCGAGCCCACGTCCAGCACGCTCATTCGCATGCGACCGGGAGTACCCGGCAAGCCGGGTGGCATGCCCCTCACCTGCGTTGTCGCGTGCGCGGAGCACCGTCCGTGGTCTGATACGCTTTTCCAGCGACTTCGGCCCGCCAGCCAGCCGGGAAACCTGTTCGGAGTACGCGACACAGTGTGCGAGACTTACTCCGCGCACAACAGCAAGGTCCTGTGGAGCAGTTTGGAGTGCTCGCCACCCTGTCAAGGTGGAGGCCGCGGGTTCAAATCCCGTCAGGACCGCTGAGGTTGCATGTTTCACGTGAAACCTCGTGGCTGGGTAGCTCAGTTGGTACGAGCGATCGCCTGAAAAGCGATAGGTCGCCGGTTCGACCCCGGCCCCAGCCACAACCCAAAGGCCCTGTCCGACACGGACGGGGCCTTTGCCGTGCCCCCACTCGGCTCGGCAGTGTTTTCTCGCCCCCGCCGCCCCTACCCGTCCCATCCTTGGGGGGGGGGGGGGGGGGGCCGCCCCCCCCCCCCCCCCCGGCGCGCGGCGCGGGCGGGGCTCGCGCG
>NZ_JBSFMT010000168.1:0-4665 GCF_053599695.1 Streptomyces sp. NPDC000878 | reverse complement strand
CGGAACCGCTTCCCGGACCTCGACCCGGCCGCGATCGACGACGTCGTGCTGGGCGTGGTCGGGCCGGTCGGCGACCAGGGCTCCGACATCGCGCGCGCGGGACCCCATTGACGTAACCGCCGTACCCAGGCGGGTTGTTGCTAGCCGAGAAGGCCGCCCACCAGTCCCGGCTGCCCCGTGGAGGAGCCGCCGGTGCTGCCGTCGCTGCCTCCGCTGCCGCTGCCGCCCGTGGAGCCGCCGCTGGTGCCGCCCGGGGTGCCCGTGGAGCCGCCCGACGAGGACGGTCCGGCGCTGGTGCTGGGCGCCTGCTGGACCGGGGTGGTCTGCTGCGGCGGGGCCTGGCCGGCGCTGCCCTGGGTCTGGCTGGGCCGGCTTCCGGTGACGCTGCCGCTCTCGCGGGCCTCCTCGGGGGTGGTCGCGGCCTCGCCGGTCGTGGGGCTGGCCGAAGTGGCGTCCTGGGTCGGCGACTTGGTGGCCGCCGAGGGGCTCTTCGAGGCCTGCCGTTCGCCGGACTCCTCCGGGAGCGGGGAGCCGGGGAGTTCGTTGCGCGGGGCTTCGCCGGGGCCGGGTACGACCACGCGGTCGGCGTCGCGGACGGCGCCGCCGAGGAGCGAGCCGATGAGGAGGGTGAGCCCGATGACGACGGCCGTGACGAGGGCGCCGCGCCGCAGGACGTAACTGCGCAGCTCCCAGATGTCCGTACGGGGTCCGAGGCGTCGCCAGGCGCTGCCCGCGAGGCGGCCGTCGATGGAGTAGACGGGGGCGCCGGCGATGATCAGCGGCGACCAGGCGGCGAGGTAGATGATGTCGGGGGCGTCGTAGACGGGGACGCTCTTCCAGCTGACGGTGACGAGCAGTGCGGCGGAGAGCAGGGCGCCGCCGACCGCGGCGACCCGCTGCCACAGCCCCAGGACCGTGAGGACGCCCACGATGACCTGGAGGAAGGCGATGACGAGGCCGGAGCCGACGGGGTGCTGGAGCGCGAACTGCCGTAGTGGCTCGGCGACTTCCCAGGGGTGCAGGGTGTTGAGCCACTTCATCATGGAGCCGCGTTTGCCGCCGTCGAAGTAGACGGGGTCGCAGAGCTTGCCCATGCCGGCGTAGATGGAGATGAAGCCGAGGAAGATGCGCAGCGGGAGCAGGACGACGCCGAGGTTCATCCGGCGGCCGGGGTAATAGGCGTGCCGGACGGGGTCGTTGGCGTGGCGCTTGGCGCCGGTGCGCCGGCCGTCGGCGTCCCGCTCGTAGTCGTCGTAACCGTCGTAGCCGTCGTCGGCGAACTCGCCGTGCCCATGGCCGGGTTGGCCGTAGCCGGGTTCGTCGTACGCGCTGCCGACCGTGCGCATGTTGGGGAGCAGGCGGCCCGAGTCGGGGCCGGAGCCGTGGGTGCGCTGGCTGCCGACGATGGGCGTCTCGACGGTCTGGTCGAGGGTGCTGCCGGCGTAGTCGAGGTCGTCGTCGCCGATGCGGGGGATGACCTGCGTCGCTCCGGCGTCGGCGGGCGGCGGCTGTTCGCCATGGCGCACGCTGGAGCCCCGTACGGCCTGGAGCAGCCGGTGCGCGCCGGTGTCGTCGGGTGCGGACTTCCCGCTCCAGACGACGGGCGGGCGGCGGCGGCCGGCCGTGGCGCCGACGACGGGGATGCGAGCCGTGTCCTCGGAAGCGCCGAGGTGCCGGGCGACGCGGGACGACGGTGCCGCCCGCCGCGTCGAGGCCCCCAACTGCACGCGGAAGCTCGCATGGTTGACGATGACCTGCGCCGGATCGCTCGGCACCTTCACCATGCTCAGCGCGGGAGCGTCGTCGTATCCCGACGAGCGGTCCCCCGTGGGTGTGCGGGGTGTTCTGGTGTCCACACTCATCTAACCGAGTGACGTGTGGTTAGGACACTGCTTTGACTTGGCGGATGTGTCCGGACCGCGTCAAGGTCACGTCACCCGGCCGGATCCGCCCGTACGGGTGACGTCGTGCACGCGTGTTCAGGCGCGTCGGCGGGCCGCTTCGTAGAGCACGATCCCGGCCGCGACACCGGCGTTGAGGGACTCGGTGCCACCCGGCATCGGGATCCGTACGAGGTGGTCGCAGGTCTCCCCGACCAGCCGGGACAGCCCCTTGCCCTCGCTGCCGATGACGATGACGACCGGGCCGTCCAGGGCCGGCAGGTCGCCGATCTCGGACCCGCCGTCGGCGGCGAGACCGACGACGACGATCCCGGCCTTCTGGTACGCCTCCAGGGTGCGCGTCAGATTGGTGGCGCGGGCGACGGGCGTACGGGCGGCGGCGCCGGCGGAGGTCTTCCAGGCGCCGGCGGTCATGCCGGCGGCGCGCCGCTCAGGCACCACGACGCCGTGGCCGCCGAAGGCGGAGACGGAGCGGACGACGGCGCCGAGGTTGCGCGGGTCGGTGACCCCGTCGAGCACGACGATGAGCGGGTCGACGCCGCTGTCGTAGGCGGCGTTGGCGAGGTCCTCGGGGTGGGCGTACTCGTAGGGCGGGACCTGGAGGACGAGGCCCTGGTGGTTGAGCCCGTTGGTCATCCGGTCCAGCTCGGGACGAGGAGCCTCCATCAGATGGATGCCGCCGCGCTCACCGGCCAGCTGGAGCGCCTCACGCACGCGCTCGTCGTTGTCGATGAACTGCTGGACGTAGAGCATGGAGGCGGGCACGCCCTCGCGGAGCGCCTCGACGACCGAGTTGCGCCCGACGACGAGTTCGGAGGTGCCCTTCCCGCCGCGCCCCTTGGGTGCGGGCCGCCGCTGGATCTGCTTGGCCTTTGCACCGGCAATACGGTTCTTCTTGTGCCCCTTGCGCGCCTCGGCGGGCGGCGTCGGGCCCTTGCCCTCGAGCCCCCGGCGCCGCTGGCCGCCACTGCCGACCTGCGCGCCCTTCTTGCCGGACATGCGGCGGTTGTTAGCGGCCATGACCTACCTGTCTGTGTGAAGGCGTGCGTGTGTACGTCTATGAGTGTGCCGCCCGGGGGCCCGGGCGGCACAATCGATCAAGGGGCGGCAAGGAGATATGCGGCGAAATGTGGGGAAATGCTCAGCGCGGGCCGAGGGTCCAGCGCGGCCCCTGCGGACCGTCCTCGATGACGAGCCCCGACTGGTTGAGCTGGTCGCGGATGGCGTCGGCGGTGCCCCAGTCCTTGCGCCCGCGCGCCGCCTCACGCTGATCGAGGACAAGTCGTACGAGGCTGTCGACGACCCCGTGCAGATCCTCGCCGCGGTCCGCGCCGTCCCCGGCCCAGTGCGGGTCGAGGGGGTCGAGGCCGAGGACGCCGAGCATGGCGCGCACCTCGGCGAGGCGGGCCACGGCGGCTTCCTTGTCGTCGGCGGCGAGGGCGGAGTTGCCCTGCCTGACGGTGGTGTGCACGACGGCGAGGGCCTGCGGTACGCCCAGGTCGTCGTCCATGACCTCGGCGAAGGCGGGCGGCACCTCGGCGGCGGGCTCGACGACACCCCCGGCCTTCTCGACGACGCGCTGTACGAAGCCCTCGATCCGGGCGAACGCCGACTCGGCCTCGCGCAGGGCCTCTTCGCTGTACTCGATCATCGAGCGGTAGTGCGGGGTGCCGAGGTAGTAGCGCAGGACGATGGGCCGCCAGGCCTTGACCATCTCGCTGACGAGGACGGAGTTGCCGAGGGACTTCGACATCTTCTCGCCGCTCATGGTGACCCAGGCGTTGTGCACCCAGTACGACGCGAAGTCGTCGCCGAAGGCCTTGGCCTGGGCGATCTCGTTCTCGTGGTGGGGGAAGATCAGGTCGAGCCCGCCGCCGTGGATGTCGAAGGCGGTCCCAAGGTAATTATGAGCCATGGCGGAGCACTCAAGATGCCACCCGGGCCGTCCCCGCCCCCAGGGCGTCTCCCAGCTGGGCTCGCCCGGCTTGACGGCCTTCCACATGGCGAAGTCGCGTGGGTCCCGCTTGCCGGTCTCGCCGTCCCCCGAGGGCTGGAGCAGGTTGTCGAGTTCCTGGTTGGACAGCTGGAGGTACCCGGGGAAGGAGCGCACGTCGAAGTAGACGTTGCCGTCGGCCTCGTACGCGTGTCCGCGCTCGATGAGCCCGCGCATCATCTCGACCATCTCGGTCACGTGCCCGGTGGCACGCGGCTCGTAGGTCGGGGGCAGGCAGCCGAGCGCGCCGTAGCCGTCGTTGAAGGCCCGCTCGTTCTCGAAACCGATGGACCACCAGGGGCGCCCCTGTTCGGCGGCCTTCCTGATGATCTTGTCGTCGATGTCGGTGACGTTGCGGATGAAAGTGACGTCGTACCCGCGGTACGTGAACCACCGGCGCAGGATGTCGAAGTTGAGGCCCGACCGGATGTGCCCGATGTGCGGGGCGGCCTGCACCGTGGCGCCACAGAGGTAGATCGAGACACAACCCGGCGTGAGCGGGGCGAAGTCACGAATCTGCCGGGCGCTGGTGTCGTACAGGCGAATGGTCACGAGACCAGGGTAGTGGCCCACACCGAGTGCCTGGCGACCCCTATCCCCAAGGGCCACGTATTCGTGATATTCGCCCCCGCCGCCCCTACCCGTCCCATCCTCGGGGGCTCCGCCCCCGAACCCCCGCTCCTCAAACGCCGGAGGGGCTGGACCTTTCAGCCCGTCCGGCGTTTGAGGACAAGGCCCGTTCAGGGCCGGAGCGGGGGTCTGGGGGCGCAG
>NZ_JBSFMT010000167.1:0-4772 GCF_053599695.1 Streptomyces sp. NPDC000878 | reverse complement strand
ACGCGGACCGGCGGATCCATCTGGTGCCCAGCGGGGTCGCTCCCCAGCCGCTCGACCTCGTCGAGTCCGAGGCCCCAGGGGACGGGACGGGTAGGGGCGGCGGGGGCGAGGAGAATCGCGTCAGCCCACCAACCGCAACCTCTCCCCACCCACCCCCACCCGAATCGTCTGCCCCCACGTCAATTCCACCGCATCGCTCTCGATCCCGTCCCCGAAAGCGATCAGCCGTTCGGACTCGACGGTGAGGGTCAGCCGGCCCTCGGCCCCCAACTCCCCCGCGACCAACGACGTTCCGGTCGCCGGAGAGGGCCACGCCTCCCGTACGAACCACACCAGGCGATCCTCCGTCGGACCCGGCAGGCACGGCCCGGCACCGCCCCGTTCCTGCCACACCGACCGCAACCACCCACTCGCCCCGGTCCCCGTCCCCACCAGCACCCCGGACGAGGCCTGGGCCTCGACGACACCCCTGTCGTCGTCGAGGCTCAGGCGGTAGCGGGCGGTCTGGTGGCCGGCGGCGCCGAGATAGATCTCGTTGAGGGCCAGCAGCCGTTGGGTGTCGTCGGCGACTGCCTCGACCATGGTCAGTTCGGAGACGCCTGTCGCCGTCGCGAGTACCGACGGGAGGAGCGTCCGGGCATCCGCCGGGCGGTGGCGTACCAGGACGCCCGGATTGCGGCCGGGGTCCGTGTCGATGCCCACCACGGGCTGTCCGGCCAGGTACTTGGCGACGTTCGCCACCAGCCCGTCCTGCCCGACCACGACGACCACGTCCTCGGGTGCGAAGAGGAAGCGGTCCAAGTCGGCTCGTTCTACCTGTGTTTGACGCCATGTCAGGGGGATCGCCGCCGTCACCTCGGCCATGGCCCGCCGGGTGCGGTGGTGGCGCTCGGCCACCTCCTCGATGGCCCGGCCCCGGGAACGGAGGAAGAAGGCGGCCTGGCCGTGCGTACCGTGCCGGGCCACCAACTCCTCGTACTCCGTGGTGCGATGGACCAGCACGGCCCGTGGGGCGAGACTCACTCCTGAGCTCCCGGGGCCCCTTGAGCCCCCAACTTGGCGAGCAGGCCGGTCAGTACGTCCGGTGACACCGTCACGCTGTCGATCCGGGGCAGGTTCTCCGCGAGCCGCGTGCCCGTCAGGGCGTGCAGCATCGCCACGTCCGCGTCTGCGTGCACGCGCAGCCACGCCGCCTGGGCCTGGGCCCGCGCTTCGCCCACCCCGCGCACGCTCGCGGCCTCCGCCTCCGCCAGCCGTACCACTCGCGCCGCCTCCGCGTCCGCCCGTACCGCGTCGGCAGCCGCGTACTCCTCGGCCTCCCGGCGGGCGTTCGTGCCCCGCTGGTCGACCAACTGCTCCTCCCTCCTGGCGAGTTCGATCTGGCTGGCCAGTTCGTTCTCGGCGATGGCACGCTCCCGCTCGACGGCCACCGCACGGCGTTCGTACGTCGCCCGGTCGGCCTCCTGCTGGATCTGTTCGCGGGCCGGAGTGCGCAACGCCCGCTCCACCTCGGGTTCCGGCCGCAGAGCCACCACGCGTACGGCCACGACCTCGATGCCCGTGGCCGGGAGGCGCGGCTCGGCGCCGAGCCCCGCCGAGACCCGTTCCCGTACCGACGCCACCCCGTCGACCAGCGCGGACGACAACGGCGTACGGGCCAGGACGTCCAGGGCGTGCTGCTGGGCCGTCTCCGTCAGCAGTGTCGCCAGCTGCTCCAGGGGCGCGCCCCGCCAGACGCCGGTGTCCGGGTCGACGGAGAAGTCGAGGCGGGCGGCGGCGAGGGCGGGGTCGCTGATGCGGTAGGTGACGGTCGCCTGGACCGCCACGTCCTGGAAGTCGGACGTACGGGCATGGAAGGTCATCGCCAACTCCCGGTCGTCGACCGGGACTTCGGACAGCGTGGCGGTCAGCGCGCGGAACCAGAAGCTGAGCCCGGGACCGTCGTGCGCCAGCTGGCCGGAGCGGTGGTGGCGGATGTGGGCCGTGGGTGTGCCCCGCAGATGGCGCCAGCCGAGGCGCCGGGTGATGTCAGCCATGTGCCTGTCGTCCATCCCCTCGTCCGGTGCGGAGGAGGCTGTCGCCTGTGCGCAGGCACCCTCCCCCTCACTTGTCGTCATGTAGACGATATTAGGTCCACCCGATTATCGTCAAGGGGACGAGATGGGGGAGTGGTGGGGAAGCGATGTGGTGAGGGTTATCCCGCATATCCGCCGACCAGTGGGTGAACGCGATGCGGAGTGGTCAGGATGGAGGCATGGGATTCCATGTCGACTCCGAGGCCGGGCGGCTGCGCCGCGTCATCCTGCACCGGCCGGATATAGAGCTCAAAAGGCTCACCCCCAGCAACAAGGACGCCCTTCTCTTCGACGACGTCCTGTGGGTGCGCCGTGCGCGCGCCGAGCACGACGGCTTCGCCGACGTCCTGCGCGACCGAGGCGTGGCCGTCCACCTCTTCGGCGACCTGCTCATCGAGGCCCTGGCGATCCCGGCGGCCCGGACGCTCGTACTGGACCGCGTCTTCGACGAGAAGGAGTACGGTCCGCTCGCCACCGACCACCTCCGCGCCGCCTTCGAGAACCTGCCCGCCGCCGAGCTGGCCGAACTGCTCATCGGTGGCATCACCAAGCGCGAGTTCCTCGCCGCGCACGCGGAACCGACCTCGGTCCGCTTCCATGTCATGGACCTGGACGACTTCCTCCTCGGCCCCCTCCCCAACCACCTCTTCACCCGCGACACCTCCGCCTGGATCTACGACGGCGTCTCCATCAACGCGATGCGGTGGCCGGCGCGTCAGCGGGAGACCGTGCACTTCGAGGCGATCTACCGGCACCACCCCCTCTTCCGTGACGAAACCTTCCGCCTCTGGTCGGAGGGGCAGGCGGACTACCCCTCCACCATCGAGGGCGGGGATGTGCTCGTCATCGGCAACGGCGCCGTACTCATCGGCATGAGCGAGCGCACCACCCCTCAGGCGGTCGAGATGCTCGCGCACAAGCTCTTCGCCGCCGGGTCGGCCGAGACGATCGTGGCGCTCGACATGCCCAAGCGGCGCGCGTTCATGCACCTCGACACCGTGATGACGATGGTCAACGGCGACACCTTCACCCAGTACGCCGGACTCGGCATGCTCCGCTCGTACACCATCGAGCCAGGCGTCGGGGACAAGGAGTTGAAGGTCACCGACCATCCGCCGGAGCACATGCACCGGGCGATCGCCGCCGCGCTCGGGCGGAGCGAGATCCGTGTCCTGACCGCGACCCAGGACGTGCACGCGGCCGAGCGCGAGCAGTGGGACGACGGCTGCAACGTCCTCGCCGTCGAGCCGGGTGTGGTGGTCGCGTACGAGCGCAACGCGACCACGAACACGCATCTGCGCAAGCAGGGCATCGAGGTGATAGAGATCCCGGGCAGTGAGCTGGGGCGGGGGAGGGGCGGGCCGCGGTGCATGAGTTGTCCGGTGCAACGGGACGCGGTGACCTGACGCGGTGACCTAGGGAAATCTGACTGTATATAAATGTAAGGAGTCGTATAGACTTCCATTCGTTCATGTCATGTACGTCCTGCCGGATCACTTGGAGCGCCCCCATGGCGACTGTCCCGACCGCCCTCGCCGGGCGCCACTTCCTCAAGGAGCTGGACTTCACCGAGGAGGAGTTCCGTGGGCTGCTCGATCTCGCCGCGGAGCTGAAGGCGGCGAAGCGGGCCGGGACGGAGACGCGGTATCTGGCAGGGAAGAACATCGCGCTGATCTTTGAGAAGACCTCGACGCGTACGCGCTGCGCGTTCGAGGTCGCGGCGGCGGATCAGGGTGCCTCGACGACGTACCTCGACCCGTCGGGCTCGCAGATGGGGCACAAGGAGTCCGTGAAGGACACGGCTCGGGTGCTCGGGCGGATGTACGACGGGATCGAGTTCCGGGGTGACAGCCAGGCGGCGGTGGAGGAGCTGGCGGCATACGCGGGTGTGCCCGTGTTCAACGGCCTGACCGACGCCTGGCACCCCACCCAGATGCTGGCCGACGTACTGACGATGATCGAGCACGGCGGCGGCAAGCCGCTGAAGGGGATCGCCTTCGCCTACCTCGGCGACGCCCGCTTCAACATGGGGAACTCGTATCTGATCACCGGTGCGCTGCTCGGCATGGACGTACGGATCGTCGCGCCGCGGGCGTACTGGCCCGCCGAGGAGGTCGTCGCCGACGCGCGGAAGCTGGCGGAGGCGAGCGGTGCGCGGGTGACGCTGACGGAGTCCGTGCCGGAGGGTGTGCTGGGGGTCGACTTCGTCGCCACCGATGTGTGGGTGTCGATGGGGGAGCCGAAGGCGGTGTGGGCCGAGCGGATCGCTGCGCTGGCTTCGTACGCGGTGACGATGGATGTGCTGCGGGCGACCGGGAACGCGGACGTGAAGTTCCTGCACTGTCTGCCGGCGTTTCATGATCTCGGCACGAAGGTCGGCCGCGAGATATACGAGACGTACGGGCTGGAGTCGCTGGAGGTCACGGACGAGGTGTTCGAGTCCGCGCACTCGGTCGTTTTCGACGAGGCGGAGAACCGGTTGCATACGATCAAGGCGGTGCTGGTCGCGACGCTGGCGTGAGGTTTCTCGCCCCCGCCGCCCTTACCCGTCCCATCCCATCCCTGGGGGCTCTGCCCCCAGACCCCCGTATCGCGCTGAACGCGCTCGTCCTCAAACGCCGGACGGGCTGGGTGGTGCCGGCCGGGGCTTGATCTTTCAGCCCAGGCCCGCATTTTCAGCCCGTCCGGCGATTGAGG
>NZ_JBSFMT010000166.1:0-4823 GCF_053599695.1 Streptomyces sp. NPDC000878 | reverse complement strand
GGCTGGTATGTCAGCCCGTCCGGCGTTTGAGGACGAACGGGGGTTCGGGGGCGGAGCCTCCGAGGATGGGACGGGGAGGGGCGGCGGGGGCGAGGAAACTGCTTAGGACAGGCCCGACGCCCAGTCGTAGCCCTTCAGGAAGGGGTCCGGCTTGATCGGCTTGCCTGAGTTCCAGACCTCCGTGATCAAGCCGTCGGCGCCCACCTTGCCGATCCGCGCCGTCTTGTAGACGTGCTGACTCGCACCGTCGACGGTGACCTCGCCCTCAGGGGCCGCGAAGGTGATGCCGTCCGAGGCCGCCTTCACCTTCGGCACGTCGAAGGAGCCCGCCTTCTCGACCATCTCCTTCCACAGGTACACCGAGATGTACGCGGCCTCCATCGGGTCACTGGTCGGCTTCCCCTTGCCGTACGCCGCCTGGTACGCCGCGACGAACTTCGTGTTCGCAGCGCCCGGCGTCGTCTGGTAGTAGTTCCACGCCGTCAACTGCCCCTCCAGGTACTGCGTCCCGATGCTCTTCACCTCCTCCTCCGCGATGGAGACGGACAGCACCGGCATGCTCTTCGCGGTCATCCCGGAGGACTTGTACTCCTTGAAGAACGCCACGTTGCTGTCCCCGTTGAGGGTGTTGAACACGGCGTCCGCACCGGAGTTCTTGACCTTGTTGACGATCGTGGAGAACTCCGTCGAGCCCAGCGGCGCGTAGTCCTCACCGACCACCGTCATCCCCTTGGCCTTCGCATACGCCTTGATGATTTTGTTGGCCGTGCGCGGGAAGACGTAGTCGCTGCCGACCAGGTACAGCTTCGTCAGCCCCTGCTTCTTCAGGTAATCCAGCGCCGGCACGATCTGCTGGTTCGTCGTCGCACCCGTATAGAAGATGTACGGCGACTCCTCAAGTCCCTCGTACTGCACGGGGTAGAAGAGGAGTGACTTGTACCGCTCGAAGACGGGCTTCACCGCCTTGCGGCTCGACGAGGTCCAGCAGCCGAAGGTCGCCACGACCTTGTCGTCCTTGATCAGCGCCTCCGCCTTCTCCGCGAAGGTCGGCCAGTCCGAGGCACCGTCCTGGCTGATCGGGTTCAGCTTCTTGCCCAGCACACCACCGGCCGCGTTGATCTCCTTCACCGCGAGCAACAGCGCGTTGTGGACGGTGACTTCACTGATCGCCATCGTGCCGGACAGCGAGTTGAGCAGACCCACCTTGACCGTGCTGCCGGAGGTGTCGCCCTTCACACCGGCGTCCGAGGACGTGTCCGAACCGGTCTTCGCGCCACAGGCGCTGAGAGCGGCGGACGCGCCCACGGCCGATATACCGGCCAACAGACCACGCCTGTTGATACTGAGCCCAGACATGCGGAACCGCCCTTGGGGAGGAGGGAAGAGGAGAGGGGAGGAGGAGAAGGGGAGGAGGGGGACGCGAGGGGGTAAGTGCGTCCACAGCCTGGGAGTTAACTGTTTCGAGGGCGTTTCCGCGCAATTGAAGAACAGTTTCCGGCGGAACTAAATTTCGTCAATTAATGCTTCCGGACGGAAGGATCTATGGAGGACCTAATTTCCGGCTTCCCCGGTGTCCAGTTGGGCGAGGACGGTGAAGTCGAGGCCGTCCGCCTCCGCCAGGTAGATGCGCTGGCGTACATGCCGGTCGCGCAGGCGCAGGAGGCCGCGCGGGCCCTCGTACGACACCGCGTCCGCCGCCGCGCCGATCGCGGACACGTCGAGCGTGCGGGCGCGTTCGATGAGGGCGGCGAGCAGCAGCACGCCCTCGTAGCAGGACTCGCCGAGGCTGCCGGGCGCCGGGGCGTCGATGCCGAACCGGGCGGCGTAACTGCCGTGGAAGTCCAGGGTGTCCTGGTTGGCCAGTGACGCGAAGAAACCGGCCGTGCTGAACAGGTCGCGGGTCGCCTCGGGGCCGCTGGCCATCAGCATGTTCTCGTCCATGAGGGTGCTCAGCCGGACACTCCGCCGGTCGAGCCCGAAGGCGCCGAAGGCACGGTTGAAGCGGACCGCGTCGCTGCCGACGAGGAGCATCAACACCCCGTCCGCGTCCGCGTGTTCGATGCGCCGCAGTACGTCGGTGAAGTCGTCCGTGCCCAGCGGCAGGTATGCCTCCCCGCACACCCGGCCCCGGTTCTCGCGCGCGTACCGGCGGGCGGCGCGGGCCGTCTGCCGGGGCCACACATAGTTGTTGCCGACGACGAACCAGCGCCGTACGCCCCGCGCCTCGCTGATCAGCCGCATCGCCGGGCGCAGCTGCCCGGCGGGCGTCTCGCTCGTCAGGAAGACGCCCTCGGTGCGCTCGCCGCCCTCGTACAGGGCCGTGTAGACGTACGGCACCCGGTGCGCGACCCGGGGCGCCACGGCCTGCCGTACGGACGAGATGTGCCAGCCGGTGACGCCCTGCACCACACCGGTCGCGACCAGCGCCTCGACCTCCCCGGCGACCCGCTGCGGCTCGGCGCCCCCGTCGACCTCGATCAGCCGCAGCTCCTTGCCCAGGACCCCGCCCGCCCGGTTGACCTCCTCGGCGGCCAGCCGCGCGCACGCCTCGCACGCCGGGCCGAAGATCCCGGCAGGGCCCTGCATCGGGTACACCAGCGCGACGTTGAGGGTCGCGTCGTCGGCCGTGAACCACTCGGGGGTGTGGAGCCGGGGTAGGCGGGTCTGGGGGTGGCGTGGGTGGGGCCGCTGCATTGGGTCATGATTGCGGCATCGGCCCCGGTCGGGAACCACCTGTCCCGGTGAGGCAGTCTTTTCCCTCGTGGCGATCCTGGGGAACCTTCCGAGTCAGAGCGGGCCGAACGGACCGAACGGGCCGGGTGCGGGTGATCCGGTCGGTCACATGATCGTGTGCGGGGACGACGGGCTCGCCCACCGGCTCGCCCACGAACTCCGGAACGTGTACGGCGAACAGGTCACCCTCGTCGTACCGCCCTCGGAGCGGAACGTACGGCCGCCGGTGGTCGTCCGGGCCGCCGGGACGGCGTCGGCTCTGCTGGACCGGATGTCGGCGGTCGTCAGCAGGGCGGCGGGCAACGGGACCACCACTGCTCCTGGTGGCTCTGGTGAACCCTCCCTGCACGAAGGGGTGTTGGAGGCCGTCGAGCTGACCGAGGCGGTGCTCGCCGAGGCGGGCGGGGAGCGGGCGGCGGCCCTGGCTCTCGTGTACGACGACGACGAGACCAACATCCGCGCCGCCCTCACCGCCCGCCGCCTCAACCCACGCCTGCGGCTCGTACTGCGGCTCTACAACCGGCGGTTGGGCCAGCACATCGAGGAACTCCTCGACCAGGCCTCGGTGTTGGCGGCGGCGGCAGCGATGGCCGAGGGTGACGGCAGTGGTGCGGACAGGAGGGTCGACGCGTCCACCACCGTGCTGTCCGACGCCGACACGGCCGCTCCCGCGCTCGCCGCCACCGCCATCACCGGTACCAGCAAGGTCATCCAGACCGACGGGCTGCTGCTGCGCGCGGTGGAACGGCAGCCGCCCGCGCCGGGCGAGGTCGCCGACCCCGGCCTGTACACACTCGCCCTGCTCTCCACCACCAGCAGCGACCCGGCCGGCGCCGACGGCTCCGAGAGCGACGGCGACCAGGGGCCCCGGCTGCTCCCCGACGCGGCGGCGGTGGCTGCGGCGACGGGGCGCGGGACGGTCGTACTCCAGCAGGTGTCGTACGCGTACTCCGGGACGTCGATGTCGGGCGGCCGGGGCCGGGGCGTGGTCCCTCCGTTCGGCTCGCTGTTCTCGCGGCGGCTGCGCTGGTCCCTGGCGGTGATGGTCGGTTGTGTGATCGCCCTCGCGGTCGCGCTGACGGTCGCGACGGGCGACCACCCCGTCCACGCCACGTACCTGACCCTGCTCGACCTCTTCGCGATCAACGACCCCGCGATCGGGGCGTCCATGACCCGCCAGATCCTCCAACTCCTGTCCGGGCTGGTCGGGTTGCTGCTGCTGCCGGTGCTGCTGGCTGCGGTGCTGGAGGCGCTGGGCACCTTCCGGAGCGGTTCCGCCGTGCGCAAGCCGCCGCGTGGGCTCGGCGGGCATGTGGTGCTGCTCGGACTCGGCAAGATCGGCACGAGGGTGCTGACCCGGTTGCGCGAACTCAACATCCCGGTGGTGTGCGTCGAGGCGGACCCGGAGGCGCGGGGTCTGGCGACGGCACGGCGGTTGCGTGTGCCGGTGGTACTGGGTGATGTGACCCAGGAGGGCGTCCTGGAAGCCGCGAAGATCAACCGCGCACAGGCCCTCCTCGCCCTCACCAGCGCCGACACGACCAACCTGGAGGCGGTGCTGTACGGGCGTTCCGTACGGCCCGACCTGCGCGTCGTCCTGCGCCTGTACGACGACGACTTCGCCACCGCCGTGTACCGCACCCTGCGCGCGGCGCACCCCGGCGCGACGACCCGGAGCCGGAGCGTTTCGCATCTGGCGGCGCCCGCGTTCGCCGGGGCGATGATGGGGCGCCAGACGCAGATCCTGGGCACGATTCCTGTCGAGCGGCGGGTGTTGCTGTTCGCGGCGATGCGGGTGGGCGGGCATGCGGAGCTGGAGGGGCGGACGGTGGGGGAGGCGTTTCGGGCGGGGGCGTGGCGGGTGCTGGCGCTGGACACGGGGGTGGGGGCACCGGTGGAGGGGCGGCCTTCGGGGCTGGTGTGGGATCTGCCGGAGACGTATGTGCTGCGGGCGGAGGATCGGGTGGTGCTGGCGGCTACTCGGCGGGGGTTGGCGGAGCTGTTGGGGAGGCGGCGGGGGCGGGATCGGGCGGGGGCGTAGTTTTTGCGCCCCCGCCGCCCCAACCCGTCCCAACCCAGCACCCGCCTCA
>NZ_JBSFMT010000165.1:0-4856 GCF_053599695.1 Streptomyces sp. NPDC000878 | reverse complement strand
ACCCGCAGACCCCCCTCCCAGCCCGTCCGGCGTTTGAGGACGAGCGCGTTCAGCGCGAAGGGGGGTCTGGGGGCGCAGCCCCCAGGAACGGGATGGGACGGGTAGGGGCGGCGGGGGCGAGAAGAATCCAACGCCCGCCCCACACACCCCCTACTCAGAAGAAGCCGAAGCCTTCCGCCGCTCCTCCTCAGCCCGCTCCTCCGCCTCCATCTCCGCGAACACATCGATAGGCGCGGGCGCCTTCGCCAGGAACACCCACGTGAGCCACACGGCCAACAGGAACGGCGGAATCTTCAGCGCCACCAGCACCCACCCGAACGACGCCGTGTCCGCCCACCAGTACAGCGGGAAGAGAATCGCGCACTTGGCGAGCAGGATCAGCCCCCAGGCCCAACTGGCCTTCGCGTAAGCCTTCTTGCGCCCCGGGTTGCGCGTACGCCAGGAGAGGTTCTCCTTGAAGACCGGGCCGAGGATCAGCCCGAGCAGCGGAACACCGCACAGCGTCGTGATGATGTACGCCAGCGCCAGCCCCAGCGTGTAGAGCATGCCGGGCAGATAGAAGTTCTTGGCATCGCCCGTCATCATCGCGAAGACGACACCGAAGGCGACCCCGAACACCCCGCTGAAGGCGTGCTTGACGGTGTCCTTCGTGACAAGGCGCACCACGACCAGCACCACCGAGACAGCGAGGGCCGCGATGGCCGACGCGTGCAGGTCCTTCTTGATCGTGTAGATCGTGACGAAGAGCAGCCCCGGCAGGACCGTCTCGATCATGCCCCGCAGACCGCCGAACGCCTCGAAGAGCGCGGCCTCGGTCACCGCCCTGGAATCGTGCTGGGCGTCTTCGGTCGGCTTGTCGAGCGACGTCACCGGCTACTCCCGTCCGAGAGGTCTCAGTTCGTATTTCGGATTGAACAGCACACGGCGGCCCCTGCTCATCGAGATCCGCCCCGACGCGATCAGCTTGCGTCCCGGCTCTATCCCGACGATGGAGCGTCTGCCGAGCCACACCACGTCCAGCGCGGCCGAGCCGTCGAACAGCTCGGCCTCCAGGGCCGGGACCCCCGCCCTCGGCCGCAGCGTGACCGTGCGCAAGGTACCAGTAACCGTCACTATCTGTCGGTCGTGGCAGTCACCGATACGCGTACAGCCCGCGGTCTCGGTGTCCTCGCGCAGCTCCTCGGACTCCAGGTCCTCCTGCGACGAGGAGAGCCGGTCGAGCATGCGCCGAAACCGGCCCGTCGGCTTCTCGGAACGAGGAACAGCACTCATACCTGAAGCGTACCGGCGCCCACCGACACCGACGTACCCCCGTGCATACAACCTCACCGGAGCAGGCCCTACCGCTCGAACCGGTACCCCATCCCGGGCTCGGTGATGAAGTGCTTCGGATGCGAGGGGTCCGTCTCCAGCTTCCGCCGCAGCTGCGCCATGTACACGCGCAGATAGTTGGTCTCCGTCCCGTAGGACGGCCCCCACACCTCCTGGAGCAGCTGTTTCTGGCTGACCAGCCGGCCCGTGTTGCGCACGAGCACCTCCAGCAGATGCCACTCCGTGGGAGTGAGCCGTACGTCGTGCCCCCCGCGGTGGACCTTTTTCGCGGCGAGGTCGACGGTGAACTCGTCGGTCTCCACCATGACGTCGTCCTCGCCGCTCCCGGTGGGCTCGGCCCGGCGGACGGCGGCCCGCAGCCGGGCCAGCAGCTCGTCCATCCCGAAGGGCTTGGTGACGTAGTCGTCGGCGCCCGCGTCGAGCGCCTCGACCTTCTCGTCGGACGAGTGCCGGGCCGACAGCACCAGGATGGGCACCCGGGTCCATCCCCGGAGCCCCTTGATCACCTCGACGCCGTCCATGTCGGGCAGCCCCAGGTCGAGCACGACCACGTCGGGGTGGCGCGCGGCGGCGAGTTCGAGGGCGGTGGCACCGTCGGGGGCCGCGTCGACCTCGTACTTGCGTGCCCTGAGGTTGATCACGAGCGCCCGCACGATCTGCGGCTCGTCCTCGACCACCAGCACCCGGGTCATGACACCTGCCTTTCCGACCGCACTTCTGTTCCCACTCCCACAGCCCCCGTCACTCCACCACGCCGCACAGACTCGTCCCCCGTACCGACACCTTCTCCCGCCGCCCGCACCGTGAGCACCATGCTCAGTCCGCCCCCAGGCGTGTCCTCGGCCTGGAGCGTGCCGCCCATCGCCTCGGCGAACCCCCGGGCCACGGCCAGGCCCAGTCCGACCCCGGCCCCGCGCGGAGCGTCACCGTACCGCTGGAAGGGCTCGAAAATGCGGTCCTTCGCCTCGTCCGGCACGCCCGGCCCACGGTCCACCACCCGCACCTCCACCCGGTCGGCGATGGCACTGGCGGCCACCAGCACCGTCTCCCCGTACGGGCTGTACTTGACGGCGTTCTCGACCAGGTTGGCCACCGACCGCTCCAGCAGCCCGGGGTCGACGGCGACCATCGGCAGCGTCTCCGGAATGTCCAGCTCGACGCTGTCCTCGGGTACGCCCCCCAGCGCCATCGGCACCACCTCGTCGAGGTCGATCTCCCTGATCAGCGGGGTGACGGTGCCGGTCTGGAGCCGGGACATGTCCAGCAGGTTGCCCACGAGGTGGTCGAGCCGGTCGGCCCCGTCCTCGATGCCGGCCAACAGCTCGGCCTGATCCTCCTCGGACCACGCCACGTCGTCCGACCGCAGCGACGTGACCGCCGCCTTGATCCCGGCCAGTGGCGTACGGAGGTCATGGCTGACGGCGGCGAGCAGCGCCGTGCGGATCCGGTTGCCCTCGGCGAGGGCACGGGCCTGGTCGGCCTGGGACTGGAGGCGCCGGCGGTCGAGCACCACGGCCGCCTGGGCGGCGAACGCGGCCAGTACGCGCCGGTCGGCGGCGGGCAGTACCCGTCCGGACAGCGCGAGCGCCATGTGGTCGCCGACCGGCATGTCCACGTCCGCGTCCTCCGGGCGCTCCACCGCCTGCCGGGTGCCGACGCTGCCCGCGCAGGTCCACGGATCGACGTCGGAGGCGCGCTCCAGCAGGGCCACGGACTCCATCCCGAAGGTCTCCCGGACCCGTTCGAGAAGCGCCTCCAGGCTGGTCTCGCCGCGCAGGACGCTCCCCGCGAGGAAGGAGAGGATCTCCGACTCGGCCCGCAGCCGGGCCGCCTGATGCGTACGCCGGGCGGCCAGGTCCACCACGGACGCCACCGCCACGGCGACCCCGAAGAAGATCACGAGGGCGACGATGTTCTTCGGGTCGGCGATGGTCAGCCGGTGGTACGGCGGCGTGTAGTAGTAGTTCAGCAGCATCGAGCCGAAGGCCGCCGAGGCGAGCGCCGGGTGGAGTCCGCCGAGCAGGGCCGCCGCCACCGTGAGCGCCAGGAACAGCAGCATGTCGTTGGCGAGGCCGAGGTCGACGGTGTTCAGCAGCAGCGCGAGGGCGACCGGGCCGACCACGCCGACCAGCCAGCCCCAGATGATCCGGGCCCGCCCGAGCCTGGCGCCCCGGGCCACGGGCAGCCCGCGCCCCTTGCCCGCCTCGCCGTGCGTGATCAGGTGGACGTCGAGGTCGGGCCCCGACTCCCGGGCCACGGTCGCGCCGACCCCGGGCCCGAAGACGTACTGCCAGGTCTTGCGCCGGGAGACGCCCAGCACGATCTGGGTGGCGTTCACGCCCCGCGCGAAGTCCAGCAGGGCCACCGGGATGTCGTCCCCGACCACATGGTGAAACGTTCCGCCGAGATCCTCGACCAGGGTCCGCTGGACGGTCAGTTCCTTCGGCGAGGCGTTGGTCAGCCCGTCGCTGCGGGAGATGTAGACGGCCATGACCTCGCCGCCCGCACCCTTCTCCGCGAGCCGCGCGGCCCGCCGGATCAACGTACGGCCCTCGGGCCCGCCGGTCAGCCCGACCACGATCCGCTCCCGGGAGCCCCAGATCTTCGACACCTGGTGCTCGCTGCGGTACTCGGTCAGGTACTCGTCGACCCGGTCGGCGACCCACAGCAGCGCCAGCTCCCGCAGGGCGGTCAGGTTCCCCGGGCGGAAGTAGTTGGAGAGGGCCGCGTCGACCTTGTCGGACTTGTAGATGTTGCCGTGGGCCATCCGCCTGCGCAGCGCCTGCGGGGACATGTCGACCAGCTCGATCTGATCCGCACGCCGGACCACTTCGTCGGGAACCGTCTCCTGTTGACGTACACCAGTGATCGACTCAACCACGTCACCCAACGACTCAAGATGTTGAATGTTGACAGTCGATATCACGTCGATACCGGCGGCCAGCAGCTCCTCGACGTCCTGCCAGCGCTTGGTGTTGCGTGAGCCCGGGATATTGGTGTGCGGCAGTTCGTCCACCAGGGCGACCTGCGGCCGGCGGGCGAGCACGGCGTCCACGTCCATCTCGGTGAACACGGATCCGCGGTAGGCAAGCTCCTTGCGCGGGATCTGCTCCAGCCCGTGGAGCATCACCTCCGTACGCGGCCGGCTGTGGTGCTCCACGAAGGCCACCACACAGTCCGTTCCCCGCTCGACACGGCGGTGCGCCTCGGACAGCATCGCGTACGTCTTGCCGACGCCCGGTGCCGCACCGAGGTAGATCCGAAGCTTGCCGCGTCCCATGGCCTCATTGTCTTCCCGCGCCCGCTGTGTACGCAGCGTCGACCTTACGTCCAGCAATGTCGACAAAAGGGACGAGAAGCAGGCAGGGCTACGTCTTTGACACAACCCTGACGCGCACGTGAACGAGCCGCGCCCCTTCCGGGGCGAAATGTGCAGGTGGTGGCGAGCGCGCTCGCAACAGTGGTCGGCGCGGTGCTGGCGTCCCTGCTGGGGGTGACCGGGACGATCATCGGCGCTGCCGTGA
>NZ_JBSFMT010000164.1:0-4936 GCF_053599695.1 Streptomyces sp. NPDC000878 | reverse complement strand
CGGCGTTTGAGGACGAGGCCGTTCAGGCCGACAGCGGGGGTCTGGGGGCGCAGCCCCCAGGGGATGGGAACGGGTAAGGGCGGCGGGGGCGAAAACAACCCCGCCGGTACCGCACCGCATCGCACACCCCCGCACCCCCACATGGCAGGATCGGACCCGCCATGACTGCGCCCACGAAGCCCCCGCACCGCGACGCCAACACCCCCGCCGACACCCCCACCACCGACCTCCACTCCCCCGTCATCGACTGGTTCGACGAGCACGCCCGCGACCTCCCCTGGCGCCACCCCGACGCCGGCCCCTGGGGCGTGATGGTCAGCGAGTTCATGCTCCAGCAGACCCCCGTCAGCCGCGTACTGCCCGTCTACGAGCAGTGGCTCGCCAACTGGCCCCGCCCCGCCGACCTCGCCAAGGACGCCCCCGGCGAAGCCGTCCGCGCCTGGGGCCGCCTCGGCTACCCCCGCCGCGCCCTCCGCCTGCACGGCGCCGCGGTCGCCATAACGGAACGCCACGGTGGCGACGTACCCACCGACCACTCCCAGCTGCTCGCGCTCCCCGGCATCGGCGAGTACACCGCAGCCGCCGTCGCCTCCTTCGCCTACGGCCAGCGGCACGCCGTACTGGACACGAACGTCCGCCGTGTCTTCGCCCGTGCCGTCACCGGCGTCCAGTACCCCCCGAACGCCACCACCGCCGCCGAACGCAAGCTCGCCCGCGCCCTGTTGCCGGACGACGAGCCCACGGCCGCCCGCTGGGCCGCGGCCTCCATGGAACTCGGCGCGCTCGTCTGCACGGCCAGGAACGAGAGCTGCCACCGCTGCCCGATCGCCGCCCAGTGCGCCTGGCGGCTCGCCGGGAAGCCCGAGCACGAGGGGCCGGCCCGCCGCGGCCAGACGTACGCGGGCACGGACCGCCAGGTGCGCGGCAAGCTGCTCGCCGTACTCCGCGAGGCCCACACCCCCGTACCGCAGGCCGCGCTGGACCGGGTGTGGCACGAGCCGGTGCAGCGCGCCCGGGCCCTCGACGGCCTCGTCTCGGACGGTCTGGTCGAGCCGCTGCCGGGCGGGCTTTACCGCCTGCCGCACAGCTGAGACACATGCCGGGACACAGACTCGGCCTTCCGTAACGCGCCGAACACCCCTCCCCCGCCCGCCAAATCACCCCACATCACCACCAATTACCCCGCCCGCTTACCCCTCCCCTACTTCCGTTACACAACCGACGGACAGCCGCGCGCTCCCCGCAGGCTGGCTCGGACAACCCCGTGACAACCCCTCCGTAGCTTCATCCCTGTACAGACCACAGGGCAGTGAAAGCCGGCCGGCAGGCGGGTCGGAAACGGGGATCGGAGGCGGTTGGACATGACGCAGCAGGGCGAGGTGCTCGAATTCGAGGAGTACGTCCGCACGCGGCAGGACGCGCTGTTGCGCAGCGCCCGTCGACTGGTCCCGGACCCCGTCGACGCCCAGGACCTGCTGCAGACCGCGCTCGTACGGACGTACGGCCGCTGGGAGGGCATAGCGGACAAGCGCCTCGCGGACGCCTACCTCCGCCGGGTGATGATCAACACCCGGACCGAGTGGTGGCGGGCGCGCAAGCTGGAGGAGGTGCCCACCGAGCAGCTTCCGGACGCGTGCGTGGACGACTCCACCGAGCAGCACGCGGACCGCGCGCTCCTGATGGACGTCATGAAGGTGCTCGCACCCAAGCAGCGCAGTGTCGTCGTACTGCGACACTGGGAGCAGATGTCCACGGAGGAGACGGCCGCCGCCCTCGGCATGTCGGCCGGAACGGTCAAGAGCACGCTGCACCGGGCGCTCGCCCGGCTCCGGGAGGAGCTGGAGGCCCGCGATCTGGACGCACGCGCGCTGGAGCATGAGGAGCGGGAGCGTTGCGCGGCCTAGGCACAGGGGCGACCGATCCCGGGGTCCCACGGACTCCGCCCCGGACAGGGACGGATTCGGACGCGGACCCACCCACGGGTCCAGGTCCGAGTCCGGGTACCAGTCCCGGTCCGGGTTCGGGCTCATGGGGATGGCCGGGGCACGGCTCGGGGCGGCTCATGGGGCCGGCCCCGTCCGTACCTGCCCGGCGAGCCTTTCAGGCGGTGATCACGGCGACGGCCGTGCTCGCCGCCCTCGCCCTTTTCGTCACCGCCTGCGCCACCGGCGGCACCGGCGCCCGTGACGAGGGGCCGGCCGGCGCCGACGCCGTCGCGGGCAAGGTGAACCCCACCCCCGCGCCCTCCGCGTACGCCACGACGGACGACGTGGACGGGGTCAGGCTCGTCATGGACGACCCGGGGGTCGCGGTCTCGGTCAAGCGTGCGCTGAAGCCGTGCGTCGGGGACGAGTACCCGGTCGACGTGTCGTACGGCGATCTGACCGACGGGGCCTCCGACGACGTCGTCGTCAATGTCATGACGTGCAGCGATGCCGTCGGCGTCGGGTCGTACGTGTACCGCGAGGCGGGCAGCGGCACCGGCTACCGGAACGTCTTCCGGGCCGAGGAGTCCCCCGTCTACGCGGAGATAGACCGGGGCGACCTGGTGGTCACCAAACAGGTGTACAAGAAGGACGACCCGGTGACGAGCCCGTCGGGCGAGAATGTGATCACCTACCGGTGGACGGCGGGCCGCTTCACCCTGGAGTACCGCACACACAACGAGTACAGCGGTGCGGTCGACGGCGACACCGCCCCGACGACGGCCCCCAACTGACCTGACACACGACCTGGCACACAAGACGAGAACTGAGAGCACCGGGATGGCAGACCAGACCCACGTCCTCTTCGTCGAGGACGACGACGTCATCCGCGAGGCCACCCAACTCGCCCTGGAGCGGGACGGCTTCGCGGTCACCGCGATGCCCGACGGGCTGTCGGGCCTGGAGGCGTTCCGCGCGGACCGCCCCGACATCGCCCTGCTGGACGTCATGGTCCCGGGCCTCGACGGGGTCAGCCTGTGCCGCCGTATCCGCGACGAGTCCACCGTGCCGGTGATCATGCTGTCGGCGCGCGCCGACTCCATCGACGTGGTCCTGGGCCTGGAGGCGGGCGCCGACGACTACGTCACGAAGCCGTTCGACGGTGCCGTCCTGGTCGCCCGGATCCGCGCGGTCCTGCGGCGCTTCGGTCACGCGAGCGGCCCGAACGGGCCGGCTGCGGAGGGCGGGGCGGCCGTGACCGGCGGGGTGCTCGTCTTCGGCGACCTGGAGATCGACACCGAGGGCATGGAGGTCCGCAAGGAGGGCCGGCCGGTGGCCCTGACGCCCACCGAGATGCGGCTGCTGCTGGAGTTCTCGTCCGCGCCGGGCACGGTCCTCTCCCGCGACAAACTCCTCGAACGCGTGTGGGACTACGGCTGGGGCGGCGACACCCGCGTCGTCGACGTCCATGTGCAGCGGCTGCGTACGAAGATCGGCCAGGACCGGATCGAGACGGTCCGCGGCTTCGGCTACAAGTTGAAGGCCTGAGCGGGCCCATGGGCGCCAGGTTCAGAGGAATGACGGGGATCCACACCGGGCTCAGGTGGAAGCTGAGCGCCGCCATCGCGCTGGTCGGCGCGCTCGTGGCGGTGACGCTCAGCCTGGTCGTGCACAACGCGGCCCGGGTCTCGATGCTGGACAGCGCGCGCGATCTCGCGGACGAACGCGTCCTGATCGGGCAGAGCAACTACAACCTGTCGGGGCGGCCCAACTTCCCCGGCATCAAGGTCGACGACCCGAACCTGCCGCAGGAGCTGCGGGAGAAGGCGGCGGAGGGCCGCCGGGCGACCTATGTGACCGACCGGCCGGACGGTGTGCCGGACATCTGGGCGGCCGTACCGCTCAAGGACGGGCACATCATGTCGCTGCACACCGGGTTCACCGACCGCAGTACGGACATCATGGCCGACCTCGACCAGGCGCTGATCATCGGCTCGATCGCCGTCGTCCTGGGCGGCAGCGCGCTCGGCGTGCTGATCGGCGCGCAGTTGTCGCGGCGGCTGCGGAAGGCGGCGGCAGCCGCGAACCAGGTCGCCAGAGGCGAGACGGACGTACGAGTCCGGGATGCCATAGGCGGTGTCGTACGCGACGAGACCGACGACCTCGCCCGGGCGGTGGACGCGATGGCCGACACGCTCCAGCAGCGCCTGGAGGCGGAACGGCGCGTCACAGCCGACATCGCGCACGAGTTGCGTACGCCGGTGACGGGACTGCTGACCGCCGCCGAACTCCTCCCTCCCGGGCGCCCGACGGAGCTGGTCCTGGACCGGGCGAAGGCCATGCGCACGCTGGTCGAGGACGTCCTGGAGGTGGCCCGGCTCGACGGGGCGTCGGAGCGGGCCGAGTTGCAGGACATCATGCTGGGCGAGTTCGTGGCGCGGCGGGTGATCGCGAAGGACCCGGAGATCGCCGTACACGTGGTGCACGAGTCGGAGGTCACGACGGATCCGCGCCGCCTGGAGCGGGTGCTGTTCAACCTGCTCGCCAACGCGGCACGCCACGGCAAGGCGCCGATAGAGGTGTCGGTGGAGGGCAGGGTCATCCGCGTACGCGACCACGGCACGGGCTTCCCGGAGGACCTGTTGGCGGACGGCCCGAGCCGCTTCCGCACCGGCAGCAGCGACCGCTCCGGCCAGGGCCACGGCCTGGGCCTGACCATCGCCGCAGGCCAGGCCCGCGTCCTGGGCGCCCGCCTCACGTTCCGCAACATACGCCCACCGGGCGCCCCGGAGGACGTCCCCGCAGAGGGCGCGGTAGCGGTCCTGTGGCTCCCGGAACACGCCCCGACCAACACGGGCAGCTACCCGATGCTGCCCCGCACAAAGCCCTGACGAAGAGGGATCTCGCGCCCGCCGCCCTTACCCGTTCCCATCCCTCGGGGGCTCCGCCCCCGAACCCCCGCATCGCGCTGAACGCGCTCGTCCTCAAACGCCGGACGGGCTGGGTTAGTC
>NZ_JBSFMT010000163.1:0-5310 GCF_053599695.1 Streptomyces sp. NPDC000878 | reverse complement strand
TACTCATGTTGCTCTTGCTACTCACTACCTGTGACTGCTTCCTCTGGGACCATCCGTCCCAGTATCAAGCTGTCCGGTCGGCAGGGGGAACCTCAGGGAGCTATACGGCCGGACGTGCGTCCCACCGCTGGTTGTAGGAGCAGACGACTTGGCGACACCACTCGCAGCAGTCGCCACAAGCGAATGCCGGGGCCGAGGAGCCGCCTACCTCGACGGGTCCTATGAAGATCACAAGTTGATCGGAGCGACGGCAGAGCAGACAGGTGCCCCTGACCCACTGGCGACGGGTCATGCTCCGGCCTCGGCGCGTTCCTGCCGAGTCCGCGTCACAACGAGCTGGTCCGGGTTGTCGGCCGGCCACTCGGAACGAGCCGCGGCCCGGAGGATGAGTACGCCATGTCTGACGTCCGTCACGATCGCCCGGCAGCCCGGTTTGTACTCGACCTCGTCTCCGACACCAGGCCGCTCTCTCTGAGTCACTGTGGTGTCCCGCCGTTCCTCTCGACGTAGACCCATGTCAGGCGCCGGGTGAGGTTGGCTACGTCACGCATGAAGAAGAAGGCAGTGAAGCTCGGCGTCTGTCTGCCGGGGCGGTTGGTCAGGTCCAGCAGCTTGTACGCCTGCCGGAACAGGTCCATGACTTCGTCATCGTCGTTCGCGCCCAGTTCTTCGGCCAGGAGCAGACTCACGAGACCGATGACCCTCGTCGTCTTGAAGTCGATGTCTTCTCGGGTCGACGTACTCAGCTCCATCTTCAGCACGTCATCCGTGATGCCCGAGATCGACTCAACATCGATGGGCAAGTTGTCGACGTCGGCCTCGGGTTCCTCGGTCACGCTCACCACCACGCTTCTCCCCTCGATGCTGCCTGCGCGGGGTTGGGTTCGAGAACGAACGTAGAACGACTGCCGTCCAACTCCCAAGAAGATTGCGCGAGTTTGCAGCGAGTGGATTGACGGCCTCGAACAGGCCCTCGACCATCGAGGCATCGCGCAAACAAGCGCAAGGCAGCAGACAGGAGAGCGCCATGAAGCTACGGTTCCTTGGTAAGAACTCCACCGTGGGCGACTGCCCGACCCTGTACGCCACGGACCGGGACACGTACCTCGTCCAGGGCTGGAAGATCTTCGCGAACGACCTGCTGATGCGGCTCGACATCCCCGACGGGCAGACGGCAGTGGAAGTACCGACGGAGCTGTTCGAGTTCCTGAAGGAGGACGGACTGGTAGCCAGCGAATTCAGGCGTCTGGAAGACCCGATCATGATCCTGACGCCTGCTGGCACGTACGTCGTCCAGGGCCTGGAGGTCACCGACCCCGAGGCCCTGTCCCAGATGGAGATTCCGGACTACGAGACCGTGGTCGAGGTGCCCAAAGCCACGATCACCGCCCTACTGGAGGAACCGCGTGGAGTTGATCTCCAGCGCCAAGCGCAACCGGCTCTTTGAGACCTTCACGGAGGACGCCTTCCATCTGGAGCTGAGGGACGACTACTCGGTCCCAGACGAGGACGGCCCGTTCGAGAACTGGCTCCGCGGAGAGTCAGTCGACTACTCGTACATGGAGCCGTGGGCGCAGCTGATCCAGCGCGTCACCGGCGAGGGCAAGTCCGTCCGTCGCGTACGCGTCGTCACCCAACCGCACACGCCCTACATCCAGTGGGAGTACGCCGCCACCTCACGCAATGAGGCGGCAGGCGAGGAGATCCGGTGGATTCCTCGGCAGCTCGTTCCGCCCGAGCTGGTCTTCCCCGCAGGCGGCAACGACTGGTGGCTGTTCGACGGACGCCTCCTGGCCGTGGGCCACTTCGACAACGACGGCCGCGTGCTCGGATCCGAGCTGGTCGAGACTCCCGACCTCGTCGCCGAGTGTGTTCGCGTCCGGGACCTGCTCTGGGACCTGGCCACCCCGCACCGCGAGTACAAGCCCTGAACCATCCGTGAGCAACCAAGCACAAGAAACACGCGAGGCACTGGGTGCCCGACTGCGCGGCTTCCGCAAGGATGCCGGATTCACCAGCGGCCGGGCCCTGGCGCGCACACTCGACTGGCAAGAGTCGAAGGTCTCTCGCCTTGAGCACGGGAAACAGAACGCTAGCGAGCAGGACATCAGGGCCTGGTGCACGGCTACCCGGCAAGAGCAGCACATCAATGACCTGATTGCCACAGTGCGCCACATCGACGAGCTGTGGCTGGAGTGGCGCCGACAAGTGCAGACGGGCGCCGAGACCCGGCAAAAAAAGTCCCTGCCCGTCTACGCCAGGACCAAGGTCTTTAGGATCTGGCACCCCAACATGATCTGGGGAACCTTCCAGACAGCGGACTACGCCGCCGAGATCTTCCAACAAGCCGTCCGCTTCCTGGAGTTCCCCAACGACACCGAGGCCGCCGTCGGCAAGCGACTCGAACGGCAGCGGTACCTGTATGAGGGCAACCGGATCTACAACGTGCTCCTCGGCGAACAGGCTCTGTACTCCAACGTCGGCGGACCAGAGGTTATGAGGGCTCAACTCGACCGCCTCCTGGCCCTGATGGGGTTGCCCCGTGTGAGTCTGGGCATCGTCCCGCGTGCAGCCGCCACGGAGATCTGGCTCGGTCACGGCTTCTCGATGTTCGACGACAAACTCGTCCTGGTTGAGACCTACTCGGCAGAGTTCTCCGTCACGCAGCCCCGAGAGATCGAGCTGTACACCAAGGCCTTTGCCCTCTTGAGGCAGTCCGCGGTCTACGGCACCGCCGTCCGCGACCTCATCCTCACTGCCAACCAACATTTCGATCAGATGCCGAGCGACTAGGAGAGCACCACCATGCAGCCTGTGACCCCGAACTGGCGCACGAGCACCTACACAGGGACCGAGAATTGCGTTGAAGTAGCTGACAACGACCCGACGAAGGTGATGGTGCGGGACACCAAGGCCCGCAGCCACGGAGTCGTGGCCATCCAGCCAGCCGCTTGGTCGGCGTTCATGGAGTTCGCCAAGAACCGCTAGCGACGAGCCGTAGAAGATGGATGCCCATGCACTGCAACTGCTGGTCACCAGCAGTTGCAGGAGCTCTCCATCCCTTGCCACGCGCTCCTGCTGCTCCGTGAGCCCGTGACCTCGGTCACATGAGCGTAATTGAACGATCGCTCACAGTTTGCGCAAACCGTGACGGACAAGGAGCCGCTTCGATGGATACACAGGTGGCAGGCGTGGCGAAAGCAGTGGCGCGAGCGGGCGGGGGATGGTGCGAACCCGTGTACGACATTTGCCGTAACCGGAAAGCTACTCTCCGTTAAAAATTGGTGGTGAGGCGCTCTGCACGAACTGGCCCTCATGCACGGTTTGCTTCTCGCAGGAGTAACGAGACTCCAGGTGCCGGAAGTTGACGAGCTGGGGACGAACTGCTGACTGGCGCCGCATGAGATCAAGAGGACCACCAGGTGACACTCGACGACGTTGCCAGCCTTGTGCTGGCCTCGGCCGCCGCGGCTCGGGCGTTTGCGCCCGACGTGCGTTCCGGTTTCCGACGCCTCCTGAGCGCCGGCGTACGGGTCGGTGCGGCGACTCTCATCGAGCAACAGCAGCCCGTCGCTCAGCCCGACCAGCCCGGGCGCGACGAAAGAGGCCGTCGATGAACGCCCAGCCTCCGGACGACCGCGATGAGCGCGCCCTGCGCGAACCGAGCGACATGATGCCGCCGGCCTTCTGGGCCTTCCACGAGCTGTACCACCAGGCCTACTTCGAGTACGCCCAGGTTCAGTTGGGCGACAAAGTCGCCGCAGACCGCCTGGTGGACACCACCTTCATCTTCCTGGCGGTCATCTGGGAGAAGGTGACCGTCCACGAGAACCCCGGCGCTCTGGCCTGGACCCTGCTCAAAGAGCGAGTCGCCAGCGAGCTGGAAGCCCAGGGCCGCGATCCGGCCGCCCAGGCGACACTGGCCTTCGAACGCGCCATACGCGCGGCCTGCGATCCCATCCTGGACAGCTTCCGCCAGGAGTTCCGCGCGCAGGTTACCGAACTTGAGGACGGCTTGGGCCTTTACGCGGCAATGGCCCGCTTACCGGAGCGCCAGTTTGATGTGATGGTGCTCCAGTTCGCCCTCGGCTTCCATACCAAACGCACTGCGCTGGTCATGGGCATCTGCGAGGCGACCGTCCGTTCGACGCGCCGCGCTGCCAAGCGGCGGCTGGCTGCGGACCTTGGACTGGAGATCGACGAAATCGGGGACGTCGATGATGAGGAGTGACTAACCATGGGCTCGCAACGCCCGCGCACGATCGAAGAAGCTCTCGCTCGAGCTCGCATCTTCGCCGGCACCTACACGCCGGCCGACCTTGAGAGCTCCCAGCAACGCATCGCGGAGCAACTGCTGGAACTGCGCTGGATGCAGGCAATAACGTCCCCCGCCATGGTCTCTGGGGGCCGCTCAGCGTGGGCACCACTGATGCTCCACGAGCGGGCGGCTCACGACCTCCGAGCCCTGTGCCAGGGCGTCATCCACGATGACGATGCCGCCCGTCGCCTGGCTCACTTCGATGACGCACGCGACCCCGGGGGCGCCCTCGCCTTCGCCTGTCTGCTCATGCTGGCCGACCACGAGGAGGGAGCGCAGTTCTGGCTCCAGTTCGCGGCTGGCGGCGGCCAAGCCACCGGAGCGCTGTGCCTATACCTGCTGCACCTGCGCCGCGGCGAATGGCGCGATGCCCAGCACTGGGCCAGACAGATGGCCAGCCTCGAACACGAACCCTGCCAGTACTCGCCAGTCGCACATGAAGTCGTCGAGACGACCTCAGAGGCCGGCGGAGTCACCGTGTTCATCGACTTGCCAGATGACCAAGTGGTTGTACCAGAGGCCTCGGTCAAGGACGCGTTGGAGGACCTGGACGTCCAGCTCATTGAGGAGCTCGGCGCAATCCCCCAGCCCAGTCCCGGGCTGGCACACCAGCTCGAAGATCTGGTCACTGCCGGTCGTTAGCCCTCGGACACTAATCGCCTGTTTGGTGCGCGACAGGCACGCGAAGTCCCAGAATCGGCCAGGCTGGTTCGGCGAGGACCAGCTGACCGGCAGCGATTTGAAGGGGCCCTCGATGCCATGGGCCTTCTGGAAGCAGCTTCAGTTCGGTACGCCGTGGGCAGATTGAAGGACTTCTCCGCCCGACTCGAACCGCGCAAATCCGTCCCCGCTGTCCGTGGGTTATGCGAACGGCTCTACAGGAGGCATGGTGCTCTCCTAGTGTCCTGCGCCAGTAGTTGATCGTTAGTTGGTGTGTGACTTCTGCTGTTGGTGCGTCAGTTCCTCGTCGGGGCCCCAAGTTGGTGCCGTTG
>NZ_JBSFMT010000162.1:1695-4010 GCF_053599695.1 Streptomyces sp. NPDC000878 | reverse complement strand
GTGTGAGGCGGAGCGAATCTCAAAAAGCCGGTCTCAGTTCGGATTGGGGTCTGCAACTCGACCCCATGAAGTCGGAGTTGCTAGTAATCGCAGATCAGCATTGCTGCGGTGAATACGTTCCCGGGCCTTGTACACACCGCCCGTCACGTCACGAAAGTCGGTAACACCCGAAGCCGGTGGCCCAACCCGTAAGGGAGGGAGCTGTCGAAGGTGGGACTGGCGATTGGGACGAAGTCGTAACAAGGTAGCCGTACCGGAAGGTGCGGCTGGATCACCTCCTTTCTAAGGAGCATCTAGGCCGCCAGGTTTCACCTGGTGGTCCAGGGCCATTACGTCGGCATACGTCCGGCGGTGGTTGCTCATGGGTGGAACGTTGATTATTCGGTCTGGTTCACGGGTCGGAGGCTTGCAAGTACTGCTCTCGTAAGAGGGCGTGGAAAGCATGATCTTCGGGCGGGACCGGGTCGGGCACGCTGTTGGGTGTCTGAGGGTACGGCCGGTATGGCCGCCTTCAGTGCCGACCCCGGTAAAAATCCGCTTTGGTGGGTTGTGACGGGTGGTTGGTCGTTGTTTGAGAACTGCACAGTGGACGCGAGCATCTGTGGCCAAGTTTTTAAGGGCGCACGGTGGATGCCTTGGCACCAGGAACCGATGAAGGACGTGGGAGGCCACGATAGTCCCCGGGGAGTCGTCAACCAGGCTTTGATCCGGGGGTTTCCGAATGGGGAAACCCGGCAGTCGTCATGGGCTGTCACCCACATCTGAACACATAGGGTGTGTGGAGGGAACGCGGGGAAGTGAAACATCTCAGTACCCGCAGGAAGAGAAAACAACCGTGATTCCGGGAGTAGTGGCGAGCGAAACCGGATGAGGCCAAACCGTATACGTGTGAGACCCGGCAGGGGTTGCGTGTGCGGGGTTGTGGGATCTCTCTTTCACAGTCTGCCGGCTGTGAGGCGAGTCAGAAACCGTTGATGTAGGCGAAGGACATGCGAAAGGTCCGGCGTAGAGGGTAAGACCCCCGTAGTCGAAACATCAACGGCTCGTTTGAGAGACACCCAAGTAGCACGGGGCCCGAGAAATCCCGTGTGAATCTGGCGGGACCACCCGTTAAGCCTAAATATTCCCTGGTGACCGATAGCGGATAGTACCGTGAGGGAATGGTGAAAAGTACCGCGGGAGCGGAGTGAAATAGTACCTGAAACCGTGTGCCTACAAGCCGTGGGAGCGTCGCGCATCAAGTTTACTTGGTGCGTCGTGACTGCGTGCCTTTTGAAGAATGAGCCTGCGAGTTTGCGGTGTGTTGCGAGGTTAACCCGTGTGGGGAAGCCGTAGCGAAAGCGAGTCCGAATAGGGCGGTATAGTAGCGCGCTCAAGACCCGAAGCGGAGTGATCTAGCCATGGGCAGGTTGAAGCGGAGGTAAGACTTCGTGGAGGACCGAACCCACCAGGGTTGAAAACCTGGGGGATGACCTGTGGTTAGGGGTGAAAGGCCAATCAAACTCCGTGATAGCTGGTTCTCCCCGAAATGCATTTAGGTGCAGCGTCGTGTGTTTCTTGCCGGAGGTAGAGCACTGGATAGGCGATGGGCCCTACCGGGTTACTGACCTTAGCCAAACTCCGAATGCCGGTAAGTGAGAGCGCGGCAGTGAGACTGTGGGGGATAAGCTCCATGGTCGAGAGGGAAACAGCCCAGAGCATCGACTAAGGCCCCTAAGCGTACGCTAAGTGGGAAAGGATGTGGAGTCGCAGAGACAACCAGGAGGTTGGCTTAGAAGCAGCCACCCTTGAAAGAGTGCGTAATAGCTCACTGGTCTAGTGATTCCGCGCCGACAATGTAGCGGGGCTCAAGCGTACCGCCGAAGTCGTGTCATTCGTACACATATCCCCAACGGGAGTACGGATGGGTAGGGGAGCGTCGTATGCCGGGTGAAGCGGCGGCGGAAGCCAGTCGTGGACGGTTTACGAGTGAGAATGCAGGCATGAGTAGCGATACACACGTGGGAAACGTGTGCGCCGATTGACTAAGGGTTCCTGGGTCAAGCTGATCTGCCCAGGGTAAGTCGGGACCTAAGGCGAGGCCGACAGGCGTAGTCGATGGATAACCGGTTGATATTCCGGTACCCGCTGTGAAGCGTCAAACATCGAGCCCATTAATGCTAAAGCCGTGAAGCCGTTCCGGACCCTTCGGGGAAAGGAAAGTGGTGGAGCCGCTGATCCAAGGTGGTAGTAGGTGAGTGATGGGGTGACGCAGGAAGGTAGTCCATCCCGGGCGGTGGTTGTCCCGGGGTAAGGGTGTAGGCCGTGCGATAGGC
>NZ_JBSFMT010000162.1:0-1597 GCF_053599695.1 Streptomyces sp. NPDC000878 | reverse complement strand
TAGGCTGAGACCTGATGCCGAGCCGATTGTGGTGAAGTGGATGATCCTATGCTGTCGAGAAAAGCCTCTAGCGAGTTTCATGGCGGCCCGTACCCTAAACCGACTCAGGTGGTCAGGTAGAGAATACCGAGGCGTTCGGGTGAACTATGGTTAAGGAACTCGGCAAAATGCCCCCGTAACTTCGGGAGAAGGGGGGCCATCACCGGTGATGGATTTTACATCCTGAGCTGGGGGTGGCCGCAGAGACCAGCGAGAAGCGACTGTTTACTAAAAACACAGGTCCGTGCGAAGCCGTAAGGCGATGTATACGGACTGACGCCTGCCCGGTGCTGGAACGTTAAGGGGACCGGTTAGTCACTCTTCGGGGTGGCGAAGCTGAGAACTTAAGCGCCAGTAAACGGCGGTGGTAACTATAACCATCCTAAGGTAGCGAAATTCCTTGTCGGGTAAGTTCCGACCTGCACGAATGGCGTAACGACTTCTCGACTGTCTCAACCATAGGCCCGGTGAAATTGCACTACGAGTAAAGATGCTCGTTTCGCGCAGCAGGACGGAAAGACCCCGGGACCTTTACTATAGTTTGATATTGGTGTTCGGTTCGGCTTGTGTAGGATAGCTGGGAGACTTTGATCATCGGACGCCAGTTCGGTGGGAGTCGTCGTTGAAATACCAGTCTGGTCGTGCTGGATGTCTAACCTGGGTCCGTGATCCGGATCAGGGACAGTGTCTGATGGGTAGTTTAACTGGGGCGGTTGCCTCCTAAAGAGTAACGGAGGCGCCCAAAGGTTCCCTCAGCCTGGTTGGCAATCAGGTGTTGAGTGTAAGTGCACAAGGGAGCTTGACTGTGAGACCGACGGGTCGAGCAGGGACGAAAGTCGGGACTAGTGATCCGGCGGTGGCTTGTGGAAGCGCCGTCGCTCAACGGATAAAAGGTACCCCGGGGATAACAGGCTGATCTTCCCCAAGAGTCCATATCGACGGGATGGTTTGGCACCTCGATGTCGGCTCGTCGCATCCTGGGGCTGGAGTCGGTCCCAAGGGTTGGGCTGTTCGCCCATTAAAGCGGTACGCGAGCTGGGTTTAGAACGTCGTGAGACAGTTCGGTCCCTATCCGCTGCGCGCGCAGGAACATTGAGAAGGGCTGTCCCTAGTACGAGAGGACCGGGACGGACGAACCTCTGGTGTGCCAGTTGTTCTGCCAAGGGCATGGCTGGTTGGCTACGTTCGGGAGGGATAACCGCTGAAAGCATCTAAGCGGGAAGCCTGCTTCGAGATGAGTGTTCCCACCCCCTTTGAGGGGTTAAGGCTCCCAGTAGACGACTGGGTTGATAGGCCAGATCTGGAAGCCCGGTAACGGGTGGAGGTGACTGGTACTAATAGGCCGAGGGCTTGTCCTCAGTTGCTCGCGTCCACTGTGTTGGTTCTGAAACCACGAACAACCCCATTGCCATGGTCACAGGCAGTGGTGCGGTTGATGTGTTTCACCGTGTTTCGGTGGTCATAGCGTGAGGGAAACGCCCGGTTACATTCCGAACCCGGAAGCTAAGCCTTACAGCGCCGATGGTACTGCAGGGGGGACCCTGTGGGAGAGTAGGAC
>NZ_JBSFMT010000161.1:0-5358 GCF_053599695.1 Streptomyces sp. NPDC000878 | reverse complement strand
TGCCGCTGCCCACCGGAGAGACTGGCGAGCGGCACCCGCACATCGGGAATCCGGATGGACAAGGTGTGCAGCAGCTCGCGAGTACGCCGCCCCTCCTACGCGGACTTCAGCGCCACGGCGATGTCCTGTGCCCAGGCCTCGATCACGCCGAAGTCCCGGAAGTCGCCGCCCTTCCCGGAACGGAGGATCATCCCCGCGATCCGCCCTTTGGCGCCTTCTTCCAGGCATCCTCCGAAGGTGACGTGGTCCCGGACGTCCAGCCGGATCATGGCCCGCCGCACGCCGCGAACCGGCGGGATGTCACGCTCGGAGGCCGAGGCGTCGAGCGGTCCGCTGCTGAAGAACCACACCGGACGCTCCGCGAGCACGGCGCGGTGCCGACGGACGAACCGCCGCGCGTCCTTGTGCCAGCGGCCCGCGTAGAGCCCGCCGCCGACCACGACGGCGTCGTACCGCGCCACGTCCGTCACGGACCGGGCCGGAAGCGCCTCGGCGGTCAGCCCGTCCTTGCGCAGGACGTCGACGACGGCTTCGGCGATCTCCGCCGTGGCTCCGTTCGTCGTTCCGTAGGTGACCAGCACGGTGTCGGTCATGACGGTCCGCCTCCTTTCACCGCACGGCGCAGCCAGTCGTCGGCCACGCCGTGCGGTGTCTGTGTCTGTGCCTCGGCACGCAGGTCCGCGTCGTCCAGCCGGTAGGTGAGCTTGCCGACCACGTCGACCACACCGTCGATCCGGCGGGTCATGGCGACGGCGATCTCCGTCTCGCTCTTGCGTTCCATGTGTCCGGTCAGCGTGACGACGCCTTCCACCACGGAGACCTCGACGCTGCGCGGCGCCAGCCACAGCGCGCGCACCAGGACTTCCTCGATCACCTCGGTGCGGATCTCCTGGTCGGGCCGCAGGAAGACCTGGAGGAGGTCGCGGCGGGTGACGATCCCGACGAGCCGGTCCTCCTCGTCGAGGACGGGAAGCCGTTCCACATGCCGCCGGACCATGGTGCGGGCGGCCTGGACGATGGTGTCGTCCGCATGCACGGTGACGGGGGGCTGCGTCATCAGCTCACCGGCGGTGCGTGCCTTGCCCTTCGCGGTCCGGCGCTTGGCCCCCGGGGTCAGTTCGGCGAGCCTCGCGCGGTGCTTCGGCTCGTACGGGTCCGGAGTGGTCGCCTGGTGCATCATCAGGTCCGTTTCGGACAGGACCCCGACGACCTTGTCGTCCTCGTCCACCACCGGCAGTCCGCTGATCCGATGGGCGGCCAGCAGTTGGGCCACCTCCTTGAACGGCGTGCCGTGCTCGGCGCGGACGACGTCCGCGGTCATCACGGAGCCGACCTTGTTGTGCCTCATGGTCGTTCCCTCCTCAGCGCAGCCGGCGCAGATACGGGTCCTGGGGGCGGCGCGGCAGCAGGCGTATCCGTGCGTCGAGCACGGTGACGCCGCCGGGTGTCGCCAGGACGGGGTTGAAGTCGGCCTCGGCGAGCTGCGGCAGGTCCGCCGCCATCCGGGACAGCCGCAGGAGCAGTTGTTCCAGTTCCTTGAGGTCGACGGGGGTGTTCCCGTTCGCGCCCAGCAGCAGCGGGGCGCACCGCGGCGAGGTGATCAGGTCGTGGACGTCGCGGTCGGTGAGCGGGGCGAGGCGGGCGGCGTGGTCCGCGAGGACCTCGGTGGCCGTGCCGCCGAGCCCGGACAGGACGAGCGGCCCGAAGACCTCGTCCTGGACGACGCCCGCGAAGAGTTCGGTGCCACGGGCGGCGAGGGGCTGCAGGACCACACCGGTCATGAGTCCCGCGAAGCGGGTCTCCAGGTCGCGGAACGCGGCCCGGACCTGGGAGTCCCCGCGCAGGTCGAGGTGGACGGCGTGCTCCTGGGTCTTGTGGAGCAGTCCGGGCCAGTGTGCCTTCATGACCACCCGGCCGTCGAAGCCGCGCAGCCGTTCGGCGGCCAACACGGCCTTGTCCTCGGTCTCGGCCCACGCCCACGGGATCTGCGGAATGCTGTAGCAGGCGAGCAGGTCGGCACAGGTACGCGGATCGAGCCAGCCCCCGTCGGGCCGCGCGGCCAGGTACTCCGCCACGACCGTGCGCGCCCGCTCGGTCTCGATGTCGCCGAGGTCGGGGACGACGCCGACGGGCCGGGCGAGCCAGGCCGCACGCTCCGCGGCGTGCGCCAGCGCGCGGGCCGCCCCCTGCGGTTCGGCGTAGGAGGGGATCGTGCCGCCGTCCGCGGCGGGCAGCAGTCGGACGGACCGGTCCTGCTCCAGACGTACGGCGAGCACGGGCCGCGCCCGTCGGCCGGGAGCCGCCGTGACGGCCCGCACCAGGTCGTCACCGGTGGCGGCGGCGACCGCCGTCGGCACTAGGGCCACCACGACGGCGTCGATGCCGGAGCACCGGGTCAGGCGGTCGACGCACTCCGTGAGCTGTTCCTCGGACACCGCGGCCGTGGCGTCGATCGGATTGCCGATGGCGGCGCCGTCCGGCAGCACGGCGAGGAGCTCGTCGATCATCGTGGGGGTGAACGGGGGAAGGACGAGCCCGGCCTCGGCGCAGGCGTCGGCGGTGAGGACGCCCGCTCCGCCCGCGTTGGTGACGATCGCGACGCGGCTGCCTTCCGGCAGCGGCTGGGAGTGCAGCAGGGCCGCCGTTTCGAGGAGTTCGCCGACCGAGCGGGTCGCGGTGATGCCGGCCTGGGCGAACAGCGCGCCGCGGGTCATGGTGCGGGTGGCGGCGGCAGCGGTGTGCGAGGCGGCGGCCTTGCGGCCCGCGGCGGTACGGCCGGCGTCGACGGTGAGCACCGGGATGCGGCGCGTCACGCGCCGGGAGGTGCGGGAGAAGGCGCGCGGGTTGCCGAAGGACTCCAGGTGCAGCAGGGCCAGGTCGGTGTGGCCGTCGCTCTCCCACCACTGGAGCATGTCGTTGCCGCTGACGTCGTACTTGTCACCGAGGGAGACGAAGGAGGAGACGCCGATGCCCAGCCGGGACAGTCCGTCGAGCAGGGCGATACCGACCCCGCCGGACTGCACGGCGACGCCCGCGGTGCCGGGGCGCGGGTGCTCGGCGGCGAAGGTCGCGTCGAGGCTCAGCTCCGGGTCGGTGTTGGAGACGCCGAGGCAGTTGGGGCCGACGAGTCGTATGCCGTAGGTGCGGCAGGCGGTCAGCAGGGCCTGCGCCTGGGTGTGGTCGAGGCCGGCGGTGACGACGACGAGCGCACGCACCCCGGCCCGGCCGCACTCCTCGGCCACGGCCGGGACCGCGGCGGCCGGTACGGCCACGATCACCAGGTCGGGCGTCTTCGGCAGCGCCGCGACCGACGGGTGGGACGGCACACCGAACACCGAGGTGACGCCGGGGTTCACGGCGAAGAGCCGACGCGTGAAGCCGCCCGAGTGCAGGTGGTGCAGGACGGCCCGGCCCACCGATCCGGGCGTGCGTCCGGCGCCGACCACGGCGACCACGGACGGTCGCAGGAGAGGCAGCAGGCTGGCCACGTCGGCGGCACGGCCGCGGGCCTCGACGGCCGACAGGTAGGTGTCGTCCTGGTCCAGGTGGACGGTGCAGCGCACCTCGGGCCCCTCGAAGCGGCGGGAGGTGCGCAGGCCGAGGTCGGCGAAGAGGCGGAGCACCTCGTGGTTCTCGCTGAGCGCGTCGGCGGTGAAGGTGGTGATGCCCTCCGCGCGCGCCGCCGAGACCAGGTGCTCGACGAGCAGGGTGCCCACGCCCCTGTGGTGCAGGCCATCGGCGACGGCGATGGAGATCTCCGCGCCGCCTTTCCCGGTGCCGTCCGTCTCCTTGCCGGTGCCGTATTCGGCGATGCCGATCACCCGGCCGTCCACCTCGGCCAGCAGGGCCCGGTAGCCCGGGTGGGCCGGGGCGCAGGCCCGGTCGGCGGCCATGGCGGCCGAGCGCCGGCTCGCCGCGAAGAAGCGCAGGCGGAGGTTCTCCGGCGACATCTCTTCGTAGAACCCTCGCAGCTGGTCGTGGTCACCCGGCCGCACCGGACGTATGCACACGGTGGTGCCGTCCGCGAGCAGGGCGTGGACCGTGGGCCGGTCGAGCAGGTCGTCCGTCATCGCAGCTCTCCTCCATGGCTTTCGATACCTCGATCGTCCGGCGGAACGGAGGACGGGCCCATGGGCTGCACGGGGCCGTCCCCGGGCCGGTCGGCCCCCCTCCGCGACCGCCGACCGGCCCCCTTCCGCCGCTGCGACGAGCGGTCGGAAATCGTCAGTCGTCCGCCACGAGGGCCGTCAGGTCCAGGAGACGGTTGGTGTAGCCCCACTCGTTGTCGTACCAGCCGAAGATCTTGGCCAGGGTGCCGTTGGCCTGGGTCAGCGCCGGGTCGAAGACGCAGGACGCGGGGTCGCCGATGACGTCGCGGGAGACGATCGGGGCCTTCGAGACGCGCAGGACGCCGTTGAGCGAGCCGTCCGCGGCGGCTTCGAACACCGCGTTGATCTCCTCCGCGGTCGCCTCACGGGCGAGGACGACGGCGAGGTCGGTGAGCGAGCCGTCCTCCACGGGCACCCGGACGGCGATCCCGTCCAGTGTCCCGGCCAGCTCGGGCAGCACCAGGCCGACGGCGCGGGCGGCGCCCGTGCTGGTGGGAATGATGCTGAGGGCGGCGGAGCGGGCCCTCCGCAGGTCCTTGTGGGGGCTGTCGAGCAGGGACTGGTCGTTGGTGTAGCCGTGGATGGTGGTCATCATGCCGCGCTCGATACCGAAGGCGTCGTCGAGGACCTTCACCATCGGGGCGACGCAGTTGGTGGTGCAGGAGGCGGCGGAGACGATGCGGTCGCGGTGCCGGTCGTAGGTCCGGTCGTTGACGCCCATGACGATGGTGGCGTCCACGCCCTTGCCGGGTGCCGACAGCAGCACGGTGTGGGCGCCGCCCTTCAGGTGCAGGGCCGCGGAGTCGCGGTCACGGAACCGCCCGGTGGCCTCGACGACGATGCCGGCGCCGTAGTCGGACCAGCGCAGGGCGGCCGGATCGCGTTCGGCGGTGACGGTGATACGCCGTCCGTCGACGGTGATGGAGCTGTCGTCGTGCTGGACGTCGCGTCCGATGCGGCCGAACGTCGAGTCGTACTCCAGCAGGTGGGCCAGAGTGGCGGGTGAGGTGATGTCGTTGATGGCGACCACCTCGACGTCCTGGGTGCCTTCCTCGGCGCGGTCGAGGGCGGCCCGCAGGTAGGTGCGGCCGATACGGCCGAAGCCGTTGATGCCGACGCGTACGGTCATGGCGTTGAACTCCTTTGCAGGGCAGGGGTGTTCAGGCGGTCCAGGTCCAGTCGGTGACCTCGGGCAGGTCGGTGCCGTGTGTGCGGATCCAGGCGTGGTGGCGGGTGCGGGCGTCGGCCA
>NZ_JBSFMT010000160.1:0-5756 GCF_053599695.1 Streptomyces sp. NPDC000878 | reverse complement strand
TTTGAGGACGAGGCCGTTCAGGCCGAAGCGGGGGTCTGGGGGCGGCAGCCCCCAGGAACGGGATGGGACGGGTAGGGGCGGCGGGGGCGAAAAAACCACCCCCTCACACCTCACCCCAGCAACTCCACCAGGTTAGGAATCTCCTGCGTGGCATACCAAAGCAGCTCATGATCCTCAGCCCCGTCCACTGTGAACTGCGCATCGTCATCCCCCCGATCCGCCGCCCCCAAAACCGCCGCAGCCGCAGCGACATCCCCCTCCGCCTCCGCGGAGTCGACATGCACAGCCGCCGCCTTCCCCAACGACACGGCCCCACCGACCCGCACCTCACCCAACGCCCCCGGATCAAGCCCCCGGTCGGGGTCGGCAACAGCCACCCCGTCCGCGACATCAAGGGCGACAACGACCCGCCGCCGCACCACCCCCGGCTCCATCGCGAGCAACCGCAGCGACGCGAGCGCGGCCCGATTCAGCGCCGCGTACTCCAGCTCCTCGATGTCGTCGGACAGATACCACTCACGCAACGCGGGCGTGACGGCGTACGCGACGAACGGCCCCGCCCCCAACTCACCCGTCTTGTACGCCTCAGCAAGGCCAGGGAGGGTCAGAGGGACGTAGACGCGCATGACTGACCGCTTTCGTAGTAGGCGTTCCTGACCGGAACGAGCACCCGGAGCCGCACAACCGAGGGCCGCCCCAAGACGACGAACAAGGGCGACACAGCACCCTCGAAAGCCCTCCCGCACGACCGCCCGCACACCCCGGGAAGACCATCAGGATACGTCGAGGGGTCCCCTTTCGAGTCCCCGCCCAAGCCTCTCCCGGCGTCCACCCACCTCCCCGAAATTCACCCCCACCACCTCCCCCACCAGCGCTTTCCCCTCCCTGAACCACTCGGATAAGTGAACCTCCGGACCCCCCGAACCGCACCCCGCCTCTCCTTGCGTCCGGCCGATCCGTCCCCGTACAAGATCCCCACCAGAAAGTTACCGCCCGGTACCCACCCGGGCCCCAAGAAACGGGGACATTCCATGAACAAGGTGATGACAAGGACGGTCCGCCGCACCCCGTCCCGCCCGCCGGTACGCCGGGACACCCGCCGCCCCGGCAGCACCCCGCACCGCACCACCCCGGGCGGAGGCACCACCCGTACGCCCCTCCCCGAGGCGACCACCCCCACCGAAACCCACGCCGAGCCCAGGGTCCCCACCCAGGGACAGCGCAGGACGACACCCCAGCACACCCTCCAGAGGCCCGCCCAGAGGCCCGCCCAGCCCCACCAGAAGCCCCACCAGGCACCCAGGCCTCTCCCGCCGCAGCCCCGTCCCACCGACCTCTTCGCCGACCGCCTCCTGGCCGTCCTGAGCGGCGAACGCCCGGTCCACAGCATGCTCCGCCACACCGTGGGCCGCGCCTACGACGAACTGGCCTGGCTCGCCGAACGCGGCCCTCTGCGCACCCGCGGCACCCGCCCCGTGGTCCGCGACGTCGGCTACTACGAGCCCAGCCAAGGCGCCCTGGAGGCCTTCGCCCGTATCGGAGCCGGCGACCAGCTCCGCGCGATGGCCTTCCGCCTGGAGCTGGGCCACGACTTCCGCTGGCGCTGCACGGCGGTGGAACTGGGCGGCCCCCGAAGGCCACACACGGACGACTGAGCCCCCGCCCACTCTCCCGTGCCCTCCCACACACAAAGCAGAAGGGCCGGCCACCCTCCACGGATGCCCGGCCCTTCACACAGCGACTACCAGGTACTCACTGCCTACTGCTGCACTACGCCTACTACTGCACTACCGAATTACCGCCTACTTCTTGCGCCGCCGCCCACTCCGCTGCTGCTTGCGCCGCTCCGCGCGCGTGAGTCCGTCCGCCTCGGACCGCACCTCGTCGTCGTCCCCGACGAAGTCGCCCTCGATGACACCGCCCTCGCCGTCCACGGTCGGCGCGGAGAAGTGCAGCCGGTCCGGCCGCTGCGGAGCGTCGAGCCCCTTGGCCCGGATCTCCGGCCGGGAACCGGCACCCGCCTGCGCCGGCACCGAGTCCTCGGCGCCCTTGTCCAGCGACGGCTTGGCGTCCGCGACCGGGACCTCCTCGACCTGCTGCTCGACCTGGACCTCCAGGTTGAACAGGTAGCCGACGGACTCCTCCTTGATGCCCTCCATCATGGCGGTGAACATGTCGAAGCCCTCGCGCTGGTACTCGACCAGCGGGTCCTTCTGCGCCATGGCGCGCAGACCGATGCCCTCCTGGAGGTAGTCCATCTCGTAGAGGTGCTCGCGCCACTTGCGGTCGAGGACCGACAGCACGACCCGGCGCTCCAGCTCACGCATGATCTCGGAGCCGAGCTGCTCCTCGCGCGACGCGTACTGGTCGTGGATGTCGTCCTTGATCGACTCGGAGATGAACTCGGCGGTCAGCCCGGCACGGTCGCCGGCCGCCTCCTCCAGCTCGTCGACGGTGACCTTCACCGGGTAGAGCTGCTTGAAGGCGCCCCACAGCCGGTCCAGGTCCCACTCCTCGGCGAAGCCCTCGGCGGTCTCCGCGCCGATGTACGCGTCGATGGTGTCGTCCATGAAGTGCTGGACCTGCTCGTGCAGGTCCTCGCCCTCCAGGACACGACGACGCTCGCCGTAGATGACCTCGCGCTGCCGGTTGAGAACCTCGTCGTACTTGAGGACGTTCTTGCGGGTCTCGAAGTTCTGCGTCTCGACCTGCGACTGGGCGGAGGCGATGGCCCGGGTGACCATCTTGTTCTCGATCGGTACGTCGTCCGGAACGTTCGCCATCGACATGACGCGCTCGACCATCTGGGCCTTGAACAGCCGCATGAGGTCGTCGCCGAGGGAGAGGTAGAACCGCGACTCGCCGGGGTCGCCCTGACGTCCGGAACGACCGCGCAGCTGGTTGTCGATGCGTCGCGACTCGTGCCGCTCGGTGCCGAGGACGTAGAGCCCGCCGAGGTCCTTGACCTCTTCGAACTCGGCCTTGACGGCCTTCTCGGCCCGCTCCAGGGCGGCCGGCAGGGCCGCGGCCCACTCCTCGATGTGCTCCTCGGGGTCGAGGCCGCGCTGGCGCAGCTCCGCCTCGGCGAGGTCGTCGGGGTTGCCGCCGAGCTTGATGTCCGTACCACGGCCGGCCATGTTGGTGGCGACCGTGACCGCTCCTCTGCGGCCCGCCTGAGCGACGATCGTCGCCTCCCGGTCGTGCTGCTTGGCGTTCAGCACTTCGTGCTGGATGCCGCGCTTCGAGAGCTGCTGCGAGAGGTACTCGGACTTCTCGACCGAGGTCGTGCCGACGAGGATCGGCTGACCCTTCTCGTGCTTCTCAGCGATGTCGTCGACGACCGCCTCGAACTTCGCGACCTCGGTGCGGTAGATCAGGTCGGACTGGTCCTTGCGGACCATGTCACGGTTGGTCGGGATCGGGACGACACCGAGCTTGTAGATCTGGTGGAACTCGGCGGCCTCGGTCATGGCCGTACCGGTCATGCCGGAGAGCTTGTCGTAAAGGCGGAAGAAGTTCTGCAGGGTGATAGTGGCGAGGGTCTGATTCTCGTCCTTGATGTCCACCCCTTCCTTCGCCTCGATCGCCTGGTGCATGCCCTCGTTGTAGCGGCGGCCGGCGAGGATACGGCCGGTGTGCTCGTCGACGATCATGACTTCGCCGTCGATGACGACGTAGTCCTTGTCGTTCTTGAAGAGCTCCTTGGCCTTGATGGCGTTGTTCAGGTAGCCCACCAGCGGCGTGTTCACCGACTCGTACAGGTTGTCGATGCCCAGCCAGTCCTCGACCTTGGCGACACCCGACTCGTGGATGGCGACCGTGCGCTTCTTCTCGTCGACGTCGTAGTCGCCGGTCTCCTCGATGCCCTTGAGGGGGTTGCCCGTCTCGCCGCGCTTGAGGCGCGTGACCAGCTTGGCGAAGTCGCCGTACCACTTGGTGGCCTGGTCGGCCGGGCCGGAGATGATCAGCGGCGTACGGGCCTCGTCGATGAGGATCGAGTCGACCTCGTCGACGACGGCGAAGTTGTGGCCGCGCTGCACGAGTTCGTCCTTCGACCACGCCATGTTGTCGCGCAGGTAGTCGAAGCCGAACTCGTTGTTCGTGCCGTAAGTGATGTCGCAGCTGTACTGCTCGCGCCGCTGGGCCGGCGTCATGTTGGCGAGGATGCAGCCGACAGTCAGCCCCAGGAACTTGTGGACGCGACCCATCATCTCGGAGTCACGCTCGGCCAGGTAGTCATTGACCGTGATGAGGTGAACGCCGTCTCCGGAGAGGGCGTTCAGATACGTGGGAAGGGTGCCGACCAGGGTCTTGCCCTCACCGGTCTTCATCTCGGCGACATAGCCGAGGTGGAGGGCCGCGCCGCCCATGATCTGTACGTCGTAGTGACGCTGGCCGAGGGCGCGCTTGGCGGCCTCGCGCACGGTGGCGAAGGCTTCGGGCAACAGGTCGTCCAGACTCTCACCGTCGGCGTACCGCTGCTTGTACTCATCGGTGAGGGCCCGCAGCTCGGCGTCGGAGAGGTCGACAAAGTCCTCTTCGATGGAGTTGACCTGGTCCGCGATGCGGTGCAGCTTGCGCAGGATTTTGCCTTCGCCTGCACGCATGATCTTCGAGAGGACGGACACGGGGGTTGGTCTCCTTGCCGGTCGGGCCTAGGACGGTCGATTTCCATTGTCTTAACTGAGCGACGGCCATCGTATGCGAGGACCCCGCCCAGCCGGGAGGCCTGCCGGTAGGACAGCCATAAGGAGAACGGCCGGGAGCCACGGATGGTGCCGCGCCCCACCCACGAATTGCACGAATTGTGATCACGAACCCACGCACGGCAAAAGGGATGGCGCCCTGATCCTCCCCCGAGCAGAATCGGCCGATGGACCCCGTCACGCTCACCACGGCCCGCCTGTTCCTGCGTACCGTCGGCCCACTCGACACGGACGCCGTGTACGCCGCGGTGCAGGACACGGACATCCAGCGCTGGACGACGATCCCGTCGCCGTACCTCCCCGAGCACGCCCACAGCTTCACCACCCAGGTGGTACCCGACGGCTGGGCGGACGGCTCGATGTTCACGTTCGGCATCTTCCTCCCCGAAGGGGAGGAGCTGGTGGGCATGCTCGCCCTGACGATGCGCTCCCTGGGCGTGGCCGAGATCGGCTTCTGGGCCACCAAGACCCACAGGGGCAGGGGCTACATCACAGAGGCTACGACCACCGCTTCCCGCTGGGCCTTCACCCACCTCTCGGTGGACCGAGTGGAATGGCGAGCGGAGGTGGGCAACGCCCCATCCCGAGCAGCGGCAGAACGAGCCGGCTTCACCATGGAAGGCACCCTCCGCTCAGCAATCAACAACAAGGGAGTACGCCGAGACTGCTGGGTAGCCTCCCTACTCCCCTCAGACCTGAGCCTCCCGTCAACGGCCCCCTACCTCCCGGCCCCGGACACGTCCGGCCCGCCCGCCACGTGAGGCCCCCGCACGTCAACACCGGCCGGCACCATCCAGCCCGTCCGGCGTTCGAGGACAACCGCACTCAGCCCACTTTTCCCCGCCCACCCGCACCCGCCGCTTCCGCAGTACGGGCGGTGCCTCTTCAGCGCCGGCCGAGGCATTTCAGCCCGTCCGGCGCTTGAGGACAAGCGCGTCCAGCGCGAGCTTTCCCCCACCCACCCCCACCACCCGCCCGCACCCCCACCCAGCCCGTCCGGCGTTTGAGGACGAGCGCGTTCAGCGCGACAAAGGGGGGTCTGGGGGCGCA
>NZ_JBSFMT010000159.1:0-6600 GCF_053599695.1 Streptomyces sp. NPDC000878 | reverse complement strand
GGACGGGCTGACTGACTCAGCCCGTCCGGCGTTTGAGGACAAGGCCCGTTCAGGGCCGTAGCGGGGGTCTGGGGGCGGCAGCCCCCAGGGGACGGGAATGGGTAGGGGCGGCGGGGGCGAAGAAAAGCCCCGCTTCACCCACCCAGCACAGCCAGCGCCCGCCGAGCCACCTCCCGCCCGATCGGCAGCGACGCCGTCGCCGCAGGTGACGGCGCGTTCAGCACGTGCACCGCCCGCGCCCCCTCCCTGATCAGGAAGTCATCCACCAGCGTCCCGTCCCGCAGCACCGCCTGCGCCCGAACCCCCGCAGCCGCAGGCACCAGATCCCCCTCCGACACCACCGGCAACAACCTCCGCACCGCCCGCGCGAACGCCCCCTTCGACACCGACCGCCGCAGCTCCCCACCCCCGTACCGCCAGTGCCGCGCAGCGATCCGCCACGTCCCCGGCCACGCCACCGTCGCCCCCAGCTCCCGCACCCGCACGGTCCCCCACCCGTACCCCTCCCGCGCCAGCGCCGGCACGGCATTGGGCCCGATGTGGACACCCCCGTCGATCCCCCGGGTCAGATGCACCCCGAGGAACGGGAACGCCGGATCCGGCACCGGATACACCAGCCCCCGCACCAGCTCGGGCCGCGCCAGCGTGAAGTACTCGCCCCGGAACGGCACGATCCGCATCCCGGGCTCGTCACCGGTCAGCCGCGCCACCTCGTCGCAGTACAGCCCGGCGCAGTTGACCAGCACCCGCCCCCGCACGACCTCGCCGCCCCCCGGCCCAGCCGTCCGCACGGCCACCCCGAGGTCCGCCCGCCGGTCGACGCGGACGACCCGGGCGCCGTACCGGATCTCCGCCCCCGAGGACTCGGCCAGCTGCCGGGCGACCGCCACGTAGTCGCAGATCCCCGTCGTCCCCACGTGTATGCCGGCGAGGCCCCGCACCTCCGGCTCGTACTCCCCGATCTGGGCGGGGCCCAGTTCCCGTACCGGAATGCCGTTCTCCCGGCCGCGCTGGACGAGGGCGTGCAGCCGGGGCAGTTCGTCCCGCTCCGTCGCGACGATCAGCTTGCCGGTGACGGCGTGCGGGATGCCGTACTCCGCGCAGAACTTGACCATCTCGGCGGCGCCCCGCACCGCGTACCGCGCCTTGAGCGACCCCGGCCGGTAGTAGATCCCGCTGTGGATGACGCCACTGTTGCGCCCCGTCTGGTGCTGGGCCGGCCCCGACTCCTTCTCCAGCACCGTCACCCGCGTACCCGGCGCGGCACGCGTGATCGCATACGCCGTCGACAGCCCGACGATCCCCCCACCGACCACGAGCACATCACAGTCGTAAGCGATACCCGACACCACCTGCACCACCTCCCACCCCCGATAGTGCACTGCGCCACTGACAGTCACTTCAAACACCGGGAACAGTGGCGGGCCTAAGGGGCGCGAGGAACTGCGCGACAAGCCACACACAACCCGCAGCCCCAAGATCACCGAAACCAGGCAAACGGGAAGGAATCTCCTGCGCCTACGCCGGAGTCATCAACAACGGCCGAGCCCGCTCCCGCAACTCCACCACCCGAGGCTCATCCCCATACGGCTCCAACCGATGCAGAAGATCCTTCACGTACTCGGTGGTGCGCGCCGAAGAGATGCGCCCCGCAACCTCCACCGCCCGCACCCCCTGCTCGCATGCCGCGTCGAGATTGCCCGACTCGAGCTCGGCGACCGCCGAGACGACGAGCCGCAGCCCGTGCGAGCGCACGAACTCCTCCGTCGGCTTCGACAGCGCCTGCTCCGTGAAACGGCGGACCTGACGCGGTGCCTTCAGATCGCGGTAGCACTCGGCGGCGTCGGCGGCGAAGCGGTCGTACGAGTAGAAGCCGAGCCAGGAGGGGTCGTTGTCGCCGTCGCGGGCCCGCTCCAGCCAGCCCTCCGCGGAGCGCAGCGCCGCGCCGGCCGCGTGGGCGTCACTCGCGCGCGCGTGGGCCCGTGCCTCGACCAGCCGGAAGAAACTCATCGTGCGGGCCGTCGCGAGGCCCCTGTTGCGCTCCAGGGCCGCCTGGGCGAGGTCGACGCCCTCGTCGCCGAAGCCCCGGTAGGTCGCCTGGAGAGACATCGAGGCCAGGACGTAGCCCCCAAGGGGTACGTCGGCCGCCGCGCGGGCCAGCCGTAGCGCCTGGATGTAGTACCGCTGTGCGGCCTCCTGTTGACCCGTGTCGAAGGCCATCCACCCGGCGAGGCGCGTGAGTTCGGCGGACGCCCCGAACAGGGCGCGTCCCACCTCGTCCGAGTACGAGCCCAGCAGCAGCGGCGCAGCCTCCACCCGCAGACACTCGGGCACCATGGACGAACGCCAGTCCCCGCCGCCGTACTTGGAGTCCCAGCGCCTGGCGTCCTCCGCGGCCTCCCGCAGTTTCTGCACATCGCTGTGGCCGACTTTCAGCGGTGCCCCGGAGGCCTCGGAGAGGTTCGCGTCGCGTGCCACCGAGCTGTCGGCCGGGGTTATCAGCCACCGTGAGGCAGGCGTTGCGTATGCGCTCACTGCGAACGATCCGGCGAGGGACTGCCAGATGCCGCCGGAGCCCGCGCGACGGCCGGCGAGGTCGAGACGGTAGAGGTCGGTGGCGGAGCGGACCGCCTGTCCGACGTCCCGGGGGAAGGCGAGGCCCACCTCGGGTGCGGGATCCGCGTCCGCCAGGCCGATCTCGTGGAGCGGCACCGGACGGCCGAGCTTCTGGCCGATGGCGGCCGCGATGAGGTGCGGCGCGGCGCCCTGCGGCACCATGCCCTTCGACACCCAGCGCGCCACCGACGTCTTGTCGTAGCGAAGAGTCAACCCGCGTTGAGCGCCAAGGTCGTTGACGCGACGCGCGAGTCCTGCGTTGCTGATTCCCGCGAGGGCGAGAACGGCGCCGAGTTTGTCGTTCGGCCCGCGTTGCTCCCTGGACATGCGCCACCCCTCGACACAGACGGCTGCCGCGCTGGCATAACCACCCGGCATTCGTAAACCCAGCGTAGTTCGCCGCATCCCAAGCGTTAAGAGGCATTGTTCCGGATGGCGGGATTGTGGTCCGTACGGAAGTTCTGGGGATGTACGCACCGTTGCGACGTGCCCCCGCTGTGTGGCCGTGCGCCCGTGCGTGCGCTCTTCTCCGGCCACGGCGGGAGCGCTTCCATGGATCCTGCGTGGGTCGGCCCGCTGTACTGGATCCAGTGGGCTGGGGGACACCGCCGCCTACATCCCCGCGGGCGGCGGACCGGTCCGGGAGGCGAACTCCGCCTCCCGGACTGTGCGTAGGCTCTGCGCTCCGCAGAGCCTGTACGGAGCGTGCGCGAGCCTGCCCCCGCTTCGCCAACTTGGCCGAAAACAGACCCCGTCTTCCCGGGCCGATTACCCCTCCCACCATGGAAATTGAGGGCGCGTGGGGCGTCTTGGGGGAGCGTAACGGGGGCGCATTCAGGTCGCAGCCGTGCGGGCGAACTCCCTGGTCGACGCGTGTGGACGGGTGTAGGTGGGTGGTGGCGGGTGTCGGCGGGTGGTGAACTTCCCGTCAGGGTCCGGCGATTAGCGATGTCCCCGTACCAATATCCCCGCGCCGAAGTCTCCTGATGTCGCCATCGAAGTTCCTTGATCCAAACGTTGAAGTCCCTTGAACCACGCGTGCGTTCGTGGCTGCGCGGGCATGTTCCAGGGGGTGCACAGGAGTTCGCAGGGGCGCACTTCGGGGAGCGCGAGCGGCTCTGCCGTCCCTCCGAGGCGCTTCCTTCATGGCAGCATGGTGCCGAGTTCGTACGGTGCACTGGTTGTCCACAGCCTGTGGAGGCGTCGATGCGGTGGTTGGTGGGATGGAGCAGCACCGCAGCTGTGGCCGCCAAATACGCGACAGGGCCTGCCGGCTACGCGGCCGACGGAGTCGGGAACGGCACCGGGGTCGGGGCCGGATACGCGGCGGGCGCGACGGGCTACGACGGCGAGACGGTCCACCCGGTCGGCTCCCAACTCCTGTGGGGAGACCCCGATCCGCTCTGGGCGGTCGGCGACTGGCGCCCCGACGAGGTCCGCGTCGTACGGGCCGACGAACAGACCCGCATAGCGGTGCTGGGCACCTGCGGAGCCACCGACGAACAACTCCGGGTCGCCCTGTTCGCCGCACGCGGAGGCGCACTTCGCCATCTGACGGCCTGGCCGGGCAGCTACACGGCCATCGTCCAGGTGGGGCGCCGGCTCATGGTCTGTGGTGACCTGGCGGGCGCGCGTCCGGTGTTCTACACCCCCTGGGCGGGCGGCACGGCCTACGCGACGGCGGCCCTCCCCCTCGCCGACCTCATCGAGGCCAACCTCGACTTCGGCCACCTCGCCGCGCTCCTCGCGGCCCCCGACGTACCGGCTGCGTTGCACGACTCGACGCCTTACGACGGCGTGCGGCGCATTCCGCCGGGGCATGCGCTGATCCTGCGCGCCGGGGCGCGTGAGATCGCCGGGTACGAGCCGGTGGCCTCCCTCGCGGTCGCGGCGGCCTCCGTGGACCCCGACAGCGCGGTCGACGGCGTACGGGACGCGCTGGTCGATGCGGTACGCGCCCGGCTGTCCGCCCCCCGCCATGTGCCCGACGCCAACATGGACCCCGGCCCTGTGCCCGGGATGGGCCCGGCGGAACGGCGTGCGGCGCGCGGAATGCCCGTACCGGGGATAGGGGCCGACCTCTCCGGCGGCCCGGCCTCAGGAACCCTCGCGCTCCTCGCGGCCGGCCTTCCGGGCATGCCCGGGACGGTCCTCGGACACGGCACGGGCGCGGGGGAGCGGCTGCTGGCGGTGACGTTCAACGACCTGGCGGTGGGCGGGCGCGAGGCGGAACTGGAGCGGGCGGGGACCCTGGCGGCGAACCCACGCCTGCACCACGTAGTGGTGACAGGCGAGGAGGACGTCCTCCCGTACGCCGACCTGGACGGCCCGCTGACGGACGAGCCGGGCCCGAGCCTGGTGACGGCGGCCAGGCACAGGGCGAGATTGGCCTCAGGCAGCGCGGACCACTTCACGGGCTACGGCGCCAGGCAGGTCCTGGACGCCCACCCCGCCCGTCTCGCCGATCTCCTCATGGACCGCAAACGCCGCCACCTGGTCCGCCCGGTGGCGGCGCTCGCGAAGGCCGACGGCTCGGTGATGGTCCCCGCGCGCGTGTACGGCGCCGCCCGCAAGCTCGCCCGCACTCCCTACAAGGCGGGCATAGAGAACCTCGCCGACCGCCTGATGCAGCGCCGCTTCGACGAGCCCGGGGGCGCGGTCGGAGCCTCACTGGCCGCGCTCACCTGGGCCAGACCCGGCCCTGCCGCGCGCTGGCTGACCGGTGAGGCGCTGGCTGAAGTATCGGTTCGCCTGAACTGGGCGACGGATCGGGCGGGCGCCGGCGTAGGCCCCGGCCAACGCCCAGGAGACTTCCGCGCGCGGGCTGCACTGGCGCGCCAGGCGGCGGACGTACGGGTCCTGGAACAGGCGGCGGAGATCCGCTTCCAGCGCCTGCACACGCCGTTCCTGGACAACCAGGTGGTGCGAGCCTGCCGAGCCCTCCCAGAGGCCCTAAGAGTCCAACCGGGAGCCAGGGCCTCCATCCTCCGTACGGTCCTGGAAGGCGCCGGCGTAGCGGACCTGCCCCCCGGCTGGGGCGCACCCTCGCACGCGTCGACGGCAGCGGCATCGCGCACGGGCCTGAGGGTCTCGGTGGAGCAGCTGATGACCCTGTTCGACACACCGCTGCTGGCGGAGGCGGGCCTGGTGGAGGCGAGGGTGGTCCGCAAGGCACTGCGAGGCGCCGCGGAGGGCGAACCCCTCCCCCTGGACGGCCTGGCGGACCTGGTCTCCCTGGAGGTCTGGCTACGCCGCCTCCTCTCCCGCCGAGGCACCTGCTGGACCGGCACCCCGGCCCGCCAACGAGCCGTACCGTCGGGAATCACCCCCCAGAGGGGAGCGCTGGGGGCGGGCGCGGGGGCCCGCCGGGGGTAAGCCCAGGATGGCGAGGCCGAAACAGCCCAGGACCCCGCTTCCCACCCACCCACCCGTTTCCACCCCGTTCGCCAGGCACCCTCGAACCCCTCGGTGCCGACCGGCATCTCCAACCCACCCGGCATTCAAGGCCAGGCACCCTCGAACCTCTCGATGCTGACCGGCACCTCCAACCCACCCGGCGTTCGAGTCCGGGCAGCTCACGCTTCCTCCCCACCCACCCCGCCGCACCTTCAGCGCCGACCGGCACCCTCCAGCCCGCCCGGCGTTCGAGACCGAGCGCGCTCAGCCCACCTCTCCCCGCCCACCCGCCCCCGCCGCTTCCGCAGCACAGGCGGTGCCTCATCAGCGCCGACCCGCACCCTCCAGCCCGCCGGTGTTCGAGACCGAGCCGCTCATGCTTCTTTCCCACCCGCCCCGCCGCACCATCCAGCCCGGCCGGGGCATTTCAGCCCGTCCGGCGTTTGAGGACAAGCGCGTCCAGCGCGAGCTTTTCCCACCCACCCCCACCCCACCCCGGCCCGCATTTCCAGCCCGTCCGGCGTTTGAGCCCCGGCGAGGTGCTCGATGCGCTGCTGGGCGAGGTCGTACCGCTCCAGCTCGGTCTTC
>NZ_JBSFMT010000158.1:0-7000 GCF_053599695.1 Streptomyces sp. NPDC000878 | reverse complement strand
GCGCGGTCTGCTCCGCAGACACGACGCGCCGCCGCTACGCGGCGGGCCAACTACCTTGCTCCGCAAGGTAGTTGATGGATCGTCACTCCGTGACGATCGGACGAATTGCTCCGCAATTCGTCCAAGGAATTCGCTCCGCGAATTCCAAAAAACGCACCTGTCGAGGCAGAGCTTCTCCGTCCTGGCGGCTGGTGAACTGCCCTGATATCTACTTCTGTTACAAAAATTTCCCTTCCTCCGAAGGGTTTTCCTCATTTCTGACGGCCGGTCAATCACACCGATTGCCAAATCCATTCCACGCGTCCTCTTCCCCAAGAGGACGTCAAGTCCGATCTTTCTTAGTTCGTGATCACTCGTTCGTGGTAACTAGTCGCCGTCCAGGCTCGCCGGTGTTCATGCTGAGGTTCGTTGTGTGGAGCGAGAGTCGTATCCGAGCGACTTGGCGGATGAGCAATCGGCGTTGATCGGGCCGATGATCACGGCGTGGAAGCGGGAGCGGGTCGCACGGTCGGCGACCGGCGATCCCGGGAGTTGCGATCTCCGGGACGTCGTGAGCGCGATCTTCTACCAGAACCGGACGGGCTGTCAGTGGCGTTATCTGCCTCATGATCTGCCGGCCTGGTCGACGGTGTTGTACTACTTCACGCTGTGGCGCGAGGACGGGCTCGACCAGCAGATCCAGGAACTGCTGCGCTACCAGGTGCGAGAGAAGACCCGCCGATGAGAGGACCCGTCCCTCGTGGTCATCGACACGCAGTCCGTACGCAACTCTGCACTTCAACGGCCCTGGCAAGATTTCGTAGCCGGAGATCATCTTGACGCGGCGGTCGATCGATCCGCGTAAGGGCTCGCAGAGAATCAACGTGTTGCTTCACGCATCCGGGCTCGTTCACCTGGTACGGGCATCCCTGACGCGACGTGTGATCAACTGGCTGTCAAGTTCGGGGTGTTGTTCCCGCATCTGGACGAGCGGCAGCGTCGGCTGCTGATGGGAGCCGAGGCCCGGGTCCTGGGGCACGGTGGTGTCCGAGTGGTCGCTCAGGCGGCTCAGGTCAGCGAGACCACGGTTCGCAAGGGCGTGGACGAGTTGGAGGCGGGTGAGGGACCGCTGGGGCGGGTTCGCCGTCCCGGCGGCGGGCGCAAGAAGGCCGCCGAGGTGGACCCGGGGCTGCGGCCGGCCCTGCTCGCACTGGTCGAGCCGGACGTACGTGGGGATCCGATATCGCCGCTGCGCTGGACAACCAAGTCGACGAGGAAGCTTGCCGCCGAACTCACCCGCCAGGGGCACAAGGTGAGCGCGGACACGGTCGGGGACCTGCTCCGGGAGGAGGGCTTCAGCCTGCAGGCCAACGCGAAGACCATCGAGGGCGCACAACACCCGGACCGTGATGCCCAGTTCCACTACATCAACGACCAGGCCCGGGAACACATGCGTGCCGGGGACCCGGTGATCAGCGTGGACACCAAGAAGAAGGAGTTGGTCGGCGACTACAAGAACGCCGCGCGTCAGTGGCGGCCCGCGGGCGAACCGTGCTGGTCAAAACACATGACTTCCTGGACCGGCAGGGACCGGGCAAGGCGATCCCCTACGGCATCTACGACCTCGCGGCGAACACCGGCTGGGTCAACGTCGGCACCGACCACGACACCGCCGAATTCGCCGTCGCCTCGATCCGGCGCTGGTGGCAGGCCCGTGGCCGACACGACTACCCGCACGCCACCCGTGTTCTGATCACCGCGGACGCGGGCGGCTCCAACGGCTACCGCACCCGGGGCTGGAAGAGTGAACTGGCCGCTCTCGCCTCCGGGACGGGCCTGCAGATCACTGTCTGTCACCTACCGCCCGGGACCTCGAAGTGGAACAAGATCGAGCACCGGCTGTTCTCCCACATCACCATGAACTGGCGCGGCAGACCGCTGACCAGCCATGAAGTCATCGTGGACAGCATCGCGGCGACCACCACCCGCACCGGTCTGAAAGGAGAAGCCGAGCTCGACGCCGGCACCTACGACACCGGCGTGAAGGTTACCGACGCCGAGATCGACGCACTGGCAATGAGCCGACACCGCTTCCACGGCGACTGGAACTACACGCTCCGCCCCGCCGGTTCTCTCCCAGCCCCACGCCATGAGACGGAACCGGATGCCGCCATCGCCCCAACCGCCCGGCCGCGCCCCCCGGACGGCGTTGACGCCCAATCTCTCCGCGACCCGGAGCTGACCGGCATGACCGCTGCCCAACTCGACGCTCTGGTCCATGTGTTGCTCCCCGCGCTCGCGCAACGACGCGAGCAAACCCGCCACGAGCACCGGGGCGGCGAGCGCCGACGGAGGCGAGGTGCCGGCGCCAAGGACAAGCTCTCCGACGCAGACCGCATCCTGGCCACCGTGCTCTGCCTCCGCAAGATCGGCACCCATGACCTGCTCGCCCGGCTCTTCGGCGTCACCGGAAGCACTCTCACACGGGCCGTCCAGGAAGCACGCCCGCTACTGGCCGAGCACGATCACGCCATCCACCCCTCAACCGCCAGATTCCGCACCCCGACTGACGTGGCCGCCCACCTCGACCAGTACGGAACCCACTCCCTGATGAAGATCAAACCCGCATGTTGATTCTCTGCGAGCCCTTAGGATTTGTGGCTGATGTGCAGGAGACCCCCGGTATCCGCGGCTCGAACCGCGCGTGGCTCATCCGCTCAAGGAAGGCCTCGGTGTGCGCCCCGCCATCAGGCCCGCCAGAGCTGCCCGCGATGAGACTCCCGTCTTGCGGTAGACCCGGGAGATGTGGGTCTCGACCGTGCGGCGGCTCAGGCAGAGTCGTTCGGCGATCGCCGGGCTGGTGAGGCCGTCGGCGACGAGGTCGGCGATCTCCCGTTCGCGGGCGGTCAGTTCGGCGAGGCGGCGCTCGGGCCCGTCGGCGGCGGCGGCCACCGCCGGGCCGACCGCCTCGGCAAGACCGGTCAGCATCCCGCAGCCCCCGGCCACGGCGAGTCGCCGCCCCCGGTGCCAGGCCGCCTGCCCCCGCCGCGAACCGTCCGGGTCCGCCGCCAGCAGGGAGGCGCCGAAGAGCAGGGAGAACGCCTCCCAGAACACCCCTCCGCTGCGGGCGCTCTCGTCGGCCGCCGCCACGAACAGGTCCGCCGCCGCCCTGTCGTCACCGAGACCGAGACGTATCTGCGCGGCGCTGCGCATGGCCGAGGCGCGCTGCACGGGCAGATCGAGCCGCTCGGCCTCCTCGTAGGCCCGCTCGGCCCACTCCTTCGCCACGTCCAGGTCACCCATGGTGACGGCGGCGGTCACCAGGACCTCCAGGAACAGCGGACGCATGGAGGGCTGCATCCGCCGCAGGCCGGGGCCACCGGCACGCAGCACCGCCTCCCGGGCACGAGCCGGGTCGCCGGCGGTGAGCGCCGCGTAGCCGAGTACACACCAAGCGATGGACGCCCACCAGTTGACGCCGAGACCCGCCGCGGCCACCGCCTCCTCGGCGGCGGCCAGTGGCCGCGGATCGCCGGGTGGGTAGGCGTCAACCAAGGCATGGGCCCTGGTCGCGAGGACGAAGGCGAGCAGATCGTCACTGCCGATGCCGCGGGCGATGTCCTCGGCCTCCTCGGACAGTTCCACCGCCGACGCGAGCCGACAGGTCTGGGTGCGCACATGTGTCTTGCACAGCAGAAGGTGGGGCAGGAGGTAGAGCTGGCCGGTGCGGCGGGCTATGGCCAGGCCTCGATCGGCGTGCCGCTCGGCGTCGGCGAAGCGCTCCAGGAACGCCTCCGCCCAGGCCAGCCGTACCAGCGGCTCGCACAGGCCGGTCAGATCGCCGTCCGGCAGCGAGTCCACGAGGGCCGCCGCCCGGCGGGTGAAGTCGTCCGCCGCGGCTGTCTCCCCCTCGTACGCCTCTCCGAGCGCCGCGACGCTCAGCGCACCCGCCACCGCCGTCTCGTCCCCGAGGGAGCGGGCCACCTCCAGGGTGTGTGCCACCTCGGAGCGCACCGCCGGGTACGAGGTGTCGTGCGGGGCCGAGGAGCCCAGCTCCAGGCCCAGCGCCACCTGGTCGGCGAGCGATGGCGCGGGATCAGTGCGGTGCAACTCGCGGCGGAGCAGGGCGACCGCCTCCGAGTAACGCCCCAGATGGCGCTCCATGACGGCGCACAGCACGACAGCGGACGCCCGCGACCCCGTCCCGTCGCCCGGGTCGGGCAGGGCGATCACCTGGTGCAACAGGTCCCGGCTTTCCCGGAGCCGGCCGCCGACGCCCAGCGCCCGGGCCCGCCGGAGCATCAACTCGCGCCGTCTGCCCGCGTGTTCCGGCGTGTGCGGAAGATGCCGCAGCACCACCTCAAGCCAGTGCGCGCTGCTCGCGGGCGCCGTCTGCGCGGCCTGCTCGGCAGCCTCGTCCAGCACCGCCGCCGCCCGCGGGTCCCAACCGGACAGCGACTGCTCGGCGTGGTGCGCCCGCTCGGCCAACGGGGCGCCGATCCGGGCGAGTTCGGCGCCGACGAGCCGGTGGGTCTCCGTTCGCAGCCAGGGGTCGGTGCCGTCTCGGACGAGGCTGCGCAGCACGGGGTGGCGCAGCGCGATCCGCCCGTGCGTGCCGGTGCGCAGCAGGTCGCGCCGGGTCAGTACGGCGAGGTCCTCGGTCAGTTGCCCCGGGTCCTGACCGGTCACCGGGCCGAGCAGCGCGGGCGTGGCGTGGTCGCCCAGAGCTGCCACCACTTGGACGAGCCGGCCCTGCGACGGCGTCAACGGGGTCAGCTCGTCGAGCAGCAGCGCCCCGAGGCCGGTCGTGGACAGTCGGTTCACCGACGCGCCCTCGCGGTGCGCCTGGAGCAGGGTCAGCAGGTACAGCGGGTTGCCCTCGCTCGCCGTGAAGAGCCGTACGGCCTGGTCTCGGGCCAGGTCGGGGGTGAGCAGTTCGATGCATTCCCGCTCGCCGAGCGGGCCGAGGACCGTCCGCCGTACCGTGCCGGTCTCCGTGCCGCGGGTGAGGGACGCGGCGAGCGGCGCGGGGCTCTGCCGGTCGCGGCGGGCGAGGACCAGCAGGACGCGGGCGCGTACGGGGTGCCGTACGAGATGGTCGAGGAGTTCCAGCGACGCGGCGTCCGCCCAGTGCATGTCGTCCAGGACCACGACCAGCGGAGACGCCGCGGCGTGGGTCAACAGGGCGGCGATGGCCCGGTGCAGGTGGAAGCGGTCCGTGCCGCGGGGAGCGCCGCTGAGCACCGGGGCGACCTCGGCAGCCGCCGGGAAGGATTCGACGGCCTCCGGGGCGAGGTCGGAGAAGGCGTCGGTGAACGGCTGAAACGGGATGTGGCGTTCGTACTCAGTCGCCCGGCCGCGCAGCACCGCCGCCCCGCGCCGCGTCGCGGCCAGGCACAGCTCGTGGACCAGACGGCTCTTGCCGATGCCCGCCTCACCGCCGACGTCCAGCAGCGCCGGGCGGCCGGGCACGTCCCCCACCAGATCCGCCAGCAGCCGGTCGAGCCGCGCGAGTTCCGCCTCTCTGCCGACCAGCGGTGTCCGTTCCGTCGTCATGCCCTCACGCCCCCGCGACAGTTGGTGCCCCCGCACATCCTGTCGTACGCCACTGACAACCTGTGGGTTCGTGTCCTCGATCTCACAATCATCGTCCGGGTGGCACGGGTCGGACGAACGGATGCGGAAACTACGTAACCGATCTACGTAACAGCACGATCGTCCCGGCCTGACGCACGCCTGAAGATCAAGTCCTGTAGGGGCCGCGGCCGTTGCCGCATCAGGAAGGCTCCGGGGATTTCGGGGAGGGCGGATGTTGATCGTCGGCATAGTGGCAGGGATCGTCCTGATCGTCCTGATCGTCGTATGGGTGGTCCGGCGGTCGGACGGCCGGTACCGGCTCCGGCCGTCGTTCGAGGCGGCCTGCGAGGTCACGGTCGGCGGCCGGAGACTCGTGGCGTACTCCGGGCACCGCAAGGTGATCCGGCTCGCGGACCCGGCCGCGCGCGAGGACACGGCGGTCCTCACGGAATCGCACACCTGGATCCGTACGCTGTGCGAGGTCCACGTCGACGGCAGGCCCTTGCTGGCGTCCGGCGGCCGGGACGGGGTCGTCCGGCTCTGGGATCTGGAGGACCGAGGCGCGCTGGTGGCCTCCCTCCCCGGTCATCGCGGCTGGGTGTACGCGCTGTGCACGGTGCGGGTCTCTGGGCGCGACCTGCTGGCCTCGGCGGGCCGGGACCGCGTGATACGCATCTGGGACCCGCGCGACGGCCGGCTGGTGCGCACGATCGACGCCGGCCCCCGGAGAGGATGGACCTTCGCCCTGTGTCAGGTGCGTACGGGCGGGCGAACGCTGCTCGCGGCCGGGCACGGCGACGGCACAGTGACCCTGTGGCACGCCAAGTCCGGGCGAGCGGCACTGGAGCTCACTGCGCACAACCGCTCCGTGTGGACCCTGTGCGAGGTGTCCGACGGCGACCGCACCCTGCTCGCCACCGCCGGCTGGGACGGGGTCGTCCGACTGTGGGACGTGGAGACACCACAGGAGGCACGGGCGTTCACCGCCGGTGTCGGGCCCGTGTACGCCCTGTGCCAGGCGGAAGCCGGGGACCACACGCTCCTCGTCGCCGGCGGGGACGGACCTGGCACCGCTGTCTGGGACCCGTTCACCGGCGAGCGCGCCGGCGACCTGGGCATGGACCTCGCCGACCTCCTCAGCGGCCACGGCTGGGTACGCGCCGCCTGCCAAGTCCGGCCGGCGCAGGGCCCACCGCTGATCATCACCGTGGGGTACGACGACGGAGCACGCGTGTGGGACGTGGCGAAGGAGATCGGTTCGCCTCCTTCAGGGAGAAGAGGACCGGAGGAACGGGCCTGAGCGCGCTCGCGGCGACCGTTCCTTGCACTCCGTTACTCGACGTCTCGCCGACAGCCGAACGAGAACTCAGTCGTCGTTTCTGGTGTTCTCGCTCGGCAGGAACGTCTGGCGTGCCCAGAGGCTCAGCAGTGCCGTTCCGCCGAC
>NZ_JBSFMT010000157.1:0-7051 GCF_053599695.1 Streptomyces sp. NPDC000878 | reverse complement strand
CGTCCGGCGTTTGAGGACGAGCGCGTTCAGCGCGACAAAGGGGGGTCTGGGGGCGCAGCCCCCAGGGATGGGACGGGTAGGGGCGGCGGGGGCGATCACTCGTTTGGCCCACCCCGAACCGGCGGCCACCGCTCACTGGCCGGCAGGCACACGCCCTCAGCCCCGCGTACCCTGCGCTACCACTTGGGCGGGCTGGCCAGCAGCCGTGCCAGGACGTCGTCCAGGACCCGGGCCGTCGCCGGCACGTCCAGCTGGGAGTTGTCGATGATCGGGAGGCCCGAGCCGTACCAGCCCGCCATCCGGCCGTGGATACGGGCGACCTCCTCGTCCGTGAGGCGGCGGTTGCCGGACCGTTCGGCGTTGCGCTCCAGGACGATCTCCAGGCCCGGGAGCAGGACCACCGGCAACAGACCGGGGCCCACGTGCCGCTTCCAGCCGCCCAGGCCGACCACCGGCCGGTCCGGGAACACCGCGTCGTCGAGGATGCACGAGATGCCGTTGGCCAGGAAGTTGCGGGCGGCGAAGCCGCAGGTACGGCGGGCGAGACGATACTGCGCCTCGGAGTGGTCGTTCCACCCCGACTGCGGATCGGCGAAGCCCGAACGAACCCATTCACGCACGTCGTCAAGGCTGATGTGCGCGGTGGGCACCCGGCGATGGTCCGCCCAGTACTTCGCGACGCTGGTCTTCCCCGCGCCCGCGGGGCCGATCAGCAGCACGGCGAGGGGCGCGGAGGCCGGGTCGAGAGGACCCGTGGCGGGCGGCGGACCCGGCGTCGGGACGAAGTCGCCCTGCGGCAACGGCACATGGCCGGTGGTGTCCGACGGGGGCGGCACGGGGATGTGCTGCGGAACGGGAGCGTGCTGGGGGACCGGCGGATGCGGTGCCTGCGGGCCGGGGCCCGACGGACCTCCCCCCGTGTAGACCGGACCCGGACCCGAGGGCGCTCCCCCGGTGTAGACCGGGGCCGGGGCGGGCGGCCGGTTCGGGGGTGCGGAACCCGGGTGCTGTTGCCCCGCGTGCGGCGCGGCCGACGACCAGTCGGCGTCCGGTCCTTGCCCCGGCTGGTGGGGCGGCGGCAGCGGAGACCCCACTGCGTGCTGCATCCGGTGCCACTCCATCTCGTACAGGCAATTGGCGCTGGCCTGCGGGGCACGGACCCCGCTCGCTACCGAACGGTACCGTCCCGGGCCGCCGTTTGGTGAACGGCCCGGAGCGGCCCGAAGTGCCCATCGCCACAGGCGAATCGGGCCAAGCGCCCGAGTGGGGAGCTACTCCCCCACTTCGCCGTAGGCGGCGAGGAGGACGGCCGGGTCCGGTCCCTCCAGGACGGTCGGCTTGGCCAGCCCGTCCAGGACGATGAACCGCAGCAGGTCGCCCCGGGACTTCTTGTCGACCTTCATCGTCTCCAGCAGCTTGGGCCACTGGTCGTAGCGGTAGTGCAGCGGCAGGCCCACGGATTCGAGGACCGTGCGGTGGCGGTCGGCCGTCGCGTCGTCCAACCGGCCCGCCAGACGGCCGAGTTCGGCCGCGAAGTGCATACCGACGGAGACGGCCGCGCCGTGCCGCCACTGGTAGCGCTCGTTCTTCTCGATGGCGTGCGCGAGCGTGTGACCGTAGTTGAGGATCTCGCGCAGGCCCGACTCCTTCAGGTCCGAGGAGACGACCTCCGCCTTCACCTTGATCGAGCGCTCGATCAGCTCGGCGGTGTGCGGACCGGCCGGGGTCCGGGCGGCCTGCGGGTCGGCCTCGATCAGCTCCAGGATCGCCGGGTCGGCGATGAAGCCGGCCTTGATGATCTCCGCGAGCCCGGACACGTAGTCGTTGACCGGGAGCGAGTCCAGCGCCGCGAGGTCGCAGAGCACACCGGCGGGCGGGTGGAAGGAGCCGACGAGGTTCTTGCCCTCGGCGGTGTTGATGCCGGTCTTGCCGCCGACGGCCGCGTCCACCATCGCCAGGACCGTCGTCGGGATGGCGATCCAGCGCACCCCGCGCAGCCAGGTCGCGGCCACGAACCCGGCCAGGTCGGTGGTCGCCCCGCCGCCGACACCGACGATGACGTCGGTGCGGGTGAAGCCGGACTGGCCGAGCGCCTTCCAGCAGTAGGCGGCCACCTCGACGGTCTTGGCCTCCTCCGCGTTCGGCACCTGGATGGCGACCGTCTCGAAGCCCTGGCCCGCGAGGTCGGCGCGCAGCGCCTCACCCGTCTCGGCGAGCGCCTCGGGGTGGATCACCGCGACGCGCTTCACCCTGGGCCCGATCAGCCCGCCCAGCTCCTCCAGGAGCTGTCGCCCGATCAGGACCTCGTACGGATCGCTGCCCGCCGTGCCGCCGACCTGGATCCGCGTCACTGCCTCGCTGCTCATGCTGACTTCAACTCCAGTGCGTCCAGGACGGCTTGGGTGACCTCTTCGGGCGTACGGCCATCGGTGGCGACGACCGCGTCGGCGACCTCCGTGTACAGATGGCGGCGGGCCTCCATCAGCTCCCGCCACTGCCGGCGCGGGTTGACCGCCAGCAAGGGGCGGGCCGCGTTCAGGCCGGTGCGCTGGACCGCTTCCTCGACGTCCATCGAGAGGTAGACGACGCGGTGTCCGGCCAGCAGCTTGCGGGTGTCCTCGTCGAGGATCGAGCCGCCGCCGAGGGCGAGAACGCCGTCGTGCTCGGCCAGCGCCCGCTGGACCGCCTGCTTCTCGACCGCACGGAAGACCGGCTCGCCCTCGTCGACGAAGATGTCGGCGATCGTGCGGCCCTGCTCGGCGACGATGTCGTCGTCCGTGTCGCGGTACGCGCAGTCGAGCCGTTCGGCCAGCAGCCGTCCGACGGTGGACTTGCCGACGCCCATCGGCCCGACCAGCACAATCTGCACCGCGCTCACCGAACGATCAGGTGTTCGAGGTAGGACTCCACATTGCGGCGCGTCTCGGGCACGCTGTCGCCGCCGAACTTCTCCACGACCGCGTCCGCCAGCACGAGGGCCACCATCGCCTCGGCGACGATCCCGGCCGCCGGGACCGCACACACGTCGGAGCGCTGGTGATGCGCCTGCGTCGCCTCGCCGGTCACGACGTCGACGGTCTGCAGGGCGCGCGGCACGGTCGCGATCGGCTTCATCGCCGCCCGTACGCGCAGCAGCTCACCCGTGGACAGGCCGCCCTCGGTGCCGCCGGAACGGCCCGTGGCGCGCCGGATGCCGTCATCGGTGGCGATGATCTCGTCGTGCGCCTTCGAGCCCGGCACGCGCGCGAGGTCGAAGCCGTCACCGACCTCGACGCCCTTGATGGCCTGGATGCCCATCAGAGCGGCGGCCAGCCGGGCATCGAGGCGCCGGTCCCAGTGCACATGCGAACCGAGCCCGACGGGGACTCCGTACGCCAGTACCTCGACCACACCACCCAGGGTGTCGCCGTCCTTGTGAGCCTGGTCGATCTCCGCGACCATCGCCTTCGACGCGTCCGCGTCCAGGCAGCGCACCGGGTCCGCGTCCAGCTTCTCCACGTCGGAGGGCTTGGGGTAGACGCCGTACGGGGCCTTCGCCGCCGCCAGTTCGACGACGTGCGAGACGATCTCGATCCCGGCCGCCGCCTTCAGGAACGACCGGGCCACCGCGCCCAGCGCCACCCGGGCCGCCGTCTCCCGCGCGGAGGCGCGCTCCAGGATCGGACGGGCCTCGTCGAAGCCGTACTTCTGCATGCCCGCGAGGTCGGCGTGGCCGGGGCGGGGGCGGGTCAGCGGGGCGTTGCGGGCGAGGCCGGCCAGGATCTCCGGATCCACCGGGTCGGCCGCCATCACCTGCTCCCACTTCGGCCACTCGGTGTTGCCGACCATCACGGCGATCGGCGAGCCGAGCGACAGACCGTGCCGTACGCCGCCGAGGAAGGTGATCTCGTCCTGCTCGAACTTCATCCGGGCACCGCGCCCATAGCCGAGCCGCCGCCGCGCCAGGTGGTCCGCCACCAACTCGGTGGTGATCGGCACGCCGGCGGGAAGGCCCTCCAGCGTCGCGACGAGTGCGGGACCGTGGGACTCCCCCGCGGTCAACCAGCGCAACCTGCTCAACGGTGCTCCTCGATACTCGCGCCCTGGTACTGCCCTGCGTACGCGCGTCCTCGCGTACGTCGACGGCGTGACCGGTGCGCGGCCCTGGCCCGCCACCCCCGATCCTCCCACGTCCGGGCCGGATGCCCGGTCGGCGGTCCAGCAAGCGGACGCGGAACGGAGCGGACCGGAAGCGGGTCAGCGGTCGGCCAGCGCCTTCTCGCCCGCCCTGCGCATGGCGCCCAGCGGGCCCGGGACCCGTCCGGTCATCTGTTCCACCTGAAGCACGGCCTGGTGCACGAGCAGGTCGAGTCCGCTGACGACCGCCCCGCCGTACGCCGACCAGCGGGCCGCCAGATCGGTCGGCCAGGGGTGGTAGAGCACGTCGAAGAGGGTCGCGGGCCGTTCCGGGACAGCCCCGGACAGCGCGTCCGTCGCACCGGCCGGGGTGGTGGCGATCACCAGCGGGGCGTGCAGCGCCCGGGTCGCGTCCGCCCAGTCCGCCGTACGGACCTCGATGTCGAGGCGTTCGCCCCACTGCCGCATCTCGGCGGCGCGGGCCTCGTTGCGGACGTACACGACGACCTCGCCGGTGCAGATCCGGGCCAGTGCGGCGAGCGCGGAGGAGGCGGTGGCGCCGGCGCCGAGGATCGCGGCGGAGTCGACCTGTTCGATGCCGTGCTCGCGCAGGGCGCCCACGATCCCGGGGATGTCGGTGTTGTCGCCGACGCGCCGCCCGTCCGCTTCGAACACGACGGTGTTGACGGCCTCGACCGACGCGGCCGTCTCACTGACCTCGTCGAGCAGCGGAATGACCGCCCGCTTCAACGGCATCGTGAGCGACAACCCGGCCCACTCGGACCCGAGCCCGCCCAGGAATCCCGGCAGTGCCGCCTCGTCGACCTCGAAGCGGTCGTACGTCCAGCCGGTGAGCCCCAGTTCCTCGTACGCGGCGCGGTGCAGCACCGGGGAGAGGGAATGGGCGATGGGAGAACCGAGCACCGCTGCCCGGCGTCGTCCTCCGTGCTCAGCTGCCGCTGTTGCGTTGTGCATTGAATTGCCGGACCAACTCTTCGTGTTCGGACAGGGTCTTGGTGAACTTCGTCGTCTTGCCGTCGAGGGAGATGAAGAACATCCATCCACCGCTGTCGGGATTCAGCGCCGCCTTCAGCGCGTCCTCGCTGGGATTTCCGATCGGTCCGGGCGGCAGCCCCTTGTAGAAGTACGTGTTGTACGGGTCGTCGTAGTTCCGGATCTCCGACGTCGAAATATCAATCTTGCTCTGGTTCTTGAGGTAGTTGTAGGTCGAGTCGAATTCGAGCTTCTGGTTGGTGATGTCGTTCGAGGTCTTGAGGCGGTTGTAGACGACGGCGGCCATCTTCTTGAAGTCGTCGTGCGTCACCCCCTCGGCCTGGACAAGGCTCGCGACCGTGATGACCTGCAGCGGACTGTCGAGGTCCAGTTCCTCGGCCTTGGCTTCGAGGTCGAGCGCGCCGTACTTCGCGCTGGCCTGCGCCACCATTTCCTTCAGGACGTCCGCAGGTTTCATGCCCTTGGCGGCGGGATAGGTCGCCGGGTAAAGGAAACCTTCCAGCGGGTCCTTGATGTCCTCGTTGTCGTTCGCCCAGTCCGGAAGTCCGAAGCTCTTGTAATCCGCCTTGGCAACCTTCGCGGTGGTGCCCTTGGCAAGGCCGAGCTGCTTGTCGATCGCCGCGTAGACCTGAACGTTGCGCCATCCCGTCGCGACGATCAGGTTGTTCTGACTCTTCGGGTCGAGCATCATCGCGACGGCGCTCTTGGCGGACATCTCCTTGTTCAGGACATAGACGCCGGCCTGAATCGTCTTTCCCTTGGGATTCTCCGACTGGGCGGAGACAAAAGCGTCGACGCTCTTGACGACACCTTTCTCCTTCAGCGCCTGGCCGATGGCGTAGCCGCCCGCACCCTTGGGGATCTCGACGGTCACCGTCGCGCTCGTGCCGTCGCCGGCGAAGTCGGGAGCCGCGCCGAAACGATTTTGGTAGAACTGGTACCCGAAATACCCGATTCCGGCGATGCCGCCGCCGAACACCAGGACGACCACCAGGCAGGCGGTTCCGCTGCGGCTCTTCTTGCTCTTGCCGCCCTTCCCGCTCTTGTCGCCGTCCCGCCCTTTCCGGTCGCCACGGCCCCGACGCCCCTCCGCCTCGTCATCGGGTTCGTCGTCATCGTCACCGCCCGCGAAGAAGGCGTGCTCGCCCTGGTCGGGACCGGGGTCCCAGCCGGTCTGCGGTTCCGGCTCGGGATCGGGCTCGGGTTCCGGCTCGGGACGGCGCCTGGCCGGCGGTTCCGGCGGCGGGTACGCGTCAGGGGTGCCGTAGTAGTCGGGCTGCTGGCCGCCGTACGCGGCTGCCTGCTGGGCGTACGGGTCCATGGGGTCGGCGGCGTAGGGGACCTGCCCCTGCTGACCGGCGTCCCAGCCGCCGCCCGCGTACTGCTGCTGACCCTGATCGACGTACTGCTGGTGGGGCTGTCCGCCGTACTGCTGCTGCGGGTAAGGCTGTTGCTGGGTCTGCTGCTGGTACTGCTGCTGGTGCTGAGCGTGCTGCTGGTACTGCTGCTGCGCGTACTGCTGCTGCGCCTGGTCGTACGCGGCCTGCTGGCCGTCGGTGCCCCAGTCGCCGTACTGCGACTGCTGCGGCTGCGGCTGCTGCTGGGGGTAGTGCTGATGCTGGCCGTCGTAGGAGGACTGGCCGGCCTGGGCCTGCTGTCCTTCCCATCCGCCGTCCCCGTACAACGGGTCCTCCGGATGCCACGGTTCGGAGCCTGGGCCCCGGCCATACTCAGTCATCGATCCCCTAGAGCCGCGAGGCGGCCGATCACGCGGCGCCCACATAACCGCTACCGTTCCGCCTCTTATCGTGCGGCTACTGTTCGAACAGAGCCACAATCGCGCGGAACGTTACCGTATCGCGATCAGATGACCACTTCGACGCCCTCGCCGGGTGCTTTACCTGACACCCGTTCGGATTCC
>NZ_JBSFMT010000156.1:0-7251 GCF_053599695.1 Streptomyces sp. NPDC000878 | reverse complement strand
GCCCCTCCAGCCCGTCCGGCGTTTGAGGACAAGGCCCGTTCAGGGCCGACAGCGGGGGTCTGGGGGCGCAGCCCCCAGGGATGGGAACGGGAAAGGGCGGCGGGGGCGAAAAACCACCGCCCCGCCGCCCCACCCTCAACTACCAACTACCAACTACCAACCGCCAACTACCGACTCACTGCGTAGTACGACGCCTCCGCGCCCCCGGCCGCCGCTCACTAGGCCGAGTAACAGGATCCCCCGCATCAACCGCAGCAGCCCGCCGCCGCAACCCGAAGTCCGCCAACGCCTCAGCCAACTTGTGCACGGACGGCTCCGGAGCCATCACATCCACCCGCAGCCCATGCTCCTCAGCGGTCTTCGCCGTAGCAGGCCCAATACACGCGATCACCGTCACGTTATGAGGCTTGCCCGCAATCCCCACCAGATTCCGCACGGTCGAAGACGACGTGAAGAGAACGGCATCGAAGCCACCCCCCTTGATCGCCTCCCGCGTCTCCTGCGGCGGCGGCGAAGCCCGCACCGTCCGATAGGCGGTGACGTCATCGACCTCCCACCCCAGCTCGATCAGCCCCGCCACCAACGTCTCGGTGGCGATATCGGCCCGAGGCAGAAAAACACGGTCGATCGGATCGAAAACCGGATCATACGGAGGCCAGTCATCAAGCAACCCAGCAGCGGACTGCTCCCCACTGGGCACCAGATCAGGCTTCACACCAAAGGCAACCAACGCCTTGGCGGTCTGCTCCCCGACCGCCGCAACCTTGATCCCGGCAAAAGCACGAGCATCGAGCCCGTACTCCTCGAACTTCTCACGAACAGCCTTCACCGCATTCACCGAAGTGAAAGCGATCCACTCATAGCGGCCCGTGACCAGCCCCTTGACGGCCCGCTCCATCTGCTGAGGCGTCCGAGGCGGCTCGACGGCGATGGTCGGCACCTCGTGCGGCACAGCGCCATAGGACCGCAGCTGGTCGGAGAGCGTCGCCGACTGTTCCTTCGTACGCGGCACCAGAACCCGCCACCCGAACAGCGGCTTGTTCTCGAACCACGACAGCTGCTCACGCTGAGCAGCGGCGGACCGCTCGCCGACCACGGCTATCACCGGCCGGCCCCCGTCCGGGGACGGCAGCACCTTGCCCTGCTTGAACGTCTGGGCAATGGTCCCCAGAGTCGCGGACCAGGTCCGCTGCCGAGTCGTAGTACCGGCCACGGTCACGGTCAACGGCGTATCGGGCTTACGCCCGGCAGCAACCAGCTCACCCGCAGCGGCAGCCACCGAATCCAATGTGGTCGATACGACAACCGTCCCGTCGGATGCCCCGACCTCGGTCCAGCACCGGTCGGAAGCGGTCCGCGCGTCCACGAACCGGACGTCCGCGCCCTGCGCGTCCCGCAGCGGAACACCCGCGTACGCGGGCACGCCGACGGCCGCCGCGACACCCGGGACCACCTCGAACGGAACGCCCGCGCGGGCGCAGGCCAGCATCTCCTCGGCGGCGTACGCGTCGAGCCCGGGATCCCCGGACACCGCACGTACGACCCGCCTGCCGCCCCGTGCGGCCTCCATGACAAGATGTGCGGCATCCCGCACAGCGGGTACACCAGCGGTCGTTGACGCGCCGTCAACAACCGCTAGTTGAGGCGTGCCTGTGCCTGGATACGTGCTGCCAATAGGCGTGTCCAATTCGGTGTTGAGTACGGCGACGCCTTGTCTGGTGTGCGCGCGTACGACGTCGAGCACCTCGTGCTCGGCGACCAGTACGTCCGCGTTCGCCAGCGCCTCGACGGCGCGCAGAGTCAGTAGTCCCGGATCCCCGGGTCCGGCACCAAGAAAGGTGACGTGCCCATGGTCCGGACCGGCGGGAAGGGTGGTGGGGCTCACTGTGCTCGCTCCCCCATCAGACCGGCCGCGCCCTTGGCAAGCATCTCGGCTGCGAGTTCACGGCCGAGCGCCATTGCTTGGTCGTACGTCTCGGGCACGGGACCGGTGGTGGACAGCTGCACCAACGCCGAGCCGTCGGTCGTACCGACGACGCCGCGCAGGCGCATCTCCTTGACAATCTGCCCGTCGGCCAGCAGGTCGGCCAGCGCGCCCACAGGGGCGCTGCAACCGGCCTCCAGGGCGGCGAGCAGTGACCGTTCGGCGGTCACGGCGGCCCGAGTGTACGGGTCGTCGAGTTCGCCGAGTGCCGCGATCAGGTCGGAGTCGTGGGAGGTGTTCCCCGCTCTGCACTCGATCGCCAGGGCCCCTTGGCCAGGGGCAGGCAGAACCATGTCGACCGACAGGAAGTCGGTCACTTCGTCGGCGCGCCCGATGCGGTTGAGCCCGGCCGCGGCCAGGACGACGGCATCCAGCTCACCACTTCGCACGAACCCGATCCGGGTGTCGACGTTCCCCCGGACCGGTACGACCTCGACGCTCAGCCCATGAGCACGGGCGTACGAGTTCAGCTGGGCCATGCGCCGAGGAGAACCCGTCCCCACCCGCGCGCCGCGCGGCAGGTCGGTGAACTTCAGCTCGTCGCGCGCCACCAGCACGTCACGCGGATCCTCGCGCTCCGGTACGGCGGCCAGTACCAGGTCGTCGGGCTGCGCGGTCGGCAGGTCCTTCAGCGAGTGCACCGCGAAGTCGACCTCCCCACGCGCCAGCGCCTCCCGCAGAGCGGTCACGAAGACACCCGTGCCGCCGATCTGGGCGAGGTCCTCACGGGACACATCGCCGTACGTCGTGATCTCGACGAGCTGGACGGGCCGCCCGGTCAGCCGATGCACGGCGTCCGCGACCTGCGCGGACTGGGCCAGGGCGAGTTGACTTCGCCTGGTCCCCAGTCTCAGCGCCCCTTGTACTGGCTCACTCATGCTCGCCCTCGGTTCTCGGCGTGGTCGTCATCATTGTCCGCCCGGGACACGGAGGCGACCGTCTCCTGGTCGAGGTCGAACAGGGTGCGCAGCGCGTCCGCGTACCCGGCGCCGCCGGGTTCGGCCGCGAGCTGCTTGACCCGTACGGTCGGCGCGTGCAGCAGTTTGTCGACCACGCGCTTCACGGTCTGGGTGATCTCGGCCCGGTGCTTCTCGTCGAGCCCGGGCAGCCGCCCGTCGAGCCGGGCGATCTCACCGGCGACCACGTCGGCGGCCATGGCGCGCAGCGCGACGACGGTGGGCGTGATGTGCGCGGCCCGCAGGGCGGCACCGAAGGCGGCGACCTCGTCGGCGACGATCCGCCGGACCTGGTCGACATCGGCCGCCATCGGAGCGTCGGCGGAGGCCTCGGCCAGCGACTCGATGTCCACCAGCCGCACCCCGGCCAGCCGGTGCACGGCCGCGTCGATGTCCCGGGGCATGGCGAGGTCGAGCAGAGAAAGCACGGGAGCGGGCCGCGGCACAACGGCGACGATCTCGGGCCGCCGCCGCTCGGGAATCCGCCCCACGGTGGCCGCGGTACGGGCAAGCTCGGCGATCAGCTCACGGTCCTCGTCGGGCGTACGACGAGCGGCGTCCCGCCGGTCGACAGTGCCGTTGTCCACCCAGGCCGCGTGCTGCTCCAGCGTCGCCGCGTCCATCCCGGCGACGGCGGCCTCACCCATCACCGAGAACCCGGCCGACTCCTGCACGGCCTGCCCGGCCTGCGCGGCGGCCAGATCGAGCGGACACCCGTCGTCGGTCCCGATGCTGGTGGGCGGCAGCGCCGTCCGTACGTCGTCCCTGACGGTCGTACGGCAGGACTGCCCGGCCGCGTCGGCCGCCGGAACCCGGCCCTCGACGGCCGCCGCGATGGTCTCGGCGCTGAGGACGAGCCCCGTCGCGCCGGTACAGGAAACGGCTATATCGGCACGTGTCAGCTCGAACGGCACCGACTCCATCGGAACCGCGCGGGCCGACACGGACATCGCGCCGCCCTCGTACCCCTCGTACTGACTGCTCTCGCTGTTCTCGTTGATGATCCGGGCGAGCCGCTCGGCGCGATCCGGTGTGCGGTTGGCGACGACGATCTCGGCGACGCCGAGCCGCGCGAGGGTGGCGGCGGCCAGCGAGGACATGGACCCGGCCCCGATGACCAGGGCCTTCTTGCCCACGGCCCAGGACTCCACCGAGACCCCGGCACCCCGCCCACCGGCCAGCTGCTGGAGCCCGAAGGTGACCAGGGACTGTCCGGCCCGGTCGATCCCGGTCTCGGAGTGGGCGCGCTTGCCGACCCTCAGCCCCTGCTGGAACAGGTCGTTCAGCAGCCGCCCGGCGGAGTGCAGTTCCTGCGCGAGAGCGAGCGAGTCCTTGATCTGCCCGATGACCTGGCCCTCGCCGACGACCATGGAGTCGAGCCCACAGGCGACGGAGAACAGGTGGTGGACGGCCCGGTCCTCGTAGTGCACGTAGAGGTACGGAGTGAGTTCATCAAGTCCCACCCCGCTGTGCTGGGCGAGCAGCGTGGACAGCTCGGCGACACCCGCGTGGAACTTGTCCACGTCCGCGTACAGCTCGATGCGGTTGCAGGTGGCGAGCACCGCGGCCTCGGCGGCCGGCTCGGCGGCGACGGTGTCCTGAAGCAACTTGATCTGCGCGTCCTGGGACAGCGCGGCCCGCTCGAGAACACTGACGGGAGCGCTGCGGTGGCTCAGCCCGACGACGAGAAGACTCATGCCGGCATCACGGCGGGAACGTCCCCGTCAGTCCCTTTGCCACGACCGCTGCCGTCACTGTCGCCGTCACTACCGCTACCGGCCTGGCCCTTGGCCACGACGACCGCCGGAGCGGAGTCGGCGGCAGCGGCGGCGAGGGCATCGGCTTCCTCGCCGGCCTTGCGCTGCTCATGGAAAGCCAGGATCTGCAGCTCGATGGAGAGATCGACCTTGCGTACGTCGACACCGTCCGGGACGGTCAGCACGGTGGGCGCGAAGTTCAGAATGGACGTGACCCCGGCGGCGACGAGCCGATCGCACACGGGCTGAGCGGCACCGGCGGGGGTGGCGATAACGCCAATGGACACGCCGTTGTCCGCGATGATCCTTTCCAGATCATCCGAGTGCTGCACCGGAATACCCGCGACGGGCTTTCCCGCCATGGCGGGATCGGCGTCGATCAGGGCGGCCACCCGGAATCCACGGGAGGCGAAGCCGCCGTAGTTCGCGAGGGCGGCGCCGAGATTACCGATACCGACGATCACGACCGGCCAGTCCTGGGTCAGCCCCAGCTCACGCGAGATCTGATAGACGAGATACTCGACGTCGTACCCCACACCACGCGTCCCATAGGAGCCCAGGTAGGAGAAGTCCTTACGCAGCTTCGCGGAGTTCACGCCCGCGGCGGCGGCCAGTTCCTCGGAGGAGACCGTGGGTACCGAGCGCTCCGACAGTCCGGTCAGGGCACGGAGGTACAACGGAAGCCTGGCGACGGTGGCCTCGGGAATCCCTCGGCTGCGGGTCGCCGGTCGGTGAGTTCGGCCAGTTGCCACGGTACTCCTGCGGGTAGCGCGGGGCTGCAGGCGGTCACACGTACCTAGACCGCCCCGTCGAATGCAGGCTATGTCTTTGTGAACGCGTGCACAAAGATGGTGTCCGATTTGCCCGGCCAACGTGACCGGGGTCACGCACCCCCGCCGCACGCGTATGGAACCGGCGCACAAGCACCGTCGTCCCTCGCCGTCACAGGCACCGTTGGGGGGCAAAACCGCACACACTCCTCATGAATCCCGCCCCCGAGATCTGAACCGCCCTCGATCCTAAGCGACTTTCCGGACCACCTGGACTGCTCAGTCAGCACTTGGTCAGAACTCGACCACTCGGTAATCGACCGGGAATCTATGTGAGGGCTTTGCGAAGACGTTCTTCGTTGACGCGCCAGAACGTGTGCTGGGCCCCGTCGATGAGCACGACAGGGATCTGTTCCCAGTACTGACGGTGGAGTTCCTCGTCCTGAGTGATGTCCTTCTGCTCCCACGACACCCCAAGATCGGCACACACCTTCTCGACAACTCCCTGTGCGTCATCACACAAATGACAACCCGGCTTCCGGATGAGAGTGACGAGCCGAGGCTGCTGGGACTCGGGGGAAGCGGGGGACCCGATGCGCCGAAAGAGGGGACTCATGAACCCATTGTCCCGCTTGTTTAACTGGGCGGTCGCGGAGAGTTCACAGCCTCCAAACCTCTCGACTCCGGAAGCACCGAACAAACTGGCTATGCTCACGCCATGGCCGCTCTCGGATGGCTCACTCCCCGTAGGCGCTCCGCCACCGCGCGGAGCGTGTTGGCAGGCGAGGCCTCGGCGGAGGCAGCGCGCAAATCCTCCCAGGAGCTGGAGGAACTCACCCCTGCCCCGGTCCCGCCGGGCACCGATGAGGAACCGGCGTTCCCGGTCCTCGGTGACGACAGGGCCGCCGCCTTCTTCGACCTGGACAACACAGTCATGCAAGGCGCCGCGATCTTCCACTTCGGCCGAGGCCTCTACAAGCGGAAGTTCTTCGAGACCCGCGACCTCTACCGATTCGCCTGGCAGCAGGCGTGGTTCAGGCTGGCAGGAGTAGAAGACCCGGAGCACATGCAGGACGCCCGGGACTCAGCTCTCTCAATCGTCAAGGGCCACAGGGTCGCCGAGTTGATGTCGATCGGCGAGGAGATCTACGACGAGTACATGGCCGAACGCATCTGGCCGGGCACACGAGCCCTGGCCCAGGCGCACTTGGACGCAGGCCAGAAGGTATGGCTGGTAACGGCAGCCCCCGTAGAGATCGCGACAGTGATCGCCCGCCGCCTGGGCCTGACGGGCGCGTTGGGCACGGTCGCGGAGTCGGTGGACGGCGTGTACACGGGCAAGTTGGTAGGAGAACCGCTCCACGGCCCGGCAAAGGCGGAAGCGGTAAGAGCCCTGTCAACGGCGGAGGGCCTGGATCTGGCCCGCTGCGCGGCATACAGCGACTCACACAACGACATCCCGATGCTGTCCCTGGTGGGCCACCCCTACGCGATCAACCCGGACGCCAAACTCCGCAAACACGCCCGCAAACTGGACTGGCGCCTACGGGACTACCGCACAGGCCGCAAGGCAGCAAAGGTAGGCATCCCGGCCGCAGCGGGAGTAGGCGCGGTAGCGGGCGGTACGGCAGCGGCCATCGCCCTGCACCGCCGCCGCCGCTAACGAGCCGAGTTTTCTCGCCCCGGCCGCCCCTACCCGTCCCATCCTTGGGGGGGGGGGGGGGGCCCCCCCCCCCCCCCCCCCCCCCCCCCGCGGGGGGGCCCCCCCCCCCGAGAGAAGGCGG
>NZ_JBSFMT010000155.1:0-7266 GCF_053599695.1 Streptomyces sp. NPDC000878 | reverse complement strand
GGCGGCTACGGCTACACCCGCGACTACCCGGTCGAGCGCATGATGCGCGACGCGAAGATCACACAGATCTACGAGGGCACCAACCAGGTCCAGCGGATCGTGATGGCGAGGAACCTGCCGTAACCGAACCGACAGCCGGTCCCGAACACACAGGTTGGCCCCTGCCCGAAGGATCGGGCAGGGGCCAACCTGTGTACTGCTGTACTGCTGCGCTCAGTTGCCGGTGACGGTGACCTTGTCGTCGTTCTTCAGCTCGGTCACCAGGGTCTTCACCTTGGCCTTGTCCCAGAGGAGGTTGCCGCCGGACGAGCCCGAGATCGGCATGTTCATGGACGTGCCGTCGCCGCCGGTGACGCCCTTCATCGCCCAGAACATGTCGCCCAGGTCGAACAGGCCCATGTCCTTGTCGACGACCAGGGTGTCGAGGCCCGCGCTCATCGTCGGATACAGCTTGAAGGGGTTCAGGATCGTGCTCGGCGTCGCCGTCTGGCTCGCCAGCGCCGCGAGGAACTTCTGCTGGTTCTTCGTACGGTCCAGGTCGCTGCCCGCGAGGGCGTACCGGGTACGGACGAAGGCCAGGGCCTGCTCGCCGTTGAGGGTCTGCTTGCCCGCCGTGAAGTTGGCGCCGGACTTGGTGTCCTTCATCCCGCCCTTGGGGATGGTCAGCTCCACACCGCCGACCGCGTCCACGATGTTGGCGAACCCGGCGAAGCCGATCTCGACGTAGTGGTCGATGCGCAGCCCGGTGTTGAACTCGACGGTACGGACGAGCAGTTCGGGCCCGTCCTCCGCGTACGCCGCGTTCAGCTTCACGTGCCGGCCCGTGCCCTTGAACGTCTTGCCGGACTCGGAGCCCACGAAGGTCGGGATCTCCACGTCCGAGTCACGGGGGAGGGAGATCAGCGTCGGGCCGTTGTCTCCGGTGTGCAGGATCATCATCGAGTCCGTGCGCTGCCCTGCGGCGGACCCGGTACGAAGCTTCTTCTTCTCCTCGGCGGACAGCCCCGCGCGGCTGTCGGAACCGACGATCAGATAGTTCGTGCCCTCGCCCGCGTCCGGCCGGTCGATGACCTTCGACAGGTCGACCTCGCGGTTCAGCTTGGAGTCGGCCCAGAAGTACGTACTGACGGACACCACGACCAGCAGCGTGACCAGGGTGATCGCGGTCCACTTGATCCGCTTGCGCCAGTTCGGCGCGGGACGGTCGCCATGACCACCGCCTCCGACGGCACCGGCTCCGGCCCCGCCGCCGTAGACCTGGCCGGTGTTGTAGTCGCTGCCGCCGCCGTAGCCGTCGTTGCCGCTCGGATTCCCGTACGGGTCACCGCCGTACGGCTGCTGCTGCGGGACCCCGCCACCGTACGGCGGTGCCGAGGACCCCTGCCCGTACTGCCCGTACTGGTCACCAGGGCCACCCGGGCCGCCTTGGCCACCCGGGCCACGTTGAACCTGCCGCATCGCGCGCGCACCCTCGGGCTGTGCGTTCGCGCTGCCGCGACCGTACCGGTTGTTGCGGTTGTCGTCGGACCACGCGTCAGGCCAATCGTTCATGCCGACCAGTGTGCAGTGCCGGGGTGTGTCCTATACAAGGGTCGAAGGAAATTAGAAGCAGTGCTGTTGCGAAGCTGACACAAATCGCCCATGTGTGCGCTCGGCATAAGGTGAGGGCCATGACAGACCAGGCCACCAGCGCGGATGCGGCGCCCCCGGGCAAGCCGACCTCCGCCTCCCGGACGACCCTCAGCCACATCATGACCCACGCCGACACCAACCTCCTCGGTACGGTGCACGGCGGTGTGATCATGAAACTGGTCGACGACGCGGCGGGTGCGGTGGCGGGGCGGCACAGCGGGGGCCCTGCGGTCACGGCGTCGATGGACGAGATGGCGTTCCTGGAACCGGTGCGGGTCGGCGACCTGGTCCACGTCAAGGCCCAGGTCAACTGGACCGGCCGGACGTCCATGGAGGTGGGGGTACGGGTCCTCGCCGAGCGCTGGAACGAGTCGACGCCGGCGACGCAGGTCGGGTCGGCGTACCTGGTCTTCGCGGCGGTCGACGCCGAGGGCAAGCCGCGCCGGGTCCCACCGGTCCTCCCGGAGACGGAACGGGACGACCGCCGCTACCAGGAGGCCCAGATCCGCCGCACGCATCGCCTGGCGCGACGGAGGGCGATCGTGGAGTTGAGGGAGCGCAGAGCGGCGGAGGGCTTGGACGACTAGGGGCGCGTTTCCTCGCCCCCGCCGCCCCTACCCGTCCCATCCCGTTCCTGGGGGCTGCGCCCCCAGACCCCCCTCCGGCCCTGAACGGGCCTTGTCCTCAAACGCCGGACGGGCTGAGGGTGCGGGCCGGTGCTGAAAGATGAAGCCCCGGTCGGCGTGCGAGGACAACCACGCTCAACCCACCCTTTTCCCCGCCCACCAGCCCCCGCCGCTTCCGCAGTACGGGCGGTGCCTCTTCAGCGCCGGCCGGGGCATTTCAGCCTGTCCGGCGCTTGAGGACAAGCGCGTCCAGCGCGAGCTTTTCCCTACCCACCCCCGGCCGCCACCATCCAGCCCGTCCGGCGTTTTGAGGACGAGCGCGTTCAGCGCGAAGGGGGGTCTGGGGGCGCAGCCCCCAGGGACAGGATGGGACGGGTAGGGGCGGCGGGGGCGAGAAAAAACCAGGCCCCACCCGGCTCTCACCGACACCCCACCTGATCCCCCGTAGTAACCCCGAACTCCCCCACCCGAACCTTCCGCACCCCCCGATAATCCGCCCCCACAGTCACCCGCATCACAGCCCCCTGCCCCCGCACCACCCGCAACGAACTCCCCGGCAACGCCGCAGCCAACGACCGCGCCGACCGATCCCACCGGGGGTCGTACGCGATCACCGTCCGCCCCACCTCCCGCCCCCGCGCCGCATTCACCGGCACCCGAGTAGTCCGAAACCCGGCCCCCGCCAACTCCCGGTCCACCTTCCGCCCCAGCCCCGCCGTACGCGTCCCGTTCTCCACCTGCACCCGAATCTCCTGCGGCGCCACCTCCACCCGAACCGGCGCACCGCCCTTACCGCCGCCGCCCCCAGGCGCCCTCCGCACCGCCAACGGCTCGTCCTCCCGCAGCGCCCGGAACAACCGCCCCGACTTCGCCGCGTCCCACTTCAGCGTCGACCCGATGCCCTTCACGGCGAACCCCATCCGCCCGATCGGCACGGTCGTGAACTCGGACGACGACGGCGAGAAGTTCCGCATCGCCCGCCCGAGGTCCAGCAGCTCACCCGTACCGAACTCCTTGTCCGCCCGCACCGACCCGAGCACGGCCCGCGTGATGTCCCGGAACTTCATCGGGTTCAGCAGCACACCCGACGACGTGGACTGTGCGATCAGCGCCGCCATGAACCGCTGCTGGCGCTGCATCCGCCCGAGGTCGGAGGACCCGTCGGCGTGCCGGGAACGGACGTACTGCAACGCCTCGCCCCCATTCAGCTCGTGCTTCCCGGCAGCCAAATTCAGGCCCGTGTACGAGTCCTTCAGCGGTCGCGTCGCACAGATCTCGACTCCCCCCAGCACATCCACCGTCTTCATGAAGCTGGTGAAGTCGATCTCCAGATAGTGGTCGATCTTCACGTGCGTCATGTGCTCCACCGTCCGCACGGTGAGATTCGGCCCGCCCTCCGCGTACGCCGCGTTCAGCTTGATGACGTGTCCGCCGTGCCGGCGCCCGCTGGTCCGGTCGGTGTGCGGGGGCGTCACGGCGTACGAGTCGCGCGGCAGGCTGACGACACTCGCCCGCTCCCGGTCCTCCGAGATGTGCACGATCATCATCGTGTCGGTGCAGTGGCAGGGCGCGCCCCCGAGCCGGTACTTGCGCCGCTCGGCCTCGCTGATCTTCTCCCGGCTGTCCGTGCCGACCAGCAGCACGTTCATGCCGTGGCCCGCCCGCGGCCGGTTCTTCATGTCCTTGAAGGGGTCGACCCGGGCGATGTCGGCGTCGAGGCTGGTCACCACCGCGTGCCCGATCCCGGCCGCGGCGAGCACCACGACGGACAGCGTCGTCACCGCCCGCATGGCCCAGCGTGGCTTTCTCCGCCGTACGGGGGGACGCGGACGCCCGGACGACGGCCGTGGCCGGCGCTGTGGGGAACCGGGGGAGCGGGGGGCTGCGGGGGATGCGGGCATGGGGGGACACCTCCGCGAAGGCAGGCCGGGGGAGGACAGGGGATGACATGCGGGAGGAGAGAGGGGCCGAACGTGGGATCCGTGAGCACCGTAGGCCCATACGATCTGCGGCCCGGCTCAGGGAGCGGGCGGCGCGCGTCGGTGTCCCCCGTTCGCGGTAACGTGAGCCCCCTATGAACGCCAAGCCCGACGTGCAGCTGCCCGCCGTGTCCGTGATCATGCCCGTCCTCAACGAGGAGCGGCATCTGCGCGGAGCCGTCCAAGCGATCCTCGCCCAGGAGTACGCCGGCGAGATGGAGGTCGTGATCGCCATCGGTCCGTCCACGGACCGCACGGACGAGATCGCCGCCGAGCTGGTACGGGAAACGGCCGGCACGAACAAGCGTGTCCATACCGTCCCCAACCCCACCGGCCGTACGCCCGCCGCGCTGAACGCCGCGATCAAGGCCTCCCGTCATCCCGTCGTCGTACGCGTCGACGGGCACGGCATGCTCTCGCCGGACTACATCGCGACCGCCGTCCGTCTCCTCGACGAGACCGGTGCGCAGAACGTCGGCGGGATCATGCACGCCGAGGGCGAGAACGCCTGGGAGGACGCGGTCGCCGCCGCGATGACCTCGAAGATCGGGGTCGGCAACGCCGCCTTCCACACGGGGGGCACGGCCGGGCCCGCCGAGACCGTGTACCTCGGTGTCTTCCGGCGCGCCGCCCTCGAACAACAGGGCGGCTACAACGTGGAGTTCATCCGCGCCCAGGACTGGGAGCTGAACTTCCGCATCAGGGAGGCGGGCGGCCTCATCTGGTTCTCGCCCGAGCTGCGGGTGTCGTACCGCCCGAGGCCCTCGGTGCGCGCGCTGGCCAAGCAGTACAAGGACTACGGCCGCTGGCGCCATGTCGTGGCCCGGTACCACGAGGGCTCCATCAACCTGCGCTACCTCGCCCCGCCCACCGCCGTGCTCGCGATAGCGGCGGGCGTGCTGCTGGGCGCCGTACTGACGCCGTGGGCCTTCCTGGTGCCCGGCGGTTACCTCGCGGCGATCGCGGCGGGTTCCGTACCGGCGGGCAAGGGGCTCTCGCTGAAGGCCCGGCTACAGATCCCCGTCGCCCTCGCCACCATGCACATGTGCTGGGGCTGGGGCTTCCTCACCAGCCCCAAGTCCCTTGCCCGCAAGGTGATCGCGGCCCGTCGCCCGGCGGTACTGGACGGCGCGAACGCGAACTGAGCCTGAACCACAACGAGTTGGGGGCCTGCCGTCAGCAGTGACGACAGGCCCCCAACTCGTGTCCGTACGAGACCAGTTGACTTCCCCTACCAGCGGTAGGGCGAGTACACCTCCATGCACGCGCTCGTGTCCGAACCCACCACCGCGTCGGCGGTGTCCGGGAGTTGACCGGCCTTCGGCGCGGTCTGCTTCGGGTACGTCGTGCCCTCGCGCCAGTCGGCGCCCACGGTTACCGTCACACCGGAGACATCCGTCGACTTCTTCACCGAACTCGTCGGAATCCCCAGGGACTTGGCGACCAGCTGGGCGTCGCCCGCCAGATCGGCGCGCGGGTAGTACACGACCGTCTTGTCGACGGACAGTGAACCCGACCGGTCCGCTGCCGCGTTGGTGAAGCCCTTGCCGGCGAGGATCCCGCTGATCGCGGTCGCCCGGCCGCTGACCGCGGCGAGTGAGGCCGTCCGCGTGCCGTTCTGCACGAGTACGCCGATCTTGCCGGGGGCCGCCGCCGGGTCCGTCGAAGCCGTCGCCGAGGGCGAGGCCGTCGGGGCCTTGGTCGCCGTGGTGCCGCCCTTGTCGTCGAAGGAGATGTCGTCGCGGAGCATCGTCCACATCGTCTCGGCGTCGGCCTCGGCCGCCACCAGATGGTTCGGGTTCTCGGGGTCCACGACGGTCGGCATCGTCGTCATCGTGATGCGGTCGGTCGGCACCGACTTGAGCTGCATGCCCAGGTCGTACAGCTCCTTGACCGTGCCCAACTCCTCCGACACCGTCAGGGACTTGGTGGCCGCCTCGGCCAGGCTCGTCAGCCGCGGGGCGTCCGTGAAGACGTTCTGCGCCTTCAGCGTACGGATCATCGAGTTCATGTACATGTGCTGGGCCTTGGCCCGCCCGAGGTCGCTGTAGAAGGCGTGCCGGGTACGCAGCCACTGCAGCGCCGACTTGCCCTGGACCTTCTGCTTGCCGGCCTTGAGCTTGAGCCCCGAGCCGCCGGGCACGCCGGGCAGCGCGTGGTCCCACACGTTCTGCTTCACACAGACCTCGACACCGCCGATGGCGTCGGCCATCTGCACGACGCCCGCGAAGTCGATCGTCATCCAGTGGTCGACGTAGACCCCGGTGAGGTTCTGCCAGGTGGCCAGCGTGCAGCCGGCGCCGCCCCGGGCCAGCGAGGTGTTGATGATGGCGTTGGTCGCCGCGAACGTCTCACCGGTGTCGGGGTCCGTGCACTCCGGGATGTCGACCCGGGTGTCGCGCGGGATGCTCACCACGGCCGCGCTCTTGCGGTCGGCGGAGAGGTGGATCAGCATCTGGACGTCGCCCAGCGGCGGGTTGCCCCGGGTGTCCTTGCTCCCGCCCAGCGCCACGTTCGCGTCGGAGTTACGGCTGTCCGAGCCGATCAGCAGGATGTTCAGCGGAGTCTGCCCGGCCGCGTTCGGCTCGGTCTTCTGCGCCTTCGAGTCGCCGCTGCTGCGCTTGCCCTTCTGGATGTTGCTGTTCAGGTGCTCGTAGTAGAGGTATCCGGCGCCGGCCGTGCCGAGTATCAGCACCGCCAGGGTCATCGCCGACCAGCGCAGCACCTTGCGCTTGCCGGGCCGCCGCGGTCTTCCCCCCGGACGGTCACCACCGCCACCACTGCCGCCGGCCGAGCCGCCGCCCCCGTCTCCGGAGTCGCCCTCCTGCTGCTCGTGCGAGCCGTCCCGCTGACCCGGAACCCGAGCAGGCCGGACGCCCGATCGCGTCCCCTCCCCGTGCACACTGCTCTGTGTCATTCCCCTGCCTCCCCACCCTTGCTGCGTCGGTTGACCTGACAGGCCTGCCTTGCGTCCGCGCACGGTGGCCGTGCTACCGCTGGGCGGCGCACCCGTCGCGCTCGTCGCCGAC
>NZ_JBSFMT010000154.1:0-7390 GCF_053599695.1 Streptomyces sp. NPDC000878 | reverse complement strand
ACGTTCCGTGAGGGGGACGGCGCGCTGGAGTGGAGCGGCCGTCAGGAGATCCTCAAACGCCGGACGGGCTGGATGGTGGTGGCCGGGGGTGGGTGGGAGAAGCTCGCGCTGAACGCGCTTGTCCTCAAACGCCGGACAGGCTGAAATGCCCCGGCCGGCGTCGAGAAGAGGCACCGCCTGTGCTGCGGAAGCGGTGGGGGCGGGTGGGCGGGGAAAGGGTGGGCTCGGCGCGGTTGTCCTTGAAGGCCGGCTGACGCTTGATGGTGGCAGCCGGGCTTGGTCTTTCAGCACCGGCCCGCACCCCCAGCCCGTCCGGCGTTTGAGGACAAGGCCCGTTCAGGGCCGTAGCGGGGGTCTGGGGGCGCAGCCCCCAGGGGGTGCCTTTACTGGTCCGACGAGAAGCGGAGCGCCCCCGCTGGGATTCTTGCGTCGCACCACACCCGTACGCCCTCCCTCAGTTCGTTGTCGGCGCCGATGATCGCGCCGTCGCCGATCACCGTGCCGGTCAGGATCGAGCGTTCGCCCACGCGGGCCCTCGTGCCGATCAGGGAGTTGGTGATGACCGCGCCCGGTTCGACCACCGCGCCCGCCAGGATCGTGCTGCCCGAGACGCGTGCGCCCTCCGCCACGAACGCGCCCTCGCCCACCACCGTGCCGCCGGTCAGCTTGGCGTCGCGGGCCACTCTGGCCGAGGGGAGGATCAGGCGGTCGCCGCAGCGGCCGGGGACCGCGGGGGACGGGGCGCGGCCCAGGACCAGGTCCGCTGAACCTCGTACGAAGGCCGCCGGGGTGCCCAGGTCCAGCCAGTACGTCGAATCCACCAGGCCCTGGAGGTGGGCGCCGATGGAGAGGAGTTCCGGGAACGTTTCTCTTTCCACCGAGACCGGGCGGCCCGTCGGGATCGTGTCGATCAGCGAGCGGCGGAAGACGTACGCACCTGCGTTGATCTGGTCGGTGACGATCTCCTCCGGGGTTTGGGGTTTTTCCAGGAAGGCTGTGACTCTGCCCGTTTCGTCTGTGGGGACCAGACCGTATGCCCTTGGGTCCGTCACTCGGGTGAGGTGCAGGGAGACATCCGCCGAGGTCGACTCGTGGGTGCGGACCAGGGCCCTGATGTCCAGGCCCGTGAGGATGTCGCCGTTGAAGACCAGGACCGGGTCGTCGGGGGCGGAGTGCAGGCGCGAGGCCACGTTGCGGATCGCGCCGCCCGTGCCGAGGGGCTCGTCCTCGGTGACGTACTCCAGATGGAGGCCGAGCGACGAGCCGTCGCCGAAGTACGGCTCGAAGACCTCGGCCAGGTAGGAGGTGGCGAGGATGATGTGCTCCACCCCGGCCGCTCTCGCTCTCGCCAACTGGTGGGTGAGGAAGGGCACCCCGGCCGCCGGGACCATCGGCTTCGGCGTGTGCACGGTGAGCGGGCGCAGCCGGGTGCCCTTGCCGCCGACCAGGAGAATCGCTTCTGTCACCTGTCGTCCCTACTTCCTGTTTCCTGATTTCCTGCCGGACCGACCGCATCGTGTTCGGTCGGCCGAAGCCTCATCGGCCCTGGTACTTGGCCGCCGTCAGGCGCGCCGAGCCGAGCCTTCCGTAGAGCAGCCGGCCCGGGCACTCGGTGGCGAAGCCGTCCCGGTGGCCGGAGATCACGTTCAGTCGTACGTTCTTTCCCTTTGGGTAGAGATTGCCACCACCTGACTTCAGGTATGTCTTTCCGTTCGGATTCGCCCCGAACAGGCCGAGCTTCCAGGCGGTGAGCCGTGCGATCGCCCCCACTGCCGCTTTGGACGGCTTGGAGCTGACGAAAGTTCCGAGGACGGCGATCCCCATGCTGTCCGTGTTGAACCCGAGCGTGTGTGCGCCCATCACCGGCTTCGCCACGCCCCCGGCGCGGCCCTCGTAGATGTTTCCGCACCGGTCGACGAGGAAGTTGTAGCCGATGTCCCGCCAGCCGCTGCTCAGCACGTGGTAGCGGTAGATGCCGCGGATGAGGGACGGGACCTGTGTGCACCAGTACTTGTTGCCCGAGGCCGTGTGGTGCACGAAGGCCGCCTTCACCTTCTTCGTGTAGACGAAGCCGCGTTCGCGCAGCTTCTCGTCGGCGCCCCAGCCGCGCCGCGTGACGATGCGTGGGCGCGGGCCGATGAACGGTTTCACCCGTCGCTCCCCCTGAAGCAGGAGTGCCTCTTCTTCTGTCTGTTGTCTGTTCAGTGCCGGGATCTCGGTGGCGTACTCGGTCTGTGTCTCCAGCGCCCTCATGTCGCGTGTGCGCGGTTGTCCGGGTTGCGCTGGTTCCACGGGTTCCGCTGGTGCCGTGCCTGGGTTCACCAGTTCGAGGCGCAGGCCTGCGGGGAGGGGCTCGCGGGCGCCCAGGGTGCGGCCGTCGCCGTCCGCCCGTACGCGGACCTCCACGCCGTCCGAGTCGCCCACCCACAGCGGTGCCGTGGAGCCCCGGACCCGGCCCGAGGAGTGTTCGGCGGTGTCGGGGTCGGCCGCGTGCTCGTGGTTGTGCGTCTCGACGTCCTGCCAGCCGGACCAGTGGCCGCCGCCGGCCTCCCGGGTACGGACCTCGACGCGGCCGTACAGCTCGGTCTCCGGGTTGTCCCAGATGACGCCGACGAGCGAGAAGCGGCGTACGTCCGGACGGTACAGCCCCTGTTCGGCGGCCGAGCCGAGGATGCGGTCGCCGGGGCGGGGGGCGAGCGGGAGCGACTGGGTGCTGCCGGGGACGGCGGGGGCCGCCGCTGCCGGTCTGGCCTCGGCGGGTCTCGCCGTGGCCGAGGCCGGGGTGGTGGGCAGGGTCAACGGGAGCGCCAGGGCGGTTGCACACGTGACGCCGATCGAGGAAGCAAGATACCTACGCATGCCCCTGATCCTGGACATAGCCATACATATCTGTCCAACGATGAGCTGACGGTCCGTCTGGCGTGTTGGCCCGAACCGGTGGCCCCGGGGGTCGGCCCGCGCCCACGGCCACGCGTACCCTTGCGCGGGTGAACGCCACCGACCGCACCCCTGCCGACCTGCTGCGTTCCGCGCTCGCCGCGGACCCCGCGCGCCCCCTGGTGACCTTCTACGACGATGCCACGGGCGAACGTGTCGAATTGTCCGTGGCCACCTTCGCCAATTGGGTGGCCAAGACCGCGAATCTCCTCCAGGGCGAGCTGTCCGCCGAACCCGGTGACCGGGTCGCGCTGCTGCTGCCCGCGCACTGGCAGACGGCGGTGTGGCTGCTGGCGTGTTCGTCGGTGGGGGTCGTCGCGGACATGGGGGGCGAGGCCGGTTCCGCCGACATCGTCGTCAGCGGGCCCGACACGCTGGACGCGGCGCGGGCGTGTTCCGGTGAGCGGATCGCGCTCGCGCTGCGGCCGTTGGGTGGGCGGTTTCCGCAGACGCCGGGTGGCTTCGCCGATTACGCGGTGGAGGTGCCGAGTCAGGGGGATCGGTTCGCGCCGTACGCGCCTGTGGATCCGGAGGGGGCGGCGTTGATTGTGGCCGGGGCCGAGTTCACGGGGGCGGAGGTTGTGGAGCGGGCCGGGGCTGATGCGGTGGGGTTGGGGTTGGCGGGGCCTGGGTCTCGGTTGTTGTCGGGGTTGGGGTACGACACGTGGGAGGGGGTCAGTGCGGGGTTGTACTCGCCGCTGGCCACCGGGGGGAGCGTTGTGTTGTGCCGGCATCTGGAGCGGGTGTCTGAGGATGTGGTGGCCAAGCGGGTTGAGGATGAGCGGGTTACGGCTACGCGCCGGGCGTGAGGTTGTTTTTCGGCTGCCCGCCGGTGGGGGCTGGTCGCGCAGTTCCCCGCGCCCCTGGGTGGGGGTCCCGGCCCGGCGCCGAGCAGTAAGGGCTTGTCGCGCCCACGCGGCGGAGCCGCACATGTCACAGCCCCGCGCCCCTAGGTGGGGGTCCCGGCCCGGCGTTCATTCGTTCGGCCTAGTAGCGGGCGCCCTCGCTCCCCTCTCTGAGTCATGATCGTAGGGTGACCGACACCGCAGGCACCCTCGGGCCCGGCGTCGGGGGCAGTCCCGTCGGGCGGCGTCGGCGTCTGTGGGTGCGGCGGGGCCTGTTCGGGGTGGCCGGGGTTTCTCTCGTTGCCGTCGGGGTCGGGGTCGGGGTCTACGTCAAGCTTGATGGGAACATCACGGCGGATCATGGTGCCGCCGCCGAGCTGGCCCGGTACGAGAAGGAGCGGCCGACCTCGTTGGTGCGTGGGGCGCAGAACATTCTGTTGATCGGGTCCGACTCCCGGGCCGGGAAGGGGAACCGGAAGTACGGGCGGGACTCCGGGACCGAGCGGTCGGACACGACCATCCTGTTGCATCTCGCCGCCGACCGGCGCAGCGCCACCGCGATGTCCCTGCCGCGCGATCTGATGGTGGACGTGCCGAGTTGCCGGCGGCCGGACGGGAGTCGGGGCGAACCCGTGTTCGCGATGTTCAACCACGCCTTCCAGCAGGGGGGTTCGGCCTGCACGATCCGTACCGTCGAGAAGCTGACGGACATTCGGATCGACCATCACATGGTTGTCGATTTTCGCGGCTTCAAGGACATCGTCGATGCCGTCGACGGGGTCGAGGTGTGTCTCGCGGAGGCGGTCGACGACCGGGAGGCCAAGCTGCGGCTGCCCGCCGGGAAGGTGACGCTCAACGGCGAGCAGGCGCTCGGGTATGTGCGGGCGCGGAAGTCCCTCGGCAATGGGAGCGACACCGCGCGGATGGACCGGCAGCAACGTTTTCTCGGAGCGCTCGTCAACAAGGTGCAGAGCGATGACGTCCTGCTGAACCCGGTCAAGCTGTATCCCGTGCTCGATGCCGCCACGTCCTCGCTCACCACGGACCCGGCTCTGGCCAGTCTGCGTGGTTTGTACGAGTTGGTGCGCGGTATGCGCGACATCCCTACCGAACGTGTGCGGTTCCTGACCGTTCCACGGGAGTCGTACGCGTACGACGCCAATCGCGATCAACTTGTGGAGCCGGACGCCGGGCGGCTGTTCGAGCGGCTGCGGTCCGATGAGCCGGTCGCGGTCGCGGAGGAAATCCCGGTTCAGGATGATTCCTTCGTACAAAGCAGTGAACTGCAACACAATTACGGATACGGGTTCGACGAGTTCGGCGCGGACACCGCCGGCGAACCGTCCGGGGAACCCTCGTCCGGCCAACTCCCCACCCCTTCCCCCGTACCCACTTTTCGCGGGAACACGGCCGCCCGGGACGCCTGCAGGTAAAGCGATTGCCAAGCCGGCGAACTTTAGTTCAAAGAAATGGGCGGATTGCCCAGTTGTAGGGACGTGGAATTTGTCACCGTCGTCGCTTGACGCCCAACTGGACGGATAGTGTGAGCGATCCGGTGCGTCAGGACGAGTGTCGTGCACACACCGGAGACCGAGACCCGAGCGCCTTTGGAGGGGGAAAGGGCGCCGCGTGGCCCCGACGGAGGATTCAGACAACCGTGGACGCGCAAGGCCGTGGGCGGGCGGACGACATCGACCCCGCAGACCAGTGGGTGCTCAACCCGAGCACTGGCGAATACGAACTGCGACTGACTCCCTCCGCACCGCAATCAGCGGTCCCGGGACCTCGTCGAGCCACACCCTCCAACGCGGGTGCGGTACGCGGGCGTTCGGCGGCGCCGGAGCGGGAGCAGGACCGAGAGACGCACGGCGTGCCCGGGTCACCCGGGCAGGTGCCGCCGCCGAGAAGGCGGCGGGGTGTGCCCGAAGAGGATCCGCTGCCCGGGCGGCGCCGGTCGCGTGCCCCGCAGAAGAAGAAGTCGAAGGCGAAGAAGGCGCTGCTCTGGACGGGCGGGACCATGGCCTTCGTCATGGTGGCCGCCGCGGCAGGCGGCTACTTCTACCTCAAGCACCTTGAGGGCAACGTCACGACCACCGACGTCGGTACGGCGGCCAAGGACGGCTTCAGCAAGGACGAGGCCTTCAACATCCTGATCATCGGTACGGACAAGCGCACCGGTGCGGGCAACGAGGCCTACGGCGACGCGGGCAGCGTCGGGCACGCGGACACGACGATCCTGCTGCACGTCTCCAAGGACCGGACGAACGCGACCGCGCTCAGCATTCCGCGTGACCTGATCGTCGACGTCCCGGACTGTCCGACCGTGCAGGAGGACGGGTCCGAGAAGATCATCGCCGGTACCCAGAGCGTCCGCTTCAACACCAGCCTCGGGCAGGACGGGCGCGACCCGGGCTGCACCATGCGCACCGTGAAGGAGGTCACCGGCATCTCGCCGGACCACTTCATGATGGCCGACTTCAACGCCGTGAAGACGCTGACGACGGCGGTGGGCGGGGTCGAGGTCTGTGTGGAGAACGCCGTCAACGACAAGGAGTCGAAGCTCAAGCTGCCCGCCGGCAAGTCGACGGTGGAGGGAGAGCAGGCGCTCGCCTTCGTCCGTACGCGGCACAGCTTCGGCAACCAGGGCGACCTGGACCGGATCAAGGTGCAGCAGCAGTTCCTCAGCTCGCTGATGCGCAAGATGGCCTCCAGCGACACCCTGACCAACCCGGCCAAGCTGCTGAAGATCGCCAACGCGGCCACCAAGGCGCTGACCGTGGACACCGGTCTCGGCAAGGTCTCCACGCTCAAGGACGTGGCGTTGGAGCTGAAGAAGGTGCCGACGAAGAACATCACCTTCATGACCGTGCCGGTGATCGACACCCCGGGGGAGGCGGTCCGGGCGACGGTCACCGTCGGCCCGACGGCGCCCGAGGTGTTCAACGCCATCATCAACGACGTGTCGTTCACGGCGGTCAAGCAGCAGAAGGCGAAGGAGGCGGCTGCCGTCGCCGCCCGCCTCAAGGGCACCAAGTCCGCGGCCTCCGAGGTGCGGGTGCAGATCCTGAACGGCGGTGCCCCGGCGGGCTCCGCACAGGAGACTCTTAACTATCTGCAGAATGATGAGGGCGTGTCCAAGTCCGAGAACGCGGGCAACGCCTCGGCGGAGCTTGCGAAGACGACGTTGGAGTACGCGCCGGACCAGGCCGACCAGGCCCGTCGGCTGGCCGCCATCATGGGGCTGTCCGGTTCGGCGATGAAGCCCGGCAAGAGTGTGACGAACTCCCAGGGGCTGCCCACCATGACGCTGACCCTGGGCAAGGACTTCAAGGGGGCCGGCGTCTCGCTCACCGCGCCGGCGAAGGCACCGACCGTGGAGGGGCAGTCCACGGCGGACAAGGTGCAGTGCGCCAGCTGAGCACGCCGGTCGGCTGAGTACGCCGATCGACCAATTGGGCTCTGCGCCAGTTGTTTTGGGTGCGTCGGTTGACCTGACAGGCCTGCCTTGCGTCTTACCGGACGCAAGGCACCCCCGGCCCGACGACCAGCGGCCGGCCCTCGAAGGTCGTGGCGGCCGGGGTGTGCGCGTGACCGGTGATGAGCCCGGC
>NZ_JBSFMT010000153.1:0-7495 GCF_053599695.1 Streptomyces sp. NPDC000878 | reverse complement strand
TTTCCTCGCCCCCGCCGCCCCTACCCGTCCCATCCTCGGGGGCTCCGCCCCCGAACCCCCGTATCGCGCTAGAACGCGCTCGTCCTCAAACGCCGGACGGGCTGACTGACTCAGCCCGTCCGGCGTTTGAGGACGAGCGCGTTCTAGCGCGATACGGGGGTTCGGGGGCAGCGCCCCCGAGGATGGGGCGACTGGGACTGGCGACGGGCCCCCGCCCGTTCGTTCAGGCCGCTCCGCGGATGCCCCGCACCCGTCGCCACGCACTCGGCGCCGCGCTGATCGCCAGCGTCAGTGCGACCGCCGCCACCACGCCCTCCCAGGGCTCGTCGAACAACGAACCGCCCAGGACGCCGATCAGCTGGTACGTCGCCGCCCAGGCCAGGCAGGCCGGGACGTCGCCGCGGGCGAAGCGGCGGACCGGCCACTTCGCCATCAGGCAGGCCAGCATCACCGGGATGCGGCCCGCCGGCACCAGCCGGGACAGCACCAGGACCGTCACCCCGTGCTCGCTCAGCTTCTCCTGGGCCTGTGTCAGACGGTCCTCGGGTGCCCTCGACTCGATCGCCGCCAGCCAGCGCGAGCCGTTCTTCGAACCCATCCCGCGCCGGCCCAGCCAGTACAGCGCCACATCCCCGAGGAACGCGGCCAGCGCGGCCACCGCGAACACCAGGACCATGGCGAGCGGGGAGTTCTGGTGGAAGGCGACCACCGCCGCCGAACTCACCAGCGCCCCCGTCGGCACCACCGGCACCAGCGCCCCGATCAGCACCAGCAGGAACAGCGTCGGATAGCCGATCGCCTGCCCGGCCGCCCCCTGTCCCGAGGTCGCCGACGCGGCCAGGAGCACGTTCACCGCGCAGCCTCCAGGCGCACGCTCTCCCCGTGCTCCAGCCGGTGCACCTCGACCGAGGACGCCCGCTCCGCCGCGAGGCGCACGAACTCCTCGCCCGGCGCATGGAACTCATGGGGGCGCACGGCGTCCATCCCGATCGGCCAGTACGTGCCGTAGTGCACGGGCACGGCGGCGCGCGGCGCCAGCCGGGCCAGCGCCTCGGCCGCCCGCTCCGCGTTCAGATGCCCCTCGCCGAGGTACGGCCCCCAGCCGCCCACCGGCAGCAGCGCCACGTCGACCGGTCCGACCTCCTCGGCCATCGACTCGAACAGGCCCGTGTCCCCGGCGAAGTACGTCCGCGCCTCGCCCTCGATCACATAGCCGAGCGCGGGAGCCCGCTGCGGTCCGAGGTTCAGCCGCCGCCCGTCGTGCCGCGCGGACACGGCCCGTACAACCAGGTCACCGACCTTGGTGTGGTCCCCGGGCGCCACCTCCGTGATCCGGAGATGTGCCAGTCGGCGCGCCAGGCCCGGCACCGCCTTCTGTGCGCCCCGGGGCACGATCAGGTGTGCGCCGGGCGCGAGGCGCGCGAGGGAGGGCACATGGAGGTGGTCGGAGTGCAGATGGGAGACGAGCGCCACGTCCGCACGCCATGCGCCGGGCGGGGGCAACGCGCCCCGTCGACGGCGCAGATGGGCGAGCCGGCGCACGAACAGGGGGTCGGTCAGCAGACGTACGCCCGAGTCCTCGACCGTACAGGTGGCGTGCCCCCACCACGTGATGTCCACCGGCACCCCTTTGCCTCCTTCGCGCGACTCCCCGAAGACTACGGGCAGGAGTAGGGTCGGCGGGAAACCCGGGGCGAGTGGGGAAAACCCTGAGGTGAACGGGGAAGCCCGGAGCTTTGAGGGGGACGCCATGGGACACGCGCACGCCGCCTCCGGCCTGCCCGGCCAGCCGCCGCGGGTCACCGCGATCGCCAGCCTGACGCCGCTCGAAGAACTCGACGAGGAGCCGTTCCTCGTCGACTCCCGCAGCCAGCACGCCATGTGCGCCCGCTGGGCCGCCGAGCACGGCTACGTCGTCACCCGCGAGCTGCTCGTACGGAGTCTGCGCCCCGACCACTCCGCCCTCTGGGACGGCGTCGAGCCCGGCCTCGACCTCTTCGTGGCGCCCAGCCAGCGGGTCCTGGAACAGGCGCTGACCTCGGTCGACGAGTTCACCGCCGAGTGCGAGCGGCGCGGGGTGCGGGTGGAGACGGTGGGCCGCGCGGAACCGTCGTACGACGCGCAGATGAAGGCCCGGGTCCACCGCCGGCTGTCCATGCCGACCGCGGGGTACGACGGCCGCTGAACCCGAGCAGGGCACGCCGGGTCGTGCTCGCCCGTTGTGACAGGGTGGGTACAGGCCTGCCACGGGGACGGGCCGGAACGTGAGGTGTGCGGGCGTGGGTGCGGGGCGTTGGCGGCGGATCGCCAGCCAGATCGGGCGGAGCGTCGCGGTGTGGGCCGTGTCGACGCTCACGATGCTCGTGCTCGCGGGCCTTCTGCCGGACTTCCAGATCCGGAGCGACGACGGCGACAGCGCCACCCGGATCGCGATCACCGCGGCCATCGGCGCCGGCGCCTTCGGTCTGCTGTCGGCGCTGGTGTGGCCGGCGCTGGTCCGGCTGCTGCTGCTCGTGCCCGCCCTCGTCCTGGGCCTGCTGGTCTTCTTCCTGAACGGCTTCCTGCTGCTCGTCGCCCTGCGGCTGACCCCGGCCGATCGCCCCGAGGTGGCGCCGGAGACGGCGGTGGTGGTCGCCGCGGTGATGTCCGCCGTGGCCTCCGCGACGGGCGCCGCACTGGCCGTACGGGACGACGACGCCTACCGCAGACGGCTCTACCGCCTCGCCGACCGACGCGGCACCGCACGGTCCCTCGCGGGCCCCACGACGCCCGGAGTGGTGTTCCTGCAGCTTGACGGCGTCGGCCACGACGTCCTGGTGCGGGCCGTGGAGAGGGGGCTGATGCCGACCGTGGGGGGCCTGCTGGACGCCACCCACCGGCTCCATCCCTGGCGCACCGACTGGTCCAGCCAGACCGGCGCCAGCCAGCTCGGCATCCTGCACGGCACCAACCACGACATCCCCGCCTTCCGCTGGTACGAGAAGGACAAGGGCGAGGTCATGGTCTGCAACCGGCCCACCAGCGCCGCCGAACTCCAGCGCCGGGCCGTCGAACGCACCGGCGACGGCGGACTGCTCACCGTCGACGGCGCCAGCCGGGGCAACCTCTTCAGCGGCGGCGCCGACCAACAGGCCCTCGTGCTGTCCATCGCGGTACGGCGGCGCGGCCGGGAGAACCGTTCCCGTGCGGGCTACTTCGCCTACTTCTCCGACCCCGCCAACGCCGTCCGTACCGCCCTGTCCTTCGTCGCCGAGGTCGGCCGTGAGGTCGGCCAGTCGACCAGGGCCCGGATGCAGGAGCGGCGCCCGCGCGTGGCACGCGGCGGCCTCTACCCCCTCGTCCGCGCCTTCGCGACCGTCGTCGAGCGGGACGTCGTCGTCGCCGCCGTGATGGGCGACATGCTCGCCGGACGCACCGCCGTCTACGCCGACCTGGTCGCCTACGACGAGGTCGCCCACCACTCCGGGCCGCACAGCCGCGACACCGACAAGGTCCTCCAACGCCTCGACCGTTCCCTCGCGTTGATCGCGAACGTCGCCGAACACGCCCCGCGCCCGTACCGGATCGTCCTCCTCTCCGACCATGGACAGAGCCCCGGCGAGACCTTCCGCGGACGGTACGGACTCACTCTCGGCGACCTGGTCCGGGCCGGCTGCGGGCTGCCCGTACCGCGCAAGGCGCGGCGCACCCACAGCGGGGCCGAGGCCCGGGCCGCCGTACGCGCCGCACTGCGCCGGCCCGTCGAGGAGAACGCCGGACAGCACGTGCCCACGGGCCGCCACTCCGAACCCCTGGTGCTCGCCTCCGGGAACCTGGGCCTGATCTCCTTTCCTGACGTACATCACCGCATGACCAAGGAGGAGATCGACGCCCGCCACCCCGCGCTGCTCACCACCCTCGCCAACCATCCCGGCGTCGGCTTCGTCCTCGTCCGCAGCGAGGAGCACGGCGGAGTGGTGCTGGGCGCGCACGGCGCGGAGATCCCGGTGGACGCGCTGGACGACGAACACGACGGCCCGCTGGCCGACTTCGGGCCCGGCGCGGCGAGCGCGGTCCGCCGTACGCACTCCTTCCCGCACACCGCCGACATCATGGTCAACTCCTGGTACGACCCGGCCGAGGGCGAGGTGCTCGCCTTCGAGGAGCAGATCGGCTCGCACGGCGGACTCGGCGGCGCCCAGGGCAGACCCTTCCTGCTGGCGCCCCTCGCCCTGTCGCCGGCGGCCGAGGACGGGGAGGAACTGGTCGGCGCCGAGCACATCCACCGCGTACTGCGACGCTGGCTGCGCGAGTGCAACGGGCCGCAGGTGCCCCTGGAGGCTCCCCGGGCCCCTGGGGACCAGCGGGCGGCCTGAGCCGTGGCAACCGGGGCAGCCGTGGCGACCGGGGCAGCCGGGCCGCCGAATAATCGGCTGCGCCCACGCTCCTCCGTACCCACACTGTTCGTACCGGACATCGCGCCCTCTGCGCACTCCGTCCTCTACGAACCCCCTGGAGTACCTGCGTGCAGGCTGCCGTCACCGTCACTCCCGCCCGTATCCCGGAGCTGCTGCTCGGTCTCGCGACCGTGCGGCCCGTGTTCCTCTGGGGCGCGCCCGGCATCGGAAAGTCCTCCCTGGTAAGGGAGTTCGCGGAGTCGCTGGGACTGGAGTGCGTCAGTCTGCTCGGTACACAGCTGGCGCCGGAGGACCTGATCGGCGTACCGCAGATCCGCGACGGGCGGTCCGTGTTCTGTCCGCCGGAGGCCATCGCCCGGGACGAGCCGTACTGCCTGTTCCTGGACGAGCTGAACGCGGCCACGCCGGACGTCCAGAAGGCGTTCTACTCGCTGATCCTGGACCGCCGTATCGGCAACTACGAGCTGCCGAAGGGCTCGATCGTGATCGGCGCGGGCAACCGTGCCACGGACAACGCCCTCGCCCGGCCGATCGCCTCCGCCCTAGTCAACCGCCTCGCCCACGTGCATCTTGAGGCCTCGCCGAAGGACTGGCTGGTCTGGGCCGCGAACAACGACATCCATCCGTGGGTCGTGGACCACCTCGCCGACCGGCCCGACCACCTCTGGTCCAAGCCGCCGAAGACCGAGGAGCCCTTCTCCACGCCCCGCTCCTGGCACATGCTCTCCGACGCCCTGCACTCCTTCGGGCCCGCGCTCGACGAGGAGACCCTGAAGGTGATCGCGCACGGCGCGCTGACACCGACGCACGCCACCGCGTTCTGCGGGTACGTCAAGATCGTGCGCAGCCGGTTCGGTATCGACGCGATCATCAAGGGCGACGCGCGCTGGCCGCACCGCGTCGAGGACCGCGACCTGCTCTACTACCTCGCCGAGTCGTTCCGCGGGCGGCTGGTCAAGGAACTCCCCGTCAGCAAGGGGCACATGTCGCCCAACGGCCGCGAGGCCGCGTACCGCGCCAAGTCGCTGCTCGTGCAGCTCGCCGAGATCTCGGTGGAGGTCGCGCAGAGCGTCATCGCCGCCGACGCCGACGGCAACCCCCTGCTGCCCGCCTGGTTCCTGGTCGAGGCGGCGCGGGACATGCCCCGGCTGGTGGAGGCGCGTCGGTGAGCCGGGCGCGCAAACAGGCGCAGAAGCGGAAGGACCTCGCGAGGGAGGCGTACGAGGCCGGGCTGGCCCTCGTGCGCGCCAACCCGGCGCTCGGCTCGGTGCACTTCTACACCTGCCGGGACCCGGGCTGTGTCCTCTCGCCCGGCGACGGACTGGTGCGCGTCGACTCGGACGGGGTGCTGCACATCCACCCCACCCGGCGGGCCGAACCGGCCGAGTGGGCGTGGGCGATCGCGCACGGCCTCATCCATCTCGGCTTCGGACATGTCCCGGCGGCGAAGGGCGAGCGCGTCCAGCCCGACCGCTACGACCTCGCGGCCCGCTGCGTCGTCGTCAACCGTTTCCTGCTCGGCTTCCCGGTCGGCACCGCCCCCGAACTCCTGCCGCGCGCCTACCCAGACGGCGACGAGGAGCAGCTCGCCGCCCGCTGGCGGCGCGCGGGCTCGATCCCGGCCGCGTTCGAGCGCTGCGGTACGGCGGGCAGCGAGCCCGACCAGCGGCTCGAACCGTACGAGAAGTGGGCCCCGGCGGTCCCCGACTGGCAGCTCGCCTTCGCCTCCGCCCTGACCCGCACGATGGCGACGGCGATGGACGTGGCGGGCGGCCGGCGCGAGTCCATGTCCGACGAGTCGGCTCAACCACGGCCCTGGGAGAAGGCGTTGAGCTGGTTCGTCACCTCCTACCCGCTGCTCGGCGGCATCGCGGCCGGCATCAAGCTCGTCGCCGACCTCGAACTCGTCCACGCCCACGGCATCTCCGTCGCCGCGGTCAACGCGGAGGCGGGGGAGATCTACGTCAACCCGCTGTGCCAACTGGACGACGAGGAATGGCGGTTCGTCCTCGCCCACGAGATGCTGCACGCCGCCCTGCGCCACGGCGACCGCTGCGGCACCCGCGACCCGTACCTATTCAACGTCGCCTGCGACTACGTCATCAACAACTGGCTGACCGAGATGGACGTCGGCACCATCCCCCAAGGGCTGCTGTACGACGCCGAGTTGAAGGGTCTCTCGGCGGAGGAGGTGTACGACCGGATCGCGAAGGACCTGCGCCGGATGCGCCGGCTGTCCACCCTGCGCGGGAAGGGCGCCTGCGATGTGCTGGGCGCTCCGCTGGGCTCACCGCGTGACTACGTCGACCTCGACGAGTTCTACCGGCGTGGCCTCGGCCAGGGGCTGAACCTGCACGAGCAGCAGGAACGCGGGTACCTGCCGGGCGGGTTGGTGGAGGAGATCCGCGCGCTGAACCATCCGCCGCTGCCCTGGGACGCCCAACTCGCCCGCTGGTTCGACGAGTTCGTGCCCCGCCCGGAGCCCGTACGGTCGTACGCCCGCCCCTCGCGCCGCCAGTCCTCCACGCCCGACATCCCGCGCGCGGGGCGGTACTTCCCGCCCGAGGAGATCGCCCGCTGCACGTTCGGGGTGGTCCTCGACACCTCCGGTTCCATGGACCGGACGCTGCTCGGCAAGGCGCTGGGCGCGATCGCCTCGTACGCCGGCGCACGGGACGTACCGGCGGCGCGCGTCGTGTTCTGCGATGCCGCCGCCCACGACGCGGGCTATCTGCCGGTCGCCGACATCGCCGAGCGGGTCCGGGTGCGCGGGCGCGGCGGTACGGTGCTCCAGCCCGGCGTCGACCTGCTGCACCGGGCCGACGACTTCCCGCCGGGAGCGCCGGTGCTGGTGATCACGGACGGGTGGTGCGACGTCCTGCGGGTGCGGCGCGAGCACGCCTATCTGATTCCGCAGGGCGCTCGTCTGCCGTTCACCGCACGTGGGCCGGTCTTTCGTGTGCAGTGAGCCGGAATCGCGCCGGAGTGTGATCGGATGGGGGTACGGAACCCCGGTATCGGGACCACACGCGAAAGGACGAATCGTGGCTACCACGCGCTCTGCACACACCGTCTGGGAAGGCAACCTGCTGGAGGGC
>NZ_JBSFMT010000152.1:0-7535 GCF_053599695.1 Streptomyces sp. NPDC000878 | reverse complement strand
TGCTGACGTACGACCCGGTGCTGGCTGATCTTGAGCGGGTGGAGCGAAAGCTGCACAGGGCCGGACCGACCGGCCCTGAGCCCCCAGCCCCCGCAGGCATGTCAGAAGATGGCGCGGAATGGTCGGGCTTGCCCCCAACCGGCCAAACGCGAAACACCGCTTCCGCACGGAAACTTCACGGGTACCCCTAGGAACGCGCCCCGCGAGGAACTTATTCTTCCCGCGTCATGGACTTCTGCCACCAGTGCCAACGGCACCTCAACGGCGCACTTGCCTGCCCGGGGTGCGGCTCATCGATAGCGCCTCTCCACCCGTACGCGGAGGACACCGACGCGCGCCCGGAAGAGGGCGGTGCCGATGAGGTACGGCGTCCTGGGCGGGCGGAGGCCCGGAGGGCAGGGCGTGGACGCGGGCGTGGCCGCGAGACCATCGAGTCCGAGGCGGCAGCCGCCGACACCGCCGACACCGCCGACACCGCCGACTCCGATGAGTACGACGACGAGGACGAGGCCGCTGAACAGCCTGCCGGCAGCCGACGTGACCGCAAGGCCGCGGCGCACCGGCGGCGCCGCAAGCGGACGTTGCTCGTCGCCGCGGGGTTCGTCCTCGCGGCGGGCGGACTGAGCCTCGCGGAACTGGGCATAGACGCGCCGGGATCGAACCCGAAGCCCGCGGCGGCCGGCAGCGAGTCGGCGGACGGCTCGGCGACGACGGAGGCCGGCGACACCGCGGAGCCCCTGTCCGACGAGTCGTCGTCGGCGGACGACGAGGCATCCGACTCGGCGTCTCCGTCGGGGTCGGCATCCCCGTCGGCGTCGGAAAGCTCGGGCTCCCCGTCCCCGACGGCCTCACCGAGCCGAAGCAAGGACACCCAGTCGGCCCCGATCGGCACGGCACCGACACCGACAAGGGACGAGTCCTCGACCCCGACGGACTCGACGACCCCGTCCACGGACCCGACGACAGCGGACCCGACCCCGGAACCGTCGCCCTCGGAGACGTGCGAGCAGTTCCTGTGGTGGTGCACGTAGGGGGCAGCAGTGTTTTTCCACTGCGCTGCTTCTTGTTCCCAGGCAGGGTTAATCCGCCCGGTGTTTCTGAGGTTCCCCCGAGATGCGGAGGATGTTGAACTCTCCGTCCCCTCCTCCTCTTACTACCACTAGCGCCACGCAGAGAAGGAACCGTGCAGCACAGGCGCCGCGACGTGGAACTCACCGAGCAGATCAAGGAGATCCACGCCGAGTCCGGCGGGATCTACGGCTCGCCGCGCGTGCACGCCGTGAAGCGCGAGGACGTCCACGTGGGCCGCAAACGCGTCGAGCGCCTGATGCACGATGTGCGCGGCTGGCTTCGTGGGCCACGGTGGACCACCATCGATGGCACCCCGTCGCTGTGTCCATATGCTCCATCGTCGACGTGCACTTCGGCTCTCGCCAGCCCCAGGTGCGGCGCTGCCCTAGCGTTGTCATGGCCCGCCGAGTGTCACCTTGGCGGCCTTCGTCCACCCGAGGTCGACCAGCTTGACACTGCCGCCAGTGCAGCTACCGCGGGTTGAGGACGCGTACGTTGAGTAGTACTGGTACGCGTCGTTGCCCAGTGAGTTCGCCGCAGGCTGGGTGAAGTAAGCGACCGACTGGGGCACTTTGTTGCAGGCAACGGCGGTGCCGAAGTACTCGCTGAAGTTAGACGGGACGCCGAGAAGGGTCTGGTTGGGCGCAACACGAAGCCTTCCGATCAGCGTGTCGACACCTGTCTTCATGTTCCGGACCCATGCGCCCCACCACTGGCCACTCGCGTCCGCGTCCAGGCGCCACACACGGAAGCGGTAGTTGACCTGTGGATCGATGGCGTACGGGAGTCGGCAGCTCCGCCCCTCGCCCTCGCCGTCGAACGACCCGCAGTTGCTCCCGCTGCTGGCGTTTGCGTTCCACAGCGAGAAGATTGCCGTGTCACCGGTCGTGTGATTGAAGCGTGTGCCGTCGGTCTGCAGCCCCGTATATCCGCCTGAGCCAGGAGTCTCTCTAAAGTCCCACACCAGAGCCCAGTACGAGTGGTTCGCCTTCTGAGTGATCTGCACTTCTTGGTCGATGTTCCAGAACCCGTTGGCGCCGTCGAAGTTCCACAACGCGTATTCGTTGGCGTCCTGATGCTGTGCTGCCTGCGTTGGCGCAATGCTCAGCATGAATACTGTGCAGACCGCCACAAGGAGTCCAAGAAGCTTATTCCTTGAAGGACTCCATACCCAGGGACAGACTACTTCACTGCTGATCTCCCCCACCTCCCTAATGCGCCGAGCACCCTTGTATCGGTGGTTCCGGCGACGTTTGACGAAGTCTCAGTCGACTACAGGTCGCTCATGTAGTAAGTCCACACGGTCGGGCCGCGCGCCCTCGGTCTCCATGGCTGCCTCCGTGGTCGCGTCTTTTACCTCGCTGCGCTCAGACGGAAGGTAATGGCTCACCGCGCGGGGGCGACCGATTTTCACATATCGATCGGATGCACCTTGATGTTCTGGAATTCCACTGCGGCGTTGTATACGCGCATAAATATGTCGCGATTCGTACAGTCGGAGGGCAGCTTGGCTTCCCGTGAATCCTTCCGAGCGCCGACGTTGGTGAGGCTGAAGGTCAGTGACTTTCGGGTGTCTTGCGAAGTCGTCAGTTTTCCATCCGTGACAGTTATGTCCCAGGAGTGCCACTGATCATCGACTGTCACCTGGTCCGACGGAAGCCTTTCTTCGGTCTCATTTCTGTACGGCAACGGCTGCCAGGTAGGTGTCGCCGCTTGTGTTCCGTCAGGATAGGCGATCATCCCGTACTGCAACTGGAACCCGTAGACAGCATCAGCCTGCCAACGGTCGCACGCCCCGAATCCATAACCCCATCCGTAAGGGCTCCCGCCACCTATCGCAGTGTCCACCACCTGACCTAGCCGTGCATCGAAGGTGAGCCGAAAAGCACAGGGATTCTCCGTCAACGGGATATACAGACCAGCTGGGGCATACGATCCCGCAGTGATGCGCCGAGTCCCATCGCCAAGGTGCTCATCCGACACGACTTCCGGTCGCGCAGCTTTGATTTCCGATTTCCCTTTAAGGGTTTTAACGTTCTCGCAGTCGACCGTCTTCTGTTTTCCACCCTGATTGATTTTGCAGTTGAACGCGTAAGCGCAGGCAGAATTACTGTTTCCGTTCTGGTTGATGTCGCAGGCCGCCGACGGAAATAGAAGAGCCGAAATCGCCGCTGCGCCCCAAACTCTTACGAGATTCCCCCTTGGCACTTTTCCCCCATGCTTGCTCTCGTTCGCTACTTCTGCTCGCAGGTCTGTACCTGCTGGCACGCATTGTTGTTGTTACCGTCCTGGGTCAAATCGCCGCCATGTACGAACAGGAGAAATACTCCCCCTATGATCGCAGCCAGAATCGCGCCCGCAAATGCGATCCACTTGGCATCGATTCCCCCGCTGGGTTCGCTCACATCCACTCCCCAAGAACCACTTGTGCTGCCTGCTGAGAGGGTACGCTCAGAAGAACTCCCTTCACGGGTGCAGACCGCTTGTGGCTGTACTGTGACCTTCCTTTGGAGAAACTGAATCTTCCGAGGCTGGTGAGGTTAAAGTGGATTTCAATAAGCCACTGCCTGTCGTTTCATGGCCAATGATTTTGACCTTAGTGCTCCAGTTGTAGATCGCGATCTTCATGCTTGAGCGGCTTGCCGCTGATAGTGGCTGGGTTGGGATTGTGTCTGGTGGCGGTGTCGCCAGTGGGACCAGTCGAGTCAGTGGGCCGCGTCGTGGATGCGTCGGACGACGAGCGGGATGAACGGGTGCTGGATCTCGTTGGAGGTGAGCGGTATCAGTCCGTCCGGTCTGGGGTGGCGGGTGTGTTCGTCGGCGCGGACGACGGTGAGGAAGGCGTGGGCGAGCATCGCGAGCGTGGCCCAGCGGTGCCAGGACGCCCAGCGTCTGACCTGGTGTTCGTCCAGTCCGGCCAGGCCCTTGCCGGACAGGAAGGTCTCCTCGACCGTCCATCTGCGTCCGGCGACCTGCACCAGGGTGGACAGCGGAACCTGGATCGGTGAGTAGCAGCGGTAGAAGGCGAGTTCACGGGTTCGCTGGTTGCGGCGGACGAGCAGTTGGTGGTGGCCGGGCCGGTCGTCGGCGATGTCGGCCAGGGCCCAGTCGTAGAAGGGATGTCCCTTGGCTCCGGTGCCAGCGGAGAGTCTCTGCCAGGCCCTCTTCGGTAGCTTCTTGACCAGGGCGTCGGTGCGGAGCATGCCTGCTCGGGTGGTGATCTGATGGTCGCAGGCGACGGCGAGTACGTAGCCGACCTGCGGTTTCTCCAGCTCGGTCCGCAGGTGCGGGTTGCCTCCGTAGACCTTGTCGCCGGCCAACCAGGATGTGGGGACGCCTGCGTCCGGTGCGCGGCCGATCATGCGGGCGGCGAGGGCGGGCCCTTGTAGCTGACAGGCCCTTCGACGAGTCCCATCGTTGAAGGTCAGCGGCACTCTCCGCCTATTTGATCAAGACGCGGACAGGCCCACTTGCGAAAGCGCGAGGCCAATTCTTGTCAGGCGTCCGCCCGTTTCGTCTCGGACAAGAGCCGGGGGTCCGGATCCTGAGCAGTCCGTCGTGTCTTCTTGCGCAGGTGTGGTTCCGTACAGCGCCGGGCTACCGCTTCGAGGCACCCTCACTCCGGCCAGAACGATTTCAAAGTCCGCGTGAGCTGGTGAAGGTGCTGGTCTGAGGTTCGTTAATGGCACTCAGTACCCCAAGGCTGGGTAACTCTTCCCCACAGACACCGGGCGGGGATCAATCGCATCGTTCCCCTGGTACTGCCAGAGGTACCGTTTGGGTGTCGAGTCAGAACGGAGCCCCGATGCCCTCGCATATGGACGAGCACACGGGCGCACGCATCGCACGCGCGCGCAAAGCCCGCCGGTTGACGCAACGTGAGTTGGCCGACCTCTCGCATGTCTCGTACAGCACGCTGACAAAGGTGGAACAAGGCAACCTGCCCGCGAGCCCGTCGGTCACCGGGGCGTTGGCCCGCGCGCTGTCCGTGGCGGTCACCGATCTGACCGGTCAGCCCTACCTCGATGAACTGCGACAGGACCAACTGGACGGTCTGATCAACCCGATCCGCGAGGCCCTGAACATCTACGACCTGGGCCCTGACCCGGACGTGACTCCGCGCGCGGTGGCGGAGTTGGAGGCCGATGCGGATCGGCTCTGCGCCATGGTCCGCGCGACGAACATCAAGCAGGTCGCCGCCGAGCTACCGGCGCTCATCCATGAGGCCACAACGACCGCGCACACCACACCCGTTGACCGCAACTGGCAGTTGCTGGCGAGCATGTACCGGACCGCGTACGACGTGACCACGAAGCTCGGGTTCCCCGACTTGTGCACGGTGGCCCTGGACCGCATGGACTGGGCAGCACAGCGCGCGTCGGACCCGGTCCTCGCCGGGATGCGTCAGTATCTGCGGGCTCTGACCTATCTCCGGGCGAGCGACTACCGCACCGGTGGGCGACTGGTACGGCTGGGGATGGCCACCCTGGAGCAGGCCGAGACGGGCCGTGTGCGTGATGTTCTCACCGGGCAACTCCACCTGGGTGCCGCCGTATTGGCGGGTCGCTCCAAGGACACGGAGACAGCGGAAGGACACCTCGGTGAAGCACAGCTCATCGCCGAGCGGACCGGCCCGGCGGAGAAGGTGCACTGGCTGTCGTTCGGACCGACCAACGTCGGGGTGCACCGCGTGAGCGTGCTCGCGGAACTCGACCAGTACCCCGAGGCCGTGCACGCGGCGCAGGAGATCGCGATTCCGGACGAGTGGCCCCCGTCCCGGCTGGCGCACCACCACGCCGAAGTCGCGCGGGCGGAGATGTGGACAGGCCGTACGGACGCGGCTTTCAAGAGCTTGATGAGAGCCCGCAAGCTCGCACCCCAGCAAACCCGGTACCACCCCACAGTGCGCGAGACCTATGCCGGTCTGGAAGCGGCCAAGCGCAGAATGCCGGACACCTTCAACAACTTCGGTTCGTGGCTCAGTATGTGACATTCCGTCAAGCAAAGGCCGGGGCTATCAGCGATGTCTGATAGTTCCGGCCTTCTGTTGTCACCACGATGTGGAAGTGCAAAGACCCCCGCGACCGTGCGACCGGTCCGGGGGCGTGGCCCACCACCTCAAGGAGTGATGAACATGGCCGAGCGTAGCGCCACCGCGCTGCACTGGGCTCTGGCGGCCCTGGCCTTATGGGCCCTCGCCCGCCTGCTGCCCGCGACCGGCACCCGCCGGAAGACACCGACGACCATGCGAACCGTCATGACCAGCAAGAACGCACAGGATCCCGTCCATCTGGTGGTACGGGTGCCTGCTCAGCGCAGGTCGCCGTACAGCACCGACCGGGCGCCTCTGGACGGTTCCGCGTCCCGCCTGTCACGGCCCTACCTGCCCGCCCTCACCGAGAGCCTGGTCCCGGAGACGGTCACGGCACCCCGTACCGCCCGCGTACGACCGTACTGGACGGCGCGGGAGCGCGTACTGAAGTGGGGGCGGCGGCATGTGATGGTGCCAGCGGCCTACTTCCACCTCGACATCGACAGCCTCGGCATCCACACCTCCGTCCCGGCCGGAGGTGGCGCCCGATGAGCAGCGTACGGAGTACGAGAGTCAGTGCGGCCGTGCGGCAGGCCGAGTTGCCCATGCTGCGCGCCTACCGCCTGTGGCACGAGCACACCCGCAAGTGCGCCGAGGGTTGCAAGAGCGTGCGCAAGGCACAGGACGGCTGCGAGAGCGGGCGGGAACTCTGGGCGAGTTACCGTCACGCCTCTGCCGGAGGCGACCGATGACTACACGGCCAACGCCCACCGACCGGTGTGGGACGGTCCGTGCCTCCCTGTTCTACCGGGCCCCGATCCTCAGCGAGGCGGGCGCGTGCGTCCTCCCCCACGGGCACGACGGGGATCACCAGGACCCGAAGGGCGGCACGTGGAACGTGATTCCGCTCTACCCAATGACCAGCACCGACAAGGGGACGGACGAGTGACCCACGCCCCCGAGCCGGCATGGCCTCCGGAACCCCCGTACCTGTCCAGCCTCTGCACCATCGGCACCCACGACCAGTGCCAGGACGCGAAGCCCCGGGAGAGCGGTATTCCGGGACTGCGCTACCTGGTGTGCACGTGCTGTTGCCACCACCTGAGTCCGGTCCCGGTGGAGGAAGCGAGTACATGAACTCTCCCGCCAGCAAGCGGAGTTGATTCTGTGCGTGCTGGAGGTGGCGTCTCCGGGTGAGTCGGACACGGTGATGCCTTGCGCGGAAGACATCAAGCTGATCGGTGCCGGTCTGCCTCTATTTGTTACGCAGAATTGGGGCACAGCCCCAAAAGGGATTGGACGGGTAGGGGCGGCGGGGGCGAGGAACCCTGGTCATGGTCGTGGGGGGGGGGGGGGGGGGGGGGTTGTGGTGGGGCGGGCCGGCGCGCGCCCCCCCCGGGGGATTACTGTGTCTGCTTGTAGACGTGGAGTT
>NZ_JBSFMT010000151.1:0-7597 GCF_053599695.1 Streptomyces sp. NPDC000878 | reverse complement strand
CGTCCGGCGTTTGAGGACGAGCGCGTTCAGCGCGATACGGGGGTTCGGGGGCGGAGCCCCCGAGGGATGGGACGGGTAAGGGCGGCGGGGGCGAAGAAAAGCCCTCACCCCCGTCACATCTTCGTCGCCCCCGCCGCCAGATCCCGCAAAAAGTGCCGCGCCCCGAACAGGAAGACGATGATCAGCGGGACGACACTCATCAGTGCCCCGGCCATCACCAGAGAGTAGTCGGTGTTGTACAGGACGTTGAGGTTGGCCAGGGCGACCTGGAGGGTGACCTTGTCGGGGTCGATCATGACGACCAAGGGCCAGATGTAGTCGTTCCAGATGCCGATGAACGTGAAGATGCCGAGGAACGCGAGGGCCGGCCGGAACAGGGGCAGGGCGACCTGCCAGTACAGGCGGAAGAAGCCGGCGCCGTCGATGCGCCCGGCGTCCAGGAGTTCGTCGGGCAGTGAGTTCTGGGCGTACTGGCGCATCCAGAAGATGCCGAAGGCGTTGGCCGCGCCCGGAATGATCAGCGCTTTCAGCGAGCCGGCCCAGCCGAACTCGGCCATGGTCACGAACTGCGGCACCAGGGAGAGCTGCGCGGGGATCATGTACGTGACCAGCAGCGAGCCGAACAGGAACTTCTTCGCCGGGAACTCGTACTTGGCGAAGGCGAACGCGGCCAGCGAGTCGAAGAACAGCACCAGCGCGGTGCCGAGCACGGCGACGACGACGGTGTTGAACAGCGAGCCGAAGAAATCGACGGTGTCGAGCACCCGCCGCATGTTGTCCAGGAGATGCGGTCCCGGGATCAGCTTGGGCGGGTACTGGTAGATGTCCTCGGTGGTGCCGGAGGCCATCACCACCAGCCAGTAGAAGGGGAACAGCGAGACCAGCACACCGAGGAGCAGGACCGACCGGACACCGATCCGGGTGACTCTGCTGCCGGAGCCGATGGCGAGGCCCGCGTTGCCGGTCGTCCTCTTGTCAGCGGCCATCACGGACCCCCTTGCGGCGCAGGCGCAGGCGCAGCGAGCGCGCGATCCCGGCGCGGTCGTCGCTGTCGGAGCCGGATACCAGCCGCCAGTTGATGACGGTGAAGACCGCGATGATCGCGAAGAGCAGCCAGCCCATCGCGGCCCCGTAGCCGAACTGGTGGTCTCTGAAGGCTTTCTGCCAGAGATAGAGCACGACGGTCATACCTTCCTGGCCGGGGCCGCCGATGGTTCCGACATCGTCCGACTGGAACAGCACCTGGGACTCGGTGAAAATCTGCAGGCCGTTGATGGTGGAGGTGACGGCGGCGAAGAGGATGACCGGCCGCAGCTGCGGCACGACGACCCGGAAGAGGGTCTGCCAGCTGTTCGCGCCGTCGACGCGGGCGGCCTCGAAGTGCTCGGTGGGGATGGCCTGGAGACCGGCCAGGAAGATCAGGGCGTTGTAGCCGATCCACCGCCAGATGATCATGATGGAGACGGCCGACTTGATGCCCCACTCTGAGGACAGCCAGCCGACCCCGTCCAACCCGACCGCGCGCAGCAGCGAGTTGGCGAGGCCCGCCTGGGCGAAGACGGAGCCGAAGACGATGGTCATGGCGACCATCGAGGTGACGTTGGGGATGAAGTACGCCACCCGCAGCGCACCGGTGAACCGGACCTGCGAGTGCAGCATGAACGCGAGCACCAGGGCCAGGAAGAGCATCGGCACCGTGGACAGGAACCAGATCTCGAAGGTGTTGAGCACCGAGTGCCAGAAGACCGAGTCCTCAAGGAGCCAGCCGTACTGCTTGAACCCGACGTAGCGCATGTCGCCGATGCCGTCCCAGTCCTGGAAGGACAGGTACAGCGAGAAGACGACCGGGAAGGCGCCGAAGACGGCGAACAGGACGTAGAACGGGGAGACGGCGAGGAGGGGTGGGAAGTGGCGGCGCCGTCCGCCGGGGGCGGTGGATCGCGTACGGCGGACCAGGCGCTGCTTGTTGTCGGTCGGCGGGTCGAGAACCGTGGCCATGGTCAGCTCACCCCCAGCCGGGACAGTGTGGTCTCGGCGGTGTCCACCGCGTCCTGCCAGGCTCGGTCGGGTTTCTTGCCGAGCAGTTCCACGTTGGTCAGCTCCTGGAAGAACGGGGTGTTGGCGGTCTCCTCGTACGGGCTGAAGTAGATGACCGGAGCCTTCTCGGCGGCCGGGCCGAAGACGTCGATGGGCCGCTGGCCGCCGAAGAAGGGGTCGGCCGTGTGCATCGCGGGGTCGGCGTAGGCGGCCGGAGTGGTGGGGAACAGGGACATCTCCTGGTAGCTCCTGAGCTGGTTCTCCGGGTCGAGCAGCCACTTCATGAAGGCGAATCCGCCCTCGGGGTCGCGGCAGTAGCGGGTCATGGTGACGTAGGAGCCGCCGTAGTTGGCGGGACCGTCCGGCAGGGTGGTCAGCCGCCAGGCGCCGGACGTCCTGGGCGCGGTCTCCTTGAGGCCGTTGATGGCCCACACCGCGGTGGTCATCGTGGTGACCTTGCCGTCGCTCATGGCCGCGTTGTAGTCCGGCGTACCGTCCGTGATCCTGGCGCTGAGCCCCTGCTGAAGTATTTCCACGGACAGGTCCCAGGCGCGTCGGATGTGTGCCTGGTCGCCGATGAAGCGGTTGTCGGCGTCCACGAACTGCCGAGGGCTCTGGAGCAGGGCCTGCTGAAAGACGTTGCCGATGTTGCTCACCAGGTACGGCTTGCCGGGCCCCTTCGTCCGGAGGGTCCGTCCGGCGTCGATGAACTTCTCCCACGTGGGCATCGCCTCGGCGACGTCCGCCGGTTCGTACGGCAGTCCGGCCGCCCGGAAGATGTCCCTGCGGTAGTAGAGCGCGGTGGGACCGGCGTCGAGCGGGAAGCCGATCATGCGGCCCGACGGGGTGAAGCAGCTCTTCCACTTCCAGTCGAGGTACTGGTCGCGGACGGATTCGGCGCCCACCGTCCGCAGGTCGAGGAACTCGTTCTCGTCGGGGAAGAAGGTGGCGAGGTTGTCTGAGTTCACGACCGTCAGGTCCGGCACATAGGCGTGGGCGGCGAGACTCGTGCGCACCTTGTGGTCGATGTCGCCGTCGGGGATCTGAGAGCCCTTCACCTTCACCCCCGGCGCACCGGGGACACCACGCCTGGCGGTGGCGAGGAGCTTGTCGCTCAACGAGCCCTTCCAGTACCAGAGGCTCAGATGGTCAGTACCCACGGAGGCCGAGCCACTGCTCGCCCCGCATCCCGACAGCCCCAGCAGGGCCGCACCCGCACCGCCGAGGGAGGCCCCCAGCAGTCGTCTGCGGGACATTGTTCGGTGTTCCATCGGCGCGCACTCACTTTCCGGGCACGGCTCGACCCGGCATGGCGCCGCTCGGGCCCGTTCAACGGGTGGGGGGAGAGCAGAAGGCGAAGACAACGATGTCGGCCAGAGCCGTGAACGTTCACGTGAACGTTGCCGTTGAGTATCGACACGGCCGAAAACCAGTGTCAAGAGACGTACACGCTCGATGTGTTGCTCTACTAGGGCAACACCGGGTGCCGAGGACGCGCACCAAAGGGGCGCGGGGCTGTATCGATCTGCGGCTCCGCCGCGGGGCGCGACCAGCCCCCACCGGGCCGCAGCCAACGACGAACCGCCCATCCGGCATCCGGCGGAGCCCTACGTCGAGGCGCGCAACACCAGTTGAGGCACCACCCACGCATCGGAACCGCTCAACGGCTCCTCCCCCGCCCGCAACCGAGCCACCTGCTCGACAGCCAGCCGCCCCAACTGCCGTTTGTCGAGATGCAGAGTCGTCAGCGCCGGCTCGACCAACTCCCCCAGCGACAACCCGTCGAACCCCAGGACGGCCAAGTCGTCCGGCACCCCCAACCCACGCCGCCGAGCGCAGCGCATCGCCCCGATGGCGATCAGGTCGTTGAAGCCGAAGACCGCGGTGATCTCGGGCCGGGCGTCGAGGAGTTGCCCCATGCCCGCCTCTCCACCCGCGACGCTGTGCTCGGGGCTCACCACGATCCAGCTGTCGTCGACGGGCAGTCGGTGCCGTCGGATCTCGGCCAGGAAGGCCTCCCGCCGGGGGCCGGGGGCGTTCCGGTCCCCGTCCAGCATGCCGATCCTGCGGTGCCCCTGACGTACGAGATGGGCGATGCCCTGTTCGAGCCCGGCGGCGGCGTCGATGCCCACGGCCGCGAACCGGGTCTGCTGCGGGCCGCGTTCGAGCAGCACGAGCGGTACGCCGCCGAGGTGACGGGCGAGAACGTCGTCGTCGTTCTTGAAGTAGCCGACGACCGCGTCCGCCTGATGGGACAGTACGTCGAGCGCCTCGCGCTCCCTGGTGTCGTCGGTGCGGGAGTCCCACACGACCACCTGCCAGCCGCGCTGCTCGGCGGCCTCCAGCACACCGGCGGCCACCTCGGGGAAGAACGGGTTCATCAGGTCCGGGATCACCAGCCCCGCCGTCACCGCCCCCTTACGGACCAGGCCCCGCGCGAACCGGCTCGGCCGGTAGTCCAGCAGACGGGCGGCCTCCAGGACCCGTTCCTTCGTGGCCGGGTCGATCTCGCCCTTGTCGTTCACCGCCCGGGACACCGTCTGGCGGGACACTCCGGCCAGTTGGGCGACGTCGTTGATCGTGGCCCGGCGGCGGGGGCCGTCAGGCTGCTCGGTACGCGGCTCCCGCTGCTGATTGTCGGCCCACACGCTGTGCACTGTATCCGGCCACGACACGTACCGTGATTGCTCCGATGTGCAGCCCACGCACTCAAGGCGTCCTCCCGTACACCGTGGGCGACGGCACCATCGACGTCACGCCGGCGGCCACCGCGCCCGACGCGGACGTCTCGGTGGTCCGCGTCGAGGCGCGCGGCATGCCGGCGTACTCGCCGACGGGGTCTACCAGCCGTACGGAGGCAGGTTTCGCCGATCCCGTTCAGCCGCGCTCCGCGGTCGTGCCCCGCAGGACGAGGCGTGGGTTCAGCACCACCTCGCGGGGCTCCGTACGGCCCTGGTCGAGGCGTTCGACGGCCGCGGTCACCGCGTGCCGGGCCTGTTCGCGGGCGCTCTGGCTGACGGTGGTCAGGTTGAAGCAGCTCAGCCGGGAGAGCGCGTCGTCGTCGTAGCCGGCCACCGACACCTGGCCCGGGACGTCGACGCCCGCGCGGGAGAGGGCGGCCAGGACGCCGATGGCGGACTGGTCGTTGTAGGCGACGACAGCGGTGGGCAGCTCGCCGCCGTCGACGAGGTGGCGGGCCGCGCGCTCGCCCGCCGCCTCGGTGTGGTCACCTCGCAGGACGCCGATGTGCGCGTCCAGGCCGTGCCGGCGCATGGCGGCGCGATAGCCGCGGCGCCGGTCGGTGGCGATCACGCCCTTGCCGCCGTCGACGTACGTGATCGCCCGGTGGCCGAGCGACACCAGGTGGTCGACGATCTGTCCGACACCGTCCTCGTCGGCGCTGCGTACGACGTCCAGGTCGGCGTCGGCGATCCGGCGGCCGACGGCGATGACTGGGGCCTTGCGGTCGAGGGCGGCGAGCGTGTCGGCGGGAGCGGTCGGGCCGAGCAGGATCAGGGCCTCGCTGCGGAAGGCGAGCAGTGTCTCGACGGCGGTGTGCTCGTCGCGGGTGCGGGTCTGGGTGCTGAGGACGAGGTCGTAGCCCACGTCCTCGGCGGCCGTGTGCAGATGCTCGACCAGTTCGGCGTGGAACGGGCTGTGGATGTCGACCATGACGCCGAGCAGCCGGGTACGTCTGCTGGCCAGCATGCTGGCGGTGCGGTCGACCTGGTAACCAAGGTCGGCGGCGGCCTTCAGGACACGCTGCCGGGTGCGCTCGCTGGGGCCAGCCACTCCGCGCAGCACCAGGGAGACCGAGGCGGTGGACACCCCCACGCGGGCGGCCACGTCCTCCAGCCGGGGGCGCCTGCTCGCACCGTCCCGGCCACGAGCCGAACCGGCCTCGTCCACTTGCGCCTCCCGCCACATCTCCTTGCGCAACACCCTTGACACGTTCGTGAAACGAGCCGATAGTACCAGAACTTAAAGCGCTTTAAATTGTCCTGATGTTCTCACCGCGACCCTGACAGAGGCCGTCGCGGTTCCCCGGCCCCATCCACCAGCCGCGGATCGCTGCCACACCCGCCACACCCGCCCCCCACCACCACTTGCCACCCCCCTTTCCTCCCGTTTTCTCCCATTGCACAGCGAGGTGCATGAAGCATGAACCGCACATCTCTTCCGCGATCCCGCAGAATCGCTCCCGTCGTCGCCACGGCCGCGGCAGCCGCCCTGGTGCTGGCCGGCTGTTCCAGCGGCTCCGGCGGCAAGAAGTCCGAGGACGGCGGCACCGACGCCTCGGCGGGCAAGGCCACCACCCCGCGGATGACGATCGCGATGGTCACTCACGCACCCTCCGGCGACACCTTCTGGGACACCATCCGCAAGGGCGCCCAGGCCGCCGCCGCCAAGGACAACGTCAAGCTCATCTACTCGAACGACGAGACCGCAGGCGACCAGGCCAACCTGGTGCAGAACGCGATCGACCAGAAGGTCGACGGCATCGCGGTCACCCTCGCCAAGCCCGACGCGATGAAGGCCGTGGTCGCCAAGGCCGAGGCGGCCGGCATCCCCGTCGTCGGCTTCAACGCGGGCCTCGGCGTGTGGAAGGAGCAGGGTCTGCTGTCCTTCTTCGGCCAGGACGAGTCCGTGTCCGGGCAGGCGCTCGGCACCAAACTCAACTCCACCGGCGCCAAGCACGCGGTGTGCGTCGTCCAGGCCCAGGGCGACGTCAACCTCGAAGAGCGCTGCGCCGGTGTGAAGAAGACGTTCAGCGGCAAGACCGAGACCCTCTACGTCAACGGCACCGACATGCCGTCAGTGAAGTCGACGATCACCGCGAAGCTCAACCAGGACAAGTCCATCGACGAGATCGTCACGCTCGGCGCCCCGTTCGCGCTGACGGCGGTCCAGTCGGCGTCCGAGGCCGGCAGCAAGGCGAAGGTCGCGACGTTCGACCTCAACAAGGACCTCATCGCCGCCATCGAGTCGGGTGACATCCAGTTCGCGGTGGACCAGCAGCCCTACCTCCAGGGCTACTTGGCCGTCGACTCCCTGTGGCTCTACAAGAACAACGGCAACTACAGCGGCGGCGGCGAGCAGCCGATCCTGACCGGTCCGGCCTTCGTCGACAAGTCCAACGTCGAGAAGGTGGCCGCGTTCGCCGCGAAGGGCACCCGGTGATGAGTGTGACCCAGCAGGCTGCGCCGGCGGTGACCACACCGCCGGCTCCGCCGGCCACTCAGAAGGACGGCCGCACCGCTGAACGGTCCCTGGGGCGCCGGGTGTTGGCCCGCCCCGAGGTCGGCGCGCTGATCGCGGCGATCAGTGTGTATCTGTTCTTCTTCGCGGCGGCGCCTTCCTTCCGGGAGACCAGTGCCCTCGCGACCGTGCTCTACCAGGCCTCCGTGATGGGCATCATGGCCCTGCCGGTGGCGTTGTTGATGATCGGCGGCGAGTTCGACCTCTCCGCCGGTGTCGCGGTCACGACCTCGGCGCTGACGGCGGCGATCCTGAGCTTCCAGCTGTCCATGAACGTGTGGACGGGTGTGATCGTCGCGCT
>NZ_JBSFMT010000150.1:0-7626 GCF_053599695.1 Streptomyces sp. NPDC000878 | reverse complement strand
CGCCGGACGGGCTAAAAGATCAAGCCCCGGCCGGCACCATCCAGCCCGTCCGGCGTTTGAGGACGAGCGCGTTCTAGCGCGATACGGGGGTTCGGGGGCAGAGCCCCCGAGGAAAACCGGCGGCTCCCCGACGGGAACCAACTCGCGCGCCGCATCGTCAGCACGACGCGGCCTTTCAAGATCGGTGGCCGAATGCGTGCCGTCTCACCGGCGGGTTCCGGACATCGCGTCGGCCACGGATCCCATGGAAGGATGGCGCAACCCACACATACGAGGAGATGACCGCGTGCCTGGCACAAACCTGACCCGCGAAGAGGCGCAAGCGCGGGCGAAGCTGCTCACCGTTGACTCGTACGAGGTCGAACTCGATCTCTCCGGCGCGCAGGAGGGCGGCACCTACAGGTCCGTGACCACGGTGCGCTTCGACTCCGCCGAGACCGGCGCGGAGTCCTTCATCGACCTGGTGGCCCCGACCCTCCACGAGGTCACGCTCAACGGGGACGCCCTCGACCCCGACGAGGTCTTCAAGGACTCCCGGATCGCGCTGCGGGGACTGCTCGCCGGGCGCAATGTTCTTCGCGTCGTCGCCGACGCCGCCTACACCAACACCGGTGAGGGCCTTCACCGGTTCGTCGACCCCGTCGACCAACAGGCCTACCTCTACACCCAGTTCGAGGTCCCGGACGCGCGCCGCGTGTTCGCCTCGTTCGAGCAGCCCGACCTCAAGGCGACCTTCCAGTTCACGGTGACCGCGCCGTCCGGCTGGACCGTCATCTCCAACTCGCCGACGCCCGAGCCCAAGGACGACGTCTGGCGCTTCGAGCCGACGCCCAGGATCTCGACGTACATCACCGCGCTCGTCGTCGGGCCGTACCACAGCGTCCACAGCGTGTACGAAGTCGACGGGCAGACCGTGCCGCTCGGTATCTACTGCCGGCCCTCGCTCGCCGAGTTCCTCGACTCGGACGCCATCTTCGAGGTCACCCGGCAGGGCTTCTCCTGGTTCCAGGAGAAGTTCGACTACGCGTACCCGTTCAAGAAGTACGACCAGCTGTTCGTGCCGGAGTTCAACGCCGGTGCCATGGAGAACGCGGGCGCGGTCACCATCCGCGACCAGTACGTGTTCCGGTCGAAGGTCACGGATGCCGCCTACGAGGTGCGCGCCGAGACGATCCTGCACGAACTGGCGCACATGTGGTTCGGCGACCTCGTCACCATGGAGTGGTGGAACGACCTGTGGCTGAACGAGTCGTTCGCCACCTACACCTCCATCGCCTGCCAGGCCTACGCGCCCGGCTCGCGCTGGCCGCACTCCTGGACCACCTTCGCCAACTCCATGAAGACGTGGGCCTACCGCCAGGACCAGCTGCCGTCCACCCACCCGATCATGGCCGAGATCCGCGACCTCGACGACGTCCTCGTCAACTTCGACGGCATCACGTACGCCAAGGGTGCCTCCGTACTGAAGCAGCTCGTCGCGTACGTCGGCATGGACGCGTTCTTCGCGGGCGTGCAGGCCTACTTCAAGCAGCACGCGTACGGCAACACGCGGCTCAGCGACCTGCTCGGCGCGCTGGAGGAGACCTCCGGGCGCGATCTGAAGGCCTGGTCGAAGTCGTGGCTGGAAACGGCCGGTATCAACATCCTGCGCCCCGAGATCGAGACGGACGCGGACGGGGTTATTACTTCCTTCGCCATTCGGCAGGAGGCGCCCGCGCTCCCGGCAGGTGCGAAGGGGGAGCCCACTCTCCGGCCGCATCGGATCGCAGTCGGGCTCTACGACCTCGACGAAGCCAGTGGCAAGCTGCTGCGCGACGACGAGGACGGGCGTATCGAGCTGGACGTCGACGGCGAGCTGACGGCCGTACCGCAGTTGGTCGGCAGGCGTCGGCCGGCCGTGATCCTGCTCAACGACGACGACCTGTCGTACTCCAAGGTCCGTCTGGACGACGCGTCCCTCGCCTTCGTCACCGAGCACCTGGGCGACTTCGAGGCCTCGCTGCCGCGCGCGCTGTGCTGGGCCTCCGCCTGGGACATGACCCGTGACGCCGAACTGGCCACCCGCGACTACCTCTCCCTCGTCCTGTCGGGCATCGGCAAGGAGTCGGACATCGGCGTCGTGCAGTCGCTCCAGCGGCAGGTGAAGCTGGCGATCGACCTGTACGCCGACCCGGCCGCCCGCGAGGCCCTGCTGACCCGTTGGACGGACGCCACGCTGGCCCACCTCCGGGCCGCCGAGGCGGGCTCCGACCACCAGCTGGCCTGGGCCCGCGCCTTCGCGGCCACGGCCCGTACGCCGGAGCAGCTGGACCTGCTGGACGCCCTCCTGGAGGGCACGCAGACCGTCGAGGGGCTGGCCGTCGACACCGAGCTGCGCTGGTCGTTCGTCCAGCGGCTGGCGGCCGTCGGGCGGTTCGACGAGGACCAGATCGCGGGCGAGTACGAGCGGGACAAGACGGCTGCCGGTGAGCGGCACGCCGCCACGGCCCGGGCGGCCCGTCCGACGCCGGAGGCCAAGGCGGAGGCCTGGGCGTCGGTCATCGAGTCCGACAAGCTGCCGAACGCCATCCAGGAGGCGGTGATCGGGGGCTTCGTCCAGACCGACCAGCGCGAGTTGCTGGAGCCGTACACCGACAAGTACTTCGCGGTGGTCAAGGACGCCTGGGACTCGCGCTCGCACGAGATCGCCCAGCAGATCGCCATCGGCTTCTACCCGGCGATCCAGGTGTCCCAGGAGACCCTGGCGAAGACGGACGCCTGGCTGGCCTCCGCCGAGCCGAACGCCGCCCTGCGCCGCCTCGTCTCGGAGTCCCGCTCCGGTGTCGAGCGCGCGCTCAGGGCACAGGCTGCGGACGCGGCGGCCGAGTAGCCGGCCGGTAGGTAGTTGGTTAGTTGTACGGAGTTGAGGGCGCCTCGGATGCCGGGCGCCCTCAGCCGCGTTCTACGCCCGCTACGCCGGGTCCGGGCGCAGCAGCGCCGCTCCCGTGGGCGTCAGGGTGTGCAGGACGGACGGGCCGTGGCGGTGGCTGACGAGGAGGCCGGCGTCGCGCAGCACGGTGGTGTGGCGGGTCGCGGACGCCGCCGACACACCCGCCGCGCGGGCGAGTTCGCCGGTCGTCGCGCCGGCCGCCGTCGCCTGGAGGATGACGGCGCGGGTCGTGCCCAGGAGCGCGGCGAGCGGGGCCCGGGGGTTCTGGGCACCGGTCGCACCCGTCCCGCCGGTCCCGTCGGTGCGGGAGGCCGCGTGGCGCAACGGGTAGGCCAGGACGGGCGGGAGACCGGAGTCGGCCAGCGACACGGGGGCGCCCCAGCAGAAGTACGAGGGCACGAGCGTCAGGCCGCGCCCCTGTAGGTACAGGTCCCGGTCCTCGGCGTACTCGACCTCCAGGACGGGCCGCCGCCAGCGCATGTACGGCCCCAGCCCGGCCAGGAGCCCGTCCATGCCGCCGTCCAGCAGGGCCCTGGCGCGGACGGAGCGGTCGGCGTCGATATGGGCCTGAATGTGGTCGCCGTGGGGACGGATGGCGACGTCGTAATAGGCCCGGACCGTCTGGACGAATTCCTTGCGCGGTCCGATATCGGTCAATTGGCGGGTCCAGGCGGGGGCGCCGTTCACCTGGTCCAGAATGTTCAGTTCGCGCAGTATGCGTTGGCGGGGCAGGCCGAGAATCGCGTCCAGACCCGCGTCCAGACCCTCGGACGCTTCACCCGGCGTGAGGAAGTCCGGGAAATAGGTGCCTCCCGGATAAAGGGGAAGCAGCACGTTGCGAACGGCCGGTGCGAGGCCCTTGCCGTGCAGCGCCTCGCGCGCGCTCCGATGCCAACCGGCGTACGACCAGAGGCCCTTGCGGATCTGGAATCGGCACAGGCTGAAATAGATGTCCCAGAGCGGATCCGGCCTGGCCGCCACCTGGACACGTGCGAGATCGGCGTCCGTGAAATGGATCCGGAGCATTCAATTCACCTCGCCGACCTCGGCTTTTACGCTCAGGCGGAAAAGTATGTCGATGCCCCGACAGAGCTGACAAGGTCAGAGCGAAAGCGGTTCACGGATCGTCCGAAAACAGCTCCGTGCGACCAACGACATGAACGATCTGAACAGCCCGAACAGGGGGAACGAATGCGACAGAGTGTTTTGACCAGGTCACTCGTCAGTGCCGCGACCGTCGCCGCGATTACCGGTGGAAGCCTGCTGGGCACGGGGGTCGGATTCGCGTCGGCCGCGCCGGCCGCCGCGCCCATGGCGAGCACCCAGTCCGTCACCATCCTCGCCACGCAGAACTTCGGCCTCAGCACCGCGCAGGCCAAGAAGGTCCAGGGCTGGCTGGCGGAGTACTGGGACTACAACGACAGCATCGACGGGCTGCTCGGCACCAACAGCTGGAAGGCCTTCCAGCGCTGCCTCAAGACGTACTGGGGCTACACCGGCGCGATCGACGGGGACCCGGGCAGCGGCACGGTCAGCGCACTGCAGCGTCTGCTGCGCAACTACGGCTACACGGGGGCCATCGACGGGGACGCGGGCTCGGGGACCCGCGCCGCGTTCAAGACGTTCGCCGACTCTCGCTGAGCGCTCCGCGGGTCGGGCGGATCGTTTTCTGCGGGTTGGTGGGGGCTGATCGCGCAGTTCCCCGCGCCCCTTTGGGGCGCGGATCCGCGCCCTGAGTCGAGTGGCGCGCCCCGGGTGACCGGAGCGCGCCGTTCGGCTTTCCGAACTCTTCGAGGGAGGCACCATGCGCACGTTCGTCCGCAGTACCGCCGTACTGGCCGTGGGGGCGGCGCTCCTCATCGGCGCGCCCACGGCGAACGCCTCGGCGGCCGAGACCAACTGCAACTACATCGACGACGCCGCCCGGCCCACGGTCAACCCGGGCAGCACGGGCAACGCGGTCAGTCAGGTGCAGTGCCTCGTCAACTTCTACAGCGCCTACCCCAACTGGCTGGAAGAGGACGGGAGTTACGGGGCCAGAACGCTGGCGGGCGTCCACTGGGTACAGACCTGCAACGAGACCGTCGGCGGTGCGGACGGCATCGTCGGCCCCAGCACCTGGTCCCGGCTCTACGCCCCGAAGGACGCCTGCGCCATCTCGGCCCTCTAGCCAACTCCCCCTGATACCCGACAGGAAGAGCCCATGACGAGTCGCCCGGTTCCCCCGTTGCCCCGGCGGGCGTTCCTGACCGCCCTCGGAGCCGGCGCCGCGTTGAGCGCGCTGGCCGGCCCCGCCTCGGCCGCGCCCACCGCCTCGTACACGCTGCTGTCCCGCGCGGACTGGGGCGCCGACGAGACCCTGCGCTTCGCCGGCGGCACCGAGCTGTGGCCGTCCGAGTACTACCCCGTCCAGACGCTCACGGTCCACCACACCGACGACGGCAGCAGCGACCCGGACCCGGCAGCCGTGGTCCGCGCGATCTACCGCACCGACGCGGCCGAATTCGGCGACATGGGCTACAACTACCTGATCGACAGGAACGGTCTGGTGTACGAGGGCCGCTGGTCCGGCACCGACGGAACGCCCGCGCACGACGCCTCGGGGCGGATGGTCACCGGCGCGCACGTCCAGGGGTACAACTCGGGGAACATCGGCATCGCCCTGCTGGGCACCTTCACCACCACGCCCCCCTCGTCGGCCGCCCGTACCGCCCTGGTCCAGCTCCTGGCCGACCTCGCCGCCCGGCACACGCTCGCCCCCTTGGGCAAGGTGGTCTACGTCAACCCCGTCAGCGGGGTCAGCCGGCCCGCGCCGATCATCGGCGGCCACCGGCACTGGGCGGCCACCGACTGCCCCGGCACCCTCTACACCGCCATGCCGTCGATCCGCGACGAGGTCGCCGCCCTGCTCGCCTGAATCGCCCGGCTCCTTGGCTCCTTGGCCCCTTGGCCCCTTGGCCCCTTGGCCCCTTGGCCCCTCGATCTCTCGATCTCTCGATCTCTCGATCAGCGACGCGGCACCAGGACAGGGCCCCGAGCCTTCCGCACCCCGGCGCCGAGCGCGGGGTCAGCCCCCGATCCGGACCCGACCCCGGCCCCAGCCCCGACCCGGCGCACCCCCAACTGCCCCACCACCGTCGCCCCGAACGCCAGCCCCATGCCCGCCAGTTGGAGCGGCGTCAGGGCCTGGCCGAGGGCCGCCCAGCCCACGATCGCGGCGGTCAGCGGGGACAGCGGGCCGAGGAAGGTGACCTGGGTCGCGGTGAGCCGGCCGATGCCACGGAACCAGAGCCAGTACGCCACAGCCGTGTTCGCCAGCGCGAGGTAGAGGTACCCGCCGACCGCCCGGCCGTCCAGCGCGGGCGGGGCGCCCTCGACGAGCAGGGCGAGGGGCGCGATGAGCAGGCCCCCGGCGGTCAGCTGCCAGCCGGTGAGGGCGAGCGGGCCCACACCGTCCGGACGGCCCCAGCGCTTCGTCAGGACGGTGCCCGTCGACATCGACGCGGTGGCGGCGAGCGCGGCCAGCACACCCACGGTGTCCAGCGCCCCCGCCGCCTTCAGCACGACCAGACTGACGCCGAGCGCCGCCGCGACACCCGTGAGCAGGGTCCGTACGGTCGGCCACTCGCCCAGGAACACGGTCGCGAGCCCGGCGACGAACAGCGGGCCGACCGACCCGACGACCGCCGCCATACCGCCCGGCAGCCGGTACGCGGACAGGAACAGCAGCGGGAAGAAGGCGCCGATGTTGAGCGCGCCCAGGACCGCCGCCTTCCACCACCAGGCGCCGCGCGGCAGCACCCGGGTCAGCGCGAGCAGGAAGAGCCCGGCGGGCAGGGCGCGCAGCAGACCGGTGAAGAGGGGGCGGTCGGGCGGGAGGAACTCCGTGGTGACGGCGTAGGTGGTGCCCCAGGAGATGGGGGCGAGGGCGGTGAGGAGGATGACGGGGAGGTGGGCGGGGCGGATCGCGGGCATGGGCACACCCTTCAAGTAGGTCGGCGCTAATTAGCTTAGCGCTAAGCAACTTGCCGTCAATCCACTTTCCAGTGAGTAACTTTTCGGTGAGCAACTTTCTTGCGTGTGACCGTTGGCACCCGATCCTCGGCGATACTCGGCGCATGAGTGCACAACCGCCGCAGCGCAGGGACCCCGTCGACGCGATCATCGACCAGTGGGCGGTGGTGCGCCCCGATCTGGACACCGCCGCGATGGAGGTCTTCGGCCGTATCTACCGGCTCGCGCGCGCGATGGGCGACCGGACGGAGAAGGCGTACGCGCGGTTCGGGATCGGGCGCGGCGAGTTCGACGTGCTCGCGACCCTGCGCCGGGCCGGTGAGCCGTACACGCTCTCGCCGCGTCAGCTGTCGTCGACGCTGATGCTCACCACGGGCGGGATGACCGGCCGGCTCGACAAGCTGGAGCGGGCCGGGCTGGTACGCCGCTCCCCCGACCCCCACGACCGGCGCGGCCTCCAGGTCACCCTGACGGAGGAGGGACTGAGCCGCGTCGACGAGGCGGTCGGTGTCGGTGTCGACGCCCAGACGGAGGCCCTGGCCGCCCTGGACACGGAGAAGGCCGGCCAACTGGCCGACCTGCTGCGGGAGCTGCTGGCGGCTGCGGAGGGCCCGCGACAACCGTAGGACCCGGCCGGGAACACGCCGAGGGCGCCGTTCTCACCCCATCGGTCATGGGGTGAG
>NZ_JBSFMT010000149.1:0-7672 GCF_053599695.1 Streptomyces sp. NPDC000878 | reverse complement strand
ACGTCACACCGGAGGGCCTCGTACTCGTGGAGTGCGCGCCGGACGTGACGGCCGAGGACATCGCCGACCGCACGGACGCACCCTTGATCCGTAGAGCATGAGCATCAAGAGCAGCGCCCCGACTCCGGGGAGGGCGACTGCGGGATCTCGGATGTCCGTCACAGCGCATCAAGCCCAGCCCGTGGAGCGCTCAGGCGTTGCCGACGACGCCCGCCGGGACCGCGTCGCCGTGCTCCAGGTGCTCTCGCAGCCACGCGTCGGTGGTGTTCACGTGCACGAGCGCGGTGGCCGTGGCGAGCGCCGGGTCTCCGGCGGCGAGGGCGGCGTAGATCGCCTCGTGCTCGGCGAGCGTGCGGCTGGCCGCGTTGTCGTCGACGAGGCCGCGCCAGACCCTGGCGCGCAGGGTGCGTCCGGAGATCCCCTCCATCAGGGTCGCGAGCGTGCTGTTGCCGGTTGCCGCGATCACTGCCCGGTGGAAGGCCGCGTCGTGCTGGTTCAGCAGTTCCACGTCGTCGCGCGCGGCCCGCATGGCCTCCAGGTGCTGGTGGACCTCGTCCAGTTCATCCGCCGAGATGCGGCTGGCGGCCAGCCCGGTGGCCACCGGCTCGAAAAGCCGGCGCACCTCGGTGAGTTCCAGCACGGTGTCGCCCTGAAGCAGTTCCACCGCGGCCCCGAGGCCCTCCAGCAGCAGTTCGGGTTCGAGGCTGGTCACATAGGTGCCGTCACCCCTGCGGATCTCCAGTACCCGCGCGACGACCAGCGCCTTGACGGCCTCACGCGTCAGGTTTCTGGACAGGCCGAGATCCGCGGCGAGTTGCTGTTCGGGAGGCAGCTTGGCGCCCGGTGGCAGCTCACCCAGCTGGATGAGCTCCCTGATGCGGCTGATGGCCTTGTCGGTCAATGACATCGGTCGGACTCCCACTCCCGGACGGTGCGCCGCCAGAGCATAGCAACGAACATCCCATGTCTGAGAAGCCTTGAGGTTGCACGTCAATGGGATTAGCGCCTCATACAGCATCAAATCACCATGAAATTTCAAGCCTCTTGAGGAAATTACACCCACCCCCTAGACAACATCCCCGCCCTACCTGCTAATCCATCCCATGTCTTCAGTGATGAGTAAGCCGTGACTGAGCTGATCGCCGCCGTCGAGGCGATGGACGTGCGGTTCCCGACCTCCCTCGAACTCGACGGTTCCGACGCGCTGAACCCCGAGCCGGACTACTCCGCCGCCTACGTGACCATCCGCACGAGCAGCGGGGCCGAAGGACACGGGCTGGCGTTCACCGTGGGACGCGGCAATGACGTCGAGGTCGCCGCCATCCGCGCCTTGGCGCCCCTGGTCACCGGACTACCGGTGGAGGAGGTCCTGGCCGACCTGGGTGCCTTCTCGCGGCGGCTCACCGGCGACAGCCAACTGCGCTGGCTGGGGCCGGAGAAGGGTGCCATCCACATGGCGGCCGCCGCGATCGTGAACGCCGTATGGGATCTCTACGGGCGCCGCGAGGGCAAGCCGGTGTGGCGGTTGCTGGCCGAGCTGAGCCCGGAACAACTGGTCGACCTGGTCGACTTCCGCTACCTGGAGAACGCGCTCACCCGCGACGAGGCCCTGGACATCCTGCGCCGCGCTCGGCCCGGCCGCGCCGAGCGCACCGCACACCTCCTGGAGCACGGCTACCCGGCGTACACCACCACGCCGGGCTGGCTCGGCTACAGCGACGAGAAGCTGGTACGGCTGTCCAAGGAGGCGGTCGCCGACGGCTTCACACAGATCAAGCTGAAGGTCGGCGCCGACCCGGCGGAGGACGTACGCCGGCTACAGCTGGCCCGCGAGACGGTCGGCCCGGCCATCCGCATCGCCGTCGACGCCAACCAGGCCTGGGGCGTGCGGCAGGCCATCGACTGGATGGCGTCCCTGGCCCCCTACGACCCGTACTGGATCGAGGAACCCACCTCGCCCGACGACATCCTCGGGCATGCCACCATCCGCCGGGCGGTGGCCCCGATCAAGGTCGCCACCGGTGAACACACCCACAACCAGGTGATGTTCAAGCAGCTCCTCCAGGCGGACGCGCTCGACATCCTCCAGCTCGACGCCAGCCGCACCGCCGGCGTCACGGAGAACGTCGCCATCCTGCTGCTGGCCGCCAAGTTCGGCGTCCCGGTCTGCCCGCACGCGGGCGGCGTCGGCCTGTGCGAGATGGTCCAGCACCTGGCGATGTTCGACTACGTCGCCGTCAGCGGCACGACCGAGAACCGGGTCATCGAGTACGTCGACCATCTGCACGAGCACTTCACCGACCCGGTCCGCATCCGCGGCGGTCACTACCTCGCCCCGAGCGTGCCCGGCATCAGTGCCGAGCTGCACCCGGCGTCGATAGCCGCCCACCGCTACCCGGACGGCCCGGTGTGGGCCGAGATCGAGGAGAGCGCCCGATGAGCGAGCCGGAGTTCGCGGGGTTGAACGTCGTCGTGACCGGAGGTGCCTCCGGCATCGGGCTCGCGACCGCCCGGCTGCCGGCCGCGCGCGGCGCACGCGTGGCCTGTCTCGACCTCAAGCCGGCGACGTCCCCGCCCCGCTGGTCGGTGTGCGGGCGGATGTCGCCGACGACGCGACGGTACGTGCAGCGGTCGAGGGGGCCGCGGAGCGCCTCGGCGGCATCGACATCCTCGTCAACAACGCCGGGATCGGGGCGCAGGGCACGATCGAGGACAACACCGACGACGAATGGCGGCACGTCTTCGACGTCAATGTCTTCGGCATCGTACGGACGACCCGGGCCGCCCTGCCGTATCTGCGGCGCTCCCGGAACGCGGCCGTCGTCAACACGTGTTCCATCGCCGCGACGGCCGGCCTGCCGGACCGCGCGCTGTACTCCGCGACGAAGGGCGCGGTGCTCGCGCTGACCCGGGCGTGCGCCGCCGACCTCGTGCGCGCCGGCATCCGGGTCAACTGTGTCAACCCCGGCACCGCCGACACCCCGTGGATCGGCCGCCTGCTGGAGAACGCCGACGATCCCGAGACCGAGCGCGCCGCCCTCGACGCCCGTCAGCCGATGGGACGTCTGGTCAGCGCCGACGAGGTGGCCGCCGCCATCGCGTATCCGGCGAGCCCTCTCTCCGGGTCCACCACAGGTACCGACCTGGCCGTCGACGGCGGCATGAGTGGACTGCGGATCCGCCCCCGCACCTGACAGGTTCCTCTGCCGCGTGTGGCGGATCCGCTCCTCACCCGCCCCCGCGTGTCCCGGCCGCAAGGAAGAAACGATGAAGCTCACAGCTCCCCGCGCCGACGCTACGGCGCTGCCGCCCCGGTTCGCCCTCCCCGACCGCGGTATCCACGACACGGCCCCCGCCTCCTCGTGGACCGACGGGTTCCTCACCGGCAACGGCGAGTGCGGTGCCGTCCTGTACGGGGAACCGGCGCTGGAAAAGGTCATCCTCAATCACCACCGCATGGTCCTGCCCAACGGCACCCGCGACATCGCCCCGCCCGACCTCTCCGGGCGCCTGGAAGCCGTCCGGGACAAGTCGCTGGCCGGGGACTACGCGGGGGCGAGTCGTGACTTCGCCGACGGGTGGGAGCTGCGGTGGACGCAGACGTACCACCCCGCGTACGAGTTGCGGATCGCCACGCCGGGAATGCGCGCGGTGCGCGGCTACGCCCGGATCACCGACTTCCGCACCGGTGAGGTCACATCGACCTGGACCGACAGCCACGGCACCTGGACCCGCCGGGCCTTCGTCTCACGCGCCGACCGGGTCGTCGTCCACGAACTGCTGCCGGCCCCCGGCCGCAGGATCGACACCACGCTGAGCATCCACACCGACCTCGACGACCTGCCCGCCGGGCCGAGCTTCACCACGGTGGCCTCGGTCGTCGACGGCTGCGGCTTCCTGAACCTGCGCTGCGCCTACCCCGCGGCCCAGGGCGCGTACGGCTACGAGGGCGTCACCCGCGTCGTCGCGAGCGGGGGCACGGTGGGTGCCCACGGACCGGCCATCGTGGTCGAGGGCGCGACCAGACTCACGCTGCTCACCAGGCTCGACCGGTACGAGTCCGCCACCGACTGGGACTCCCGTCCCCTGCACACCCAACTGGCGGCCCTGGAGGCGGACTACGACGTGCTGCGTGCGCGGCACACCACGGTCCACTCCGAGTTGTACGACCGCTCGCGCCTCGACCTGGACATCCCCGAGGCCGACCGGCGGTTGCCGACGAGCGAGCTGATCGCCCGCCAGAACGCCGACCGGAACGTCATCGACCTCGCTCTCCTGGAGCGGCTCTACGACTCTGGCCGCTATCTCTTCCTCAGTTCCAGCGGCGTCCTGCCGCCCCGCCTCACCGGCGTCTGGACGGGATCCTGGTCCGGTCGCTGGGCCGCCGACTTCACCACCGACGCCAACATCAATCTCCAGGTGGCGGGCGGCAACATCCTCGACCTGACCGAGGCCATGGACGGCTACTTCGCTCTCGTCCTTGACCAACTCGACCACTGGCGGACCAATGCCAGGAACCTCTACGGCGCCCGCGGCTTCCTCGCCCCCTCCCGCACCGACGGCGAGTACGGGCACATGCTCCACTTCAACGGCGACGACTTCCCCGGCCACTGCTGGACCGGCGGCGCCGACTGGATGCTGTACCCGTTCATCGAGTACTACGAGGTCACCGGCGACGAGGCGTTTTTGCGGGACAAGCTGGGCCCCGCGCTGCTCGAACTCGCCCTGTTCTACGAGGACTTCCTGACCCGCACGGATACCGACGACAAGGCGGTGTTCGTGCCGTCCTTCTCCATGGAGAACGCGCCCGGCAACACCGGTGTGTATCTGTCGGTCAACGCCACCGGTGACATCACGGCGGGCAGGCACGCCCTCACGGCCGCCGTCGACGCCGCGCACGCCCTCGGCGTCGAACAGGGCGACGGGGAGGGCGTGGAGCGCTGGACCGCGCTGCTCGCGAAGCTGCCCGACTACCGCGTCAACGAGGACGGGGCCCTCGCCGAATGGTCCTGGCCGGGCCTGTCCGACCACTACGACCACCGGCACGTCCAGCACCTCTACGGCGCCTGGCCCCTGCACGAGATCAACCCGGAGGAACGGTCCGATCTCGTCGCCCCGGCCCTCCGGGCGCTCGACCTGCGCGGCGACCAGAACGTCTCCGCGCACGGCAGCCTGCATCGGGCGCTTGCCGCCGCCCGGCTCAAGGACGGCGACAAGGTCTACGACAACCTGCGCAAGATCCTCGGCAACGACATGCTCTTCCGCTCGCTCATGACCTCCCACAATCCGGGCCTGGACATCTACAACGCCGATGCCGCCAACGCGCTGCCCGCCGTGCTGGCCGAGGCGCTGATCCACTCCCGGCCCGGCGTCCTGGAAATCCTTCCCGCACTGCCCTCTCAACTCGCCAAGGGCACGATCACCGGCGTACGCGCGCGAGGCAGGCTCCGCGTGCACAACCTCAGCTGGGACCTGCCCGCCGGCACCGCCGACCTGACCGTCACGTCGGACATCACCCAGGACATCACGCTGATCAGCCGCCACGGGCCCGGCCCGCAAGCAAGGACAGTGTCCCTGTCCGCCGGGGAGCGAACCGAGATCACTGTTCGCCTGCGCGAGGTCCCGTGAACACGCCTGTCAGGTCTGCCCCTTGGCGTACGAAAACGGGGATGCGGTCCAGCGGCGCGTCGGCATCGAGCGTGGTGCCGCCTTCGTGAGCGGTGCCGCAGGCCGTGTCCAGCCACTTTGCCGCTGACGGCAGGTACACCGGCCGGGACCGGGCCCCGGCCACGTACACGGGGGCGACGAGCAGATCGGGCCCGAGCATGAACTGGTCGTCCACCTCCCAGGCGCGCTCGTCCTCGGGGAAGTCGAAGAAGAGCGGGCGCATGGGCGGGGCACCGGTGGTGTGGGCCTGCTCGGACAACTCCGCGAGGTAGGGGCGCAGTCGCTCGCGCAGGTGGAGGTGGACGGTGAGAGCGGGGTGGGGTTCACGGTCACCGTGCAGGCGCATGATGGGGCTGAACGTGCCGTACTCCAACCAGCGGATCAGCAGTTCGCGGTACGCGGGGTCGTCCGGGTCGCCGCCCTGGAAGCCGCCGCTGTCGGTGTGCCACCAGGGGATGCCGCTCATGGCGACGTTCAACCCGGCCCGGATCTGGCGGGCGAGGGAGTCGAAGGTGGCGGGGACGTCCCCTGGCCACAGGGCCGCGCCGTAGCGCTGGCTGCCCGCCCAGGCCGCACGGACCGGCGTCAGCGGCCGCTCCTCGCCCGCCGCGTGCAGTCCCTCGGCGACAGCGCGGGCGTGGTGCAGCGGGTAGATGCTGCCGGTCTCGGCTGCCGGCCCGGCGGCGTACACGGCGCGGTCGGCGGCTTCACTCGGCAGATCGGGTTCGCAGGCATCGAGCCAGAAGCAACCGATGCCCAGCGCAAAGTAGTTGTAGCTCAGCCTCTGCCACAGGGCGCTGCGGGCGCCGGGATCGGTGGCGTCGTAGTACGCCATGGGCGTCCCCGAGCCACCGCCGGTAAGCGCCCCCGAGTGATCGTCCCGGGACGGCCACGGGGCGGTGAGCAGTCCGCCGTCCGCGTCCCGGACGAGGTGTCCCGCCGAGCGCAGGGCGTCGTAGGTGTCACTGCCGGGCTCGACGGTCGGCCACACCGACACGGCGAGCTTCACCCCGAGGTCCCGCAGTTCCTTCACCATCGCGCCCGGGTCGGGCCACTCGCTCTCCTCGAAACGCCAGTCCCCCATGCGCGGCCAGTGGAAGGAGTCGCAGACCACGACCGAGAGGGGCAGCCCGCGGTCCTTGAACTCCCGTGCGACGGCGAGGAGTTCGTCCTGCGTGCGGCAGTGCGGCTTCGACTGCCAGACCCCCGAGGCCCACTCGGGGAGGAGGGGCGGGTGTCCGGTGGCATCGGCGTACGCGGCCATGATGTCGGCCGGGGTGTCCCCCGCGGTGACCCAGTAGTCGATGCGACCGCCCGCGTCGGCCACCCACCGTGTCGTGTCGGAGCCCAGCTCCACGCGACCCGTCGCCGGGTTGTTCCACAGCAGCCCGTAGCCGCGCGAGGAGTGCAGGAAGGGAATGGCGGCGACGGTGTCGCTGTGGACCAGGTCGATCACACACCCCTTCTGGTCCAGCCGGCCGTGCGGATGCCGGCCCAGGCCGAACAGCCGCTCGCCGTCGTACGCCTCGAAGCTCTGCTCCGTCCGGCCGTCCGCCGCCCGGGCCCTTGGACCGCGGTGCCAGGTGTACGGCCGCTTCTCGGCGAGGAGTTCACGGCCTGAGGCGGTGTGCAGGAAGCGCAGCCGCCCGTCCTCGTCGGCCTCGACGGTGAGCCGGCCGTTGGCCAGGTGGGCCGAGCCGTCGTCCGCTATCGACAACTCGGCGTGAGGGGAGGACGGGGAACTGTCGAGTGCGCCGGGCGCGGCCGGGGCGAGGACGCCCGCGGAGGCTCGCGCGCGGATCGCGTGCGGCCCCCATGGCTCGATCCGCAGGATCTCGTCTCGCGTGTGCCGTTCCAGACCGCCCGCTCGGATGCTGTAGGGCAAGGGAGTTCCTCGGTTCCTCTCGGGACTGACCTGCACGTTAGCGCCGATAGGGCGGTTGACGTGCAAAAACTACTGACAGTGTTTGTCACTGTTGCGCAGCGTTATTCGGGGTCTTGTGCC
>NZ_JBSFMT010000148.1:0-7738 GCF_053599695.1 Streptomyces sp. NPDC000878 | reverse complement strand
GCCCCTACCCGTCCCATCCTTCTGGGGGCTGCGCCCCCAGACCCCCGCTACGGCCCTGAACGGGCCTTGTCCTCAAACGCCGGACGGGCTAAGTGGGGGGTGCGGGCCGGCGCTGAACGATCAAGCCCGGCTGCCACCATCGAACGCCGGCCGGCGTTCGAGGACAACCACGCTCAGCCCACCCGCCCCCACCGCTTCCGAGGCACAGCCGGTGCCTCTTCAGCACCGGCCGGGGCTGGATTTCAGCCCGTCCGGCGTTTGAGGACAAGCGCGTTCAGCGCGAGCTTTTCCCCACCCACCCCCGGCCGGCACCATCCAGCCCGTCCGGCGTTTGAGGACGAGGCCGTTCAGGCCGAAAGGGGGGTCTGGGGGCGCAGCCCCCAGGAAGGGATGGGACGGGTAGGGGCGGCGGGGGCGAAAACAGATATTCGGGCCGTCGTACCCCCGTACCCCCCTCCCGCACGAACCCAGCCACAACACGCCCCGACCACACCTCAACTCGACCTGAATCGATCAACAACCTGTCACACTGCGGCACTTGAACGGGCGCCAATAGGTAACAGAAGCGACGTAATCGATGATTTGAGCAACCGGGTGTAGCAGTGCCTGTACGAAGCGTTATTCTCCTCAGACGCAAACCGGTACCCCTCCGTCGCTACGACGGGTGAAAGGTCCCGCACTGCACGTGATGGAAGCTCTGCCTCTGGGAGTCCCGTGTACCCACACGTCGGGGTTGACGCCTCGGGCCTGGCTACGCTGCGCGCAACGGTCCTAGACCTGTTGCGCGGCTTCGTCCCCACCGCGTACGCCGCACCCGCATTCGCCACCGCCGCACCACTCGGCCCGTGCTACGCCCTGGCCGACGGCACCGCCGCGGTCGGCAGACGAGGGCGCGCGTCCGGTGCCGCCACCACCGCTCGCCGCCCCGCCGCCGACAGCGACAGCGCCCGCATGATGGACCTTGTCGAACGCGCCCAGGCCGGCGAGGCCGACGCCTTCGGCCGCCTCTACGACCAGTACAGCGACACCGTGTACCGGTACATCTACTACCGGGTGGGCGGAAAGGCCACCGCCGAGGACCTGACAAGCGAGACGTTCCTGCGCGCCCTGCGCCGCATCGGGACCTTCACCTATCAGGGCCGCGACTTCGGCGCCTGGCTCGTCACCATCGCCCGCAACCTCGTCGCCGACCACTTCAAGTCCAGCCGCTTCCGGCTGGAGGTCACGACCGGCGAGATGCTGGACGCCAACGAGGTCGAGCGCTCACCGGAGGACTCCGTCCTGGAGTCCCTCTCGAACGCCGCCCTCCTCGACGCCGTACGACGCCTCAACCCCCAGCAGCAGGAGTGCGTGACGCTGCGTTTCCTCCAGGGGCTGTCCGTCGCCGAGACCGCCCGCGTCATGGGCAAGAACGAGGGCGCGATCAAGACCCTCCAGTACCGCGCCGTCCGCACCCTCGCCCGGCTCCTCCCGGAAGACGCGCGCTGAAGGGCCGTACGAAGCACCCCGCGTACGCCCGCACCACGCCACCCAGGCCGGAAGAAGCGACCCGGCACCCACACACCCCGCCCCACCGGGCTTCCGCACGCCCGGGGGCCGCACCCTCAGCGACCGCCAACTCACCTTCCGTGAAAGTCCGTTGAGTTCGCGGTCCGATCATCCGCCGTCCGTAACCCAAGTGCCGCGCCACTCGTTGTGCGGGATACAGGCTCCCTGTGGTCACTCCCTGGCCGTCTCCGATCACCCGATCGTGTGGATGTGGTCAGGGGCGTGCAACCCTCAGGACCCCCTGGGGAGTCGACCGTCATGACGAGAGGAGGTGCCGCCAGTGATCGCGAACGTTTCGGCGCACCGGCGGGCGAACGCCTTCGCCCAGGCCCTGGAGGAGCTGTCCGACCGGGACTCGGCGGCAGAGCAGCCCGACGGACCGGCACCGGACACCGACCCGGAGCCGTCCCCGGCTGCCGCGGAACGGACGGACCCCCGGGCGGACCACAGGGCGGAACGCACCGAACCGAGCCGACTGGTGGCCCTCGCGACCGGTCTCGGCGAGCTGCCGAAGCCCGTGCTCGACCCCGCGGTCAAGGTCGTCCACCGGGCCCAGTTGGTGGCCGCGATGGAGGCCATGCTGCGGGACGGCACGGTGCCGGGAGGCGAGCGGGCGGACCCTTTGGTGCCCGAGCAGCGCTCCCGGTCCAGGGGCGCGCACCGGGCGAGCGGGCTGGGGAAGTTCCGACCCCGTTCACGGCTGACGAAGGGTCTCGCCGCCGGCGGGCTCAGCGTGGGCGTGGCCGCGGGAGCCTTCGGCGGCGTCGCCGCTGCCAGTTCCGACGCCCTGCCCGGTGACTCGCTGTACGGCCTCAAGCGCGGCATCGAGGACATCAAGCTCAACTACCTGGCCGACGGCGACAACGAGCGCGGCGAGGTCTACCTCGACCAGGCCTCGACGAGGCTCAACGAGGCCCGCAGGCTCATGGAGCGCGACCGCGCCGGGCAGCTCGACCACGAGTCGCTCGGCGAGATCCGCCGCGCCCTGTCCGGTATGCGGCACGACGCCTCGGAGGGCCACCGCCTGCTGCACGAGGCGTATCAGCGCGACCCCGACTCCCTGGGCCCCATCCAGGCCCTCGACGCCTTCTCCCGCTCCCACCGCGAAGCCTGGGGCGCCCTGCGCGACCGCCTCCCGGTCCAGCTCGGGGACGTGAGCCAGGAGGTCTCGTCGGTCTTCGACGCCATAGACCAAGAGGTCGCCCCACTCCAGTCCCTGCTCCCGAAGCCCCCCGCCAAGAGCGGTCCGGGCGGCGGTGCGGGCGGAGGCCAACGGCAGGGCACCGGACCGGAGTCGGGCACGAGTTCGTCCGGTGCCGACCGGTCGGCCGCGCCCAGCGACACCGGCGGCGACTCCACCGAGGGGCGCGAGTCCAGCAGCGGCAACCCGAAGCCGTCCACCTCCGACACCGTCGACGACGGCCTGCTCGGCGGCAACACCGGCGGCCTCCTCGACCCGCCCGAGGACAGCGGCACGGCATCCCCGTCGACGACGACCCCGTCCACCACCGAACCGGACGTCACCCTTCCCCCGCTCCTCCCGGGCCTGCTGCCCGGCCTCGGCATCGACAGCGAGGACGTGAGCTAGAGCAGTCGGCGGTACGACAGCTGGGGGCGCCCTTCCTGGGAAGGGCGCCCCCAACGACGTACAAGAAAGAACCTGTACGTCAGAAGAACACGGACCGGCGCTGCACGAGCAGCTTGTACAGGGTGTGCTGGATCTGTTCCCTGACCTGGTCCGTCAGGTTGAACATCAGCATCGGGACCCATCTACACCGCCGCCCTCGCACTGCTTCGCAGGCTTCGGACGGCTGCGCCGGACTCCGTCCGTCGGTCCAGCGCGCCCGAGGATCCCCCTGCGGAACGAGCCCTCAGAAGAACACGGACCGCCGCTGCACCAGCAGCTTGTACAGGGTGTGCTGGATCTGTTCCCTGACCTGGTCCGTCAGGTTGAACATCAGCATCGGATCCTCGGCCGCCTCCGGCGGATAGCCGTCCGTGCGGATCGGCTCGCCGAACTGGATCGTCCACTTCGTGGGGAGCGGGAGCGCGCCCAGCGGGCCCAGCCACGGGAACGTCGGAGTGATCGGGAAGTACGGGAAACCGAGCACCCGGGCCAGCGTCTTTGCGTTGCCGATCATCGGGTAGATCTCCTCCGCCCCGACGATCGAGCACGGGATGATCGGCGCACCCTGCCGCAGTGCCGTCGACACGAAGCCGCCACGCCCGAAGCGCTGGAGCTTGTACCGCTCGCTGAACGGCTTGCCGATGCCCTTGAAGCCCTCCGGCATCACGCCCACGAGTTCGCCGCGCTCCAGGAGCCGTTCGGCGTCCTCGGCGCAGGCCAGGGTGTGCCCGGCCTTGCGGGCCAGCTCGTTGACCACCGGCAGCATGAAGACCAGGTCAGCCGCGAGGAGGCGGAGGTGGCGGCCCGCCGGATGGTTGTCGTGCACGGCGACCTGCATCATCACGCCGTCCAGCGGCAGCGTCCCGGAGTGGTTGGCGACGATCAGGGCGCCGCCGTCGGTCGGGATGTTCTCGATGCCCTTGACCTCGACCCGGAAGTACTTCTCGTACAGCGGGCGCACCAGCGACATCAGGACCTGGTCGGTGAGTTCGGCGTCGTAGCCGAAGTCGTCGACCTCGTAGTCCCCGGTGAGCCGGCGCCGCAGGAAGGACAGACCGCCCGCGACCCGCCGCTCCAGGCCTCCGACGGCACCGCCGTGCGAGGAGGCCGACGAAGAAGACCGTTTCCCGGGCTGGTCCTGGGGCTGCTGGGGCGGCTGTTGCTCTCGTGTCACCCGAACATCATCCTGCGGGCGCGCCCGTCCCGGCAGGGGCTGGACCTCACGTACCACCGCCGATTCGCCCTTGCGCCGGCTGCTCCCCGAGCCCCGGCGGCGCGACGGCCGCGGCGAGGCGCCCGCGCGGGACCTGTCGTCGTCGAACGGAATGACCTTGGCATCCGCCATCGTTGATGCGCTCCTCGGTTGGCGCTCTGCGTCGGTTGACCCTCAGGCCGTCTCCGTCAGGTCGCTGTCGTGGGTGTCACGGCTGCCGTGACCGGGGTCCCGCCACTGCCCGGGAAGGGTGCGAAGGGCAGTGCGGCGATCCGGTCGACGGCCCCCGCGAGGGCCTCCGGCGGCAGCAGACCGGGACCACGGACCCGCGCGAAGTCCGTGAACGTCTCGGCGGTCGTGAACTTCGGCTGGTAGCCCAGAGTCTCGCGCATCTGGTTCGTCGCCACGACCCTGCCGTGCGTGAGCAACCGGATCTGCTCGGGCGAGAAGTCCGTCATGCCCAGCGTACGCACCAGCGAGCCGGCCCAGGTGACGGCGGGCAGCAGCAGCGGCACGGTGGGCCGGCCGAGCCGCCTGGAGCACTGCGACAGCAACAGGACCCCGTCGCCGGCGATGTTGAACGTGCCGCTGTTGAGCGTTCCGCGCGCCGGGTCGTGCGAGGCGATGCGCAGGACCTCGATCACGTCGTCCTCGTGCACGAACTGGAGCCGGGGGTCGTAGCCGAACACGGTCGGCAGGACCGGCAGCCCGAAGTACTGGGCGAGCGGGGAGTCGGCGGTCGGCCCGAGGATGTTGGCGAAGCGCAGCACACACACGGCGACGTCGGGCCGGCGCCGCGCGAACCCTCTGACGTACCCCTCGACCTCGACCGCGTCCTTGGCGAAGCCGCCGCTGGGCAGCGACTTGGGTGTGGTGGTCTCGGTGAAGACGGCCGGATCGCGGGGCGCGGACCCGTACACGTTCGTACTGGACTTCACGACCAGCCGCTTGACGGTCGGCGACTTCTGGCAGGCGCCCAGCAGCTGCATGGTGCCGATGACGTTGGTCTCCTTGACCGTGGTCCGGCTGCCGCTGCCCAGCGCGATGCCCGTCACGTCCATGTGGACGACGGTGTCGGCGTTCGTCTCCGCGAGCACGCGCGCGATGGTGGGCTGCCGGATGTCGGCCTGGATGAAGTCGGCGCCGCCCAGGTGGTGCTCGGGCGGAACCGCGTCCACGGCGACGACCCGGTCCACCTGTGGGTCACGCTGGATCCGTCGTACGAACCGGCCCCCCAGCTGACGGGCCACTCCGGTCACGAGCACGACCTTGCCCAAGTCCGCGCCTTCCTTCCAGCCGTGGTTCCCGTGTACCCCTGTGGAGCCCAACCTAGCGGTTTGGTGTTGCGCTGTGATGACCGCCCGATGCAAGAAGTCACTGTGGCCCCCCACCGAAACAGGTGGGGGGCCACAGCAAGCACTTCTTACTACTACTGCTACTTCTTGTTGCGACGCTGAACGCGCGTGCGCTTCAGCAGCTTGCGGTGCTTCTTCTTAGCCATCCGCTTGCGCCGCTTCTTGATAACAGAGCCCACGACTACCCTCGCTCACTTCTCATCACTCGGCGTTGGGCGCCATGGGCCCATACGACCTACAAGGGGCCAGCCTACCCGTCCGAGCGCTGAGGTCGTAATCGAGGGCAATCGAGGAGATCAGGGGGAACCCGGTGAACCTCTGTGAGGCCCCTAGGGTCCCCATCCGCCCCCCTCGCGTGCCGTCAGGCTGTCTCCACCCCCACATAGCTCTCGCGGAGGTACTCGTGAACCGCTTGCTCGGGGACGCGGAAGGACCGCCCCACCCGAATCGCGGGCAGATGACCGCTGTGCACCAACCGGTACACGGTCATCTTCGACACTCGCATCACCGAGGCGACTTCCGCCACGGTAAGGAACTGAACCTCGTTCAGAGGCCTCTCGCCAGCTGCAGCCATGACACACCTGAACCTTCCGCACTCGACACTGGCCACCGGCTTCCCCTTCCGGTGACTCTTCGTCGCTGCGTGCTCACTCCCCAATGTAGGGGCGGGTGATGCGAGTGGGGAAGAGGTGCACCCATCGGCGGCCTACTGTGACAGACACGCCCGATTGAGTACGTAGCGGGTAATCGGCCGGTAGTAATCAGACCGCACAGCGTCATCAAGTGGAACGACGACAGACACGGATCCCTCCGCCTCCCCCACGAAGAGCGCGGGGTCGTCCGTATCGGCCAGCCCAATGGCCTCGAACCCCAGCTGACCTGCACCGCAGACCCACCCGTGGTCCCCGATCACCAGCTCCGGAAGCACCCCGCCGGCCTCGGCCGCAGCCGCCAGAACGGTCCGAACCGGGAGGGGGGAGTGCGTGTGTGCGCCCGGCTCACGCCCGGCGGCCTGGAGGCCCGGTTCGCGGACGAGCGCGACTCCTCGTACGTAGTCAAGGTTGTACGTGCGTAGACCGAACCGGGTCGTTATGTCGACAGAGCTACCCTGCGCGGGGGTGAGAACGGCACACCCCGCCGCCGACAGGGCGTCCGCGAGAGCGGCGTAGAAACCGAGCAGTCGGTGAGGATGACCGGTACCCAGGAGTACCGGCGCCTTACTCCGGGCGACTGCGGAGAGTCGCTCAGCGAAGGCGTCAAGGGCTACGAGCGTCCGTTCCGGATCGATCACATCGCACCCCGAAGTGCACTGCGGATCGGCCGAGACCCCGCACTTGTCGGCCATCAACCCGACCAGATCCCGCTGCCGCCAGGTCCACTCCGGATCAAGTCCGATCAGCACCCGAGGATCCCGAGCGGCAAAAAGCCGATAACTCCGCAGACTCTCCTCCCGCGAGGTGGCCACAGGCCCAGCAAGCCGAGCAGCCAGCAGATGGGCCCGCAGGGCCCCAACACTCAACACACCAGCGATGCTGCCGGACTCCCCTCACCCTCACCCCGAAAACCCCAGAAACACCCCACAGTTGGCGCAACGGGACATGGTCCGAGCGTGCCCATCGCATCCGGCGGCCGGGAGGCACCGCGGGTGCAACCCAGGCCGTGTTTCCCACCCACCCGTTTACTGCCAACTCATCAGCGGGGGTCGAGAGCATCTCAAGCGCCGGGGTTGTCATTTCAGCCCACCCGCCCCCGCCGCACTTCAGCACCGTCCGGGGCTTGATCTTTCAGCGCCGGCCCGCATCTTCAGCCCGTCCGGCGTTTGAGGACAAGCGCGTCCAGCGCGAGCCCTTTCCCACCCACCCAGGCCAGCCACCCCAGCCCGTCCGGCGTTTGAGGACAAGGCCCGTTCAGGGCCGACAGCGGGGGTCTGGGGGCGCAGCCCCCAGGGATGGGACGGGTAAGGGCGGCGGGCTGCCGGAGAACACCGCGCCGTTG
>NZ_JBSFMT010000147.1:0-8089 GCF_053599695.1 Streptomyces sp. NPDC000878 | reverse complement strand
TCCGGCGTTTGAGGACAAGGCCCGTTCAGGGCCGTAGCGGGGGTCTGGGGGCGCAGCCCCCAGAAGGATGGGACGGGTAGGGGCGGCGGGGGCGAAAAAGTGTCAGGGCGTGTGCGCGGGCTTCTTCTCGTGGGTCGGGTGGTCCGGGATTTTCGGGAGTGGGGCCCGGGGCGGGACCGTCGTGCGCCACAGTTCCAGGGATGCTGTCAGGGCCGCGATCACCAGGAGGCCGTTGCGGGTGAACAGGAGGGTCATGCCGTAGGCGTCGCTGGCGACCACGTGGGCGAAGCCGATGGGGAACTCCAGGACCGTCACCAGGCAGGCGATCACCACCAGGGTGGCGGGCATCACCATCGTGCTCGCTCGGAAGCAGAGGCAGACCGCTGCCAGGCCCACCAGCCACACCATGTACTGCGGGCTGATCACCCGGCTCGTCACCGTGAACAGCAGCACCGCCACGAACGCCGCGTCCGCCAGGGTGTGGGAGTGGAAGCGGGTCGCGCACAGGCGCCACAGCAACAGCCAGCCGAACGCGACCACCGTCAGCAGCAGCGCCACCGTGCTCACCGTCTGCACGAACGGGCCCAGGAACTCGATGGAGCCGTAGTTCAGCGCCACCTGGCCCTCCCAGCCGAAGTGCCGGCCGACATGGAAGACGAGGGCGCCCAGCGACTCCACCTCGGTGCCCCGGTCGCCCTGGAAGGTCAGGAAGGCGAAGGCTCCGGGCATCGTCAACGCGGACAGCGACGCCAGCGCCGCCGCCGTGACGGCCGCAGAGGCCCATGCCCGGCGTCGTACGGCCCCTACGAGCAGCAGCGCGGGCCAGACCTTCAGCAGCGCCCCGAAGGCCGTCAGGGCGCCCATGAGGCGCGGATGCCGGGCACCCGCGAGCAGCGCGGCCACCGCCACGGCGGTCACCATCACGTCGTACCGGGCGTACACGGTCGGGCCGAGGAGCGGGACGCCCACCACCCACACCCAGGCGCCGCGCAGCGTCCGGCCGGGGCGCACGCCCGCGTAGAGGAGGAGGGAGAGGACCACCAGGTCGGCGAGGAACGCCAGGACGAAGAACGCCTGCGCGTAGTCCAGGAAGGGCAGCGCCGCGGGGGAGAGGATCGCCAGGGCGGCGGCGGGCGGGTACTGCCAGGTGACGTCGGCCAGCGGGAACGTGCCCTCGCGCAGCACCTCGTACCAGCCGTGGTAGATCACCGAGACGTCGCTCGTGACGTCCGGGCCCGGGAAGACGAACACCTTGAACACGAACAGCAGCAGGAGCAGCCGGGTCAGGCCCCAGGTGCCCAGCAGCGCCACGGGCAGCCGCAGCCGGTCTCTGCCAGCGATGTCCACCTGAACCCCTGTTCGTGCCATGTCGTAGGCCGCGTACGTGTCATCCGCGTCAACCCATGAGCGGCCATGATCTCCCGCTCGGCTGTGCGAATGCCATCAAACGGGGCCTGACATCTGTGAGGGTTCTGGGAGGGTGCGGGAGGCGGTTCGGTAGGGTCGGCGGCGATGCACAAGACCCTGATCGTGACGAACGACTTCCCGCCCCGGCCGGGCGGTATCCAGGCCTTCCTGCACAACATGGCGCTGCGGCTCGACCCCGCACAGCTCGTCGTCCACGCCTCCACCTGGACGCGCGGCCACGAGGGTGTCCGGGCCACCGCCGCCTTCGACGCGGAGCAGCCCTTCACCGTCGTACGGGACCGGACGACGATGCTGCTGCCGACGCCCGCGGTCACCGCGCGGGCCGTCGGGCTGCTGCGGGAACACGGGTGTACGTCGGTGTGGTTCGGGGCGGCGGCGCCGCTCGGGCTGATGGCACCGGCCCTGCGAAAGGCGGGCGCCGAGCGGCTGGTGGCGACGACCCACGGTCACGAGGCCGGGTGGGCGCAGCTGCCCGCGGCGCGTCAACTGCTGCGCAGGATCGGCGAGTCGACGGACACGATCACCTACCTGGGCGAGTACACGCGGTCGCGGATCGCCGCCGCGCTGAGTCCGCAGGCCGCTCGGCGGATGGTTCAACTGCCGCCCGGGGTCGACGAGAAGACCTTCCACCCGGAGTCGGGGGGTGAGGCGGTCCGTGCCCGGCTCGGGCTCACCGACCGGCCCGTCGTGGTGTGCGTCTCGCGGCTGGTTCCGCGCAAGGGGCAGGACACGCTGATCCTGGCCATGCCCCGCATCCTCGCGGCCGAGCCGGAGACGGTGCTGCTGATCGTCGGCGGCGGGCCCTACGCGCGGGAGCTGCGCAAGCTCGCGCACGAGACAGGCGTCGCCGACTCGGTCCGCTTCACCGGGCCGGTGCCCTGGGCCGAGCTGCCCGCCCACTACGGCGCCGGTGACGTCTTCGCGATGCCGTGCCGGACGCGCCGGGGCGGTCTGGACGTCGAGGGGCTCGGGATCGTGTACCTGGAGGCGTCCGCGACGGGGTTGCCGGTGGTCGCCGGTGACTCCGGGGGCGCGCCGGACGCGGTCCTGGACGGCGAGACCGGCTGGGTGGTGCACGGCCGCTCCGTGGAGGAGACCGCCGACCGGATCACCGTCCTGCTCGGCGACGCCGAACTGCGCGCCCGGATGGGGGAGCGGGGGCGGGCCTGGGTCGAGGAGAAGTGGCGCTGGGATCTGCTGGCGGAGGAGCTGAAGGCGCTGCTGTGACGGCATATGCGTCTGTCGTGTCTGTGGCTGTCGTTCCTCCGGCGTAGGTACGTCGTAAGGCGGGCGTACATAAGGTACGCATTGGTACACACCTACTAGGCGGAGCCTGAAAATCCGCCGATGCTGTGCTCATGACAGAAAAGGTGATACACCGCCAGTTGACGCAGCATCAGCTGACGAGACGTCAAATACTGGGCATGGCCGCCTTCCAGACGGCCGCCGCCCTCGGTTTCACCCGCGTCGGCCTCCAGTCCGCCCAGGCCGTCGAACCCGCCGCCGTCGAATCCGCCCCCGCGATCGTCATCGGTTCCGGGTACGGAGGTGCCGTCGCCGCCCTCCGCCTCGGTCAGGCCGGTATCCGCACCCTCGTCATCGAGATGGGCCGCCTCTGGAACACGACGGGCTCCGACGGCAAGATCTTCTGTTCCACCTCCGCCCCCGACAAACGCTCGATGTGGTTCAAGAACCGCACGGAGGCGCCCCTCGCCAGCTTCCTGTGGCTGGATGTCGTCAACAAGGACATCACCCCCTACCCAGGCGCCCTGGACCGCGTGCACTACAACAACATGTCCGTGTTCCTCGGCCGGGGTGTCGGCGGCGGTTCGCTGGTCAACGGCAGCATGGCCGTCACCCCGCTCCAGTCGTACTTCGCCGAGCAGTTCCCCGGCGTCAACGCCAGCGAGATGTACGGCACTTACTTCCCGCGAGCCCGCGCGATGCTCGGCGTCAACACCGTCGACCCCACCTGGTTCGAGTCCACCGAGTGGTACCGCTTCTCCCGGATCTCCCGCGCCCACGCCCAGAACACCGGCCTGAAGACCACCTTCGTACCGAGCGTCTACGACTTCGACTACATGCAGCGCGAGGCGGCCGGCACCGCCACCAAGTCCGCGCTCGCCGGCGAGGTCATCTACGGCAACAACCACGGCAAGCGCAGCCTCGACAAGACGTACCTCGCCTCCGCGCTCGGCACCGGCAACGTCACCATCACCACCATGGAGCGGGTCAGGGCGATCACCCGGGCCGCCGACGGGACGTACGTCCTGACCGCCGACCGGATCGACGACACCGGCGCGGTCGTCCAGACCAAGCAGTACGGGTGCACCTATCTGTTCCTCGGTGGCGGCAGTGTCGGGACCACCGAACTCCTCGTGCGGGCCCGGGAGACGGGCGCGCTGCCCGCGCTCGACGCCAGCGTCGGGACCGGCTGGGGGACCAACGGCAACGTGATGCTCGGGCGGGCCAACCACCTGTGGGACACGGTCGGGGCGAACCAGTCGACGATGCCGGTGATGGGCATCGACGACTGGGCCAACACCGCCAACCCCGTCTTCGCCGAAATCGCCCCGCTGCCAACGGGGTTGGAACACTGGGTCAGCCTCTATCTGGCGATCACCAAGAACCCGGAACGGGCGTCGTTCACCTACGACGCGGCGACCGACTCGGCGCGGCTCGGCTGGAGCGCCGCCCAGAGCGCGGTGTCCGTCGCCATGGCCAAGAAGCTGTTCGACCGGATCAACGCGGCCAACTCCACCATCTACCGGTACGACCTGTTCGGCTCCAGCAACAAGGTGTTCGCCGACGACTTCACCTACCACCCGCTGGGCGGCTGCGTGTTGGGCAAGGCGACCGACAACTACGGGCGTGTGAAGGGGTATTCGAAGCTGTACATCACCGACGGCTCGCTGGTGCCCGGCTCGATCGGGGTGAACCCGTTCGTGACGATCACCGCGCTCGCGGAACGGACGATGGCGCGGGTCCTGGCAGAGGACACCGCGCCATGAGCCTTGTGTGGCACCAACTCCGGTACTGAGAACCGGTACTGACCCGGTACTGAGAACCGGTACTAACTCTGGTAGATCGCCTCGATCTCGTCCGCGAAGTCCTTGGCCACCACATTGCGCTTGAGTTTGAGGGACGGCGTCAGGTGGCCCGACTCCTCGGTGAACTGGGAGGCCAGAATGCGGAACTTCCGCACCGATTCCGCCTTCGACACCGCGGCGTTGCCGTCGTCGACCGCGCCCTGGATCGCCGTGAGCAGATCCGGGTCATGGGCGAGCGACGCCGCGGTGGAACCGGCCGGCTTGCCGTGCTCGGCGGCCCAACGGCCCAGGAACTCCTCGTCGATGGTGACCAGCGCGCCCACGAACGGCCGCCCGTCGCCCACCACCATGCACTCCCCGACCAGCGCGTGCGCGCGGATACGGTCCTCGATCACGGCCGGGGCGACGTTCTTGCCGCCCGCGGTGACGATGATCTCCTTCTTGCGGCCGGTGATCCGGAGGTAGCCGTCCTCGTCGAGGGTGCCGATGTCGCCGGTGTGGAACCAGCCGTCGGCCAGCGCCTCCTCGGTGGCACCCGGGTTGTTCCAGTACTCCTTGAACAGGTGCTCGCCGTGCAGCAGCACCTCGCCGTCGTCCGCGATGCGCACCACCGAGCCGGGCAGCGGCTGACCGACCGTGCCGATCTTCTGCCGGTCCCAGGGGTTGAACGCGGTTGCGGCACAGGACTCGGTGAGGCCGTAGCCCTCGAGCACCGTGAAGCCGATGCCCCGGAAGAAGTGCCCGAGCCGCTCACCGAGCGGGGCGCCGCCGGAGATGGCGTACTCGCCCTTGCCGCCGAGGACGTTCCGCAGCTTGCTGTAGACGACCCGGTCGAAGACCTTGTGCTTGATCTTCAGGCCGACCGACGGGCCGGACGGCTCGTCCAGCGCGCGGCTGTACGCGATCGCGGTGTCGGCGGCCTTGTCGAAGATCTTGCCCTTGCCGTCCGCCTGTGCCTTGGCCCGCGCCGAGTTGTAGACCTTCTCGAAGACCCGCGGCACACCGAGGATCAACGTCGGCCGGAACGAGGCCAGTTCATCGGTGAGGTGCTTGATGTCCGGGACGAGGCCCAGCTTGATCGGCGCCATCATCGGCGCGATCTGCACGAGCCGCCCGAAGACATGCGCGAGCGGCAGGAAGAGGAGGACGGAGCACTCACCGGTACGGAAGAGGGGCCGCAGCCGCTCGACGATGTTCCCGCACTCCGCGAAGAAGCTGCGGTGGGTGAGCACACAGCCCTTGGGCCGGCCGGTCGTACCGCTCGTGTACACGATGGTCGCCGGGTCGTCGGCCTTCGCCTGCGAACCGCGCTCCTCGACGGTCGCGTCGCTGACGTCCTTGCCGGCCCGCCCCAGCTCCTCCACCGCGCCCGCGTCGATCTGCCAGACGTGCTTCAGCGCGGGCAGCCGGTCGCGCACCGACTCGACGGAGGCCGCGTGGCCGTCCAGCTCCACGACGATCGCGGTGGCCCCCGAGTCACTGAGGATCCACTGCACCTGCTCGGCGGAGCTGGTCTCGTACACCGGCACGGTCACCGCGCCCGCGCACCAGATCGCGAAGTCGAGCAGCGTCCACTCGTACCGCGTACGGGACATCAGGGCGACCCGGTCGCCCGGCTCGACCCCGGAGGCGATGAGGCCCTTCGCGGCGGCGTGCACCTCGGTGAGGAAGGTGGTGGCCGTCACGTCCTGCCAGGCGCCGCCCACCTTGCGGGCGATGACGGCGACATCCGGATGCTGCGCGGCGTTTCGACGGACGATGTCGGTCAGATTTCCGTCCGCGGGGACCTCGTACAAAGCCGGAAGGCTGAACTCGCGCAAGACTGCTGCTCCTCATAGGGCGCCGGCGCCACGACGTTGTGCGATGCGACGGTGCGGTCCATGGCTATGGCAAGTACTCACGGACTTCGTAGTTGAAATCCTGAGCACGACTGGACTGCCCGGACGTTACCCGTCGGTATGGCTGCTACGACAGGGGGGTCCGGCGAGATGTTCGCGGCGTCACACGGGTTGGTGTCTTTTACGCACAGTAGTGCACGGTTTTCTTGACTGACCAGTAACCGTCGGGGACCCCCCTCTCCTGTTCACCCATGCCGCACACGCCTACCCTTGATCGCCATGGCACCCACACCGCAGGGCAACCTGAGGACGCGTATTCATGTGGTCAGCGACGTGCACGGCAACGCGCGGGACCTGGCCGCGGCCGGTGCGGGCGCGGACGCCCTGATCTGCCTGGGCGACCTGGTCCTCTTCCTCGACTACGCCGACCACTCGCGCGGCATCTTCCCCGACCTCTTCGGCGCGGAGAACGCCGGCCGCCTCGTGGAACTGCGCACGGCCCGCCGGTTCGAGGAGGCGCGCGAGTTCGGGGCCCGGCTGTGGGCGGGCATCGGCACGGACCGGGCGACGGCCATCGAGAAGGCGGTGCGCAAGCAGTACGCCGAACTGTTCGCCGCGTTCCCGACACCGACGTACGCCACCTACGGCAACGTCGACATGCCGACACTCTGGCCGGAGTACGCCGGTCCGGGCACCCAAGTCCTGGACGGGGAGCGGGTGGAGATCGGGGGCCGGGTCTTCGGCTTCGTCGGCGGGGGGCTGAAGACACCCATGCGCACGCCGTACGAGATCAGCGACGAGGAGTACGCGGCGAAGATCGAGGCGCTCGGCGAGGTCGACGTGCTGTGCACGCACATTCCGCCGGAGGTGCCGGAGCTGGTGTACGACACGGTCGCGCGCCGCTTCGAGAGGGGGAGCCGTGCGCTGCTGGACGCGATCCGGCGTACGCGCCCCCGGTACGCGCTGTTCGGGCACGTCCACCAGCCACTGGCCCGGCGGATGCGGATCGGTGCCACGGAGTGCGTGAACGTGGGGCACTTCGCGGGGAGCGGGAAGCCGTGGGTGCTCGAATGGTGAGGCCGGGCGTGGGTGGCGGCGGTCCGCTCTGCGCGGGGTAGCCTTCACGCTGCACATACGTGCGCACCAACCCTCCCTCACCGGACCGCATCTGGAGGAGCCACAGCGATGGCGGAATTCACCAGTTCGAGCATCACGATCGAGGCGGCACCGAACGAGGTGATGGCGGTGATCGCCGACTTCGCCCGTTACCCGGACTGGACCGGCGAGGTGAAGGAGGCGGAGGTCCTGGCGACCGACGCCCAGGGCCGTGCCGAGCAGGTCCGGCTGGTCATGGACGCCGGCGCGATCAAGGACGACCAGACGCTGGGGTACACCTGGACCGGCGAGAACGAGGTGTCGTGGACCCTCGTCAAGTCGCAGATGCTGCGGGCGCTGGACGGGTCGTACATCCTGAAGGCGGCGGGTGACGGGGCGACCGAGGTCACCTACCAGCTGACGGTGGACGTCAAGATCCCGATGCTCGGCATGATCAAGCGCAAGGCGGAGAAGGTCATCATCGACCGGGCGCTGGCGGGGCTGAAGAAGCGCGTGGAGGAACCCAAGTAGTTTCCTCGCCCCCGCCGCCCCTACCCGTCCCATCCTCGGGGGCTCCGCCCCCGAACCCCCGTATCGCGCTAAAACGCGCTCGTCCTCAAACGCCGGACGGGCTGAAAGATCAAGCCCCGGCCGGCACCATCCAGCCCGTCCGGCGTT
>NZ_JBSFMT010000146.1:0-8161 GCF_053599695.1 Streptomyces sp. NPDC000878 | reverse complement strand
CCGAAGGACGTCGAGCTCGCCGCATAACCTCAGCAACCCCGAACCACCCCAAACCCGACAGGAGTGCCTTGACGAAAGACATAGAGGCACCCCCCCACCCCGCACCCGCACCCGCACCCGCACCCGCACCCGCACCCGCACGTGCCGTACCTCATCGAAAGGTCCCCATGTCCGCCCCCGCCGTCTCCCCGGAAGAACTGCGGCTGCGCCGCGAACTCGCCGCGGTCTACCGCCTCGTGGCGCACTTCCGGATGACCGACCTGATCTTCACGCACATCTCCGTCCGGCTCCCGGGCCCGGAGCAGCACTTCCTGATCAACCCGTACGGGCTCCTCTTCGAGGAGATCACCGCGTCGAACCTCGTCAGGATCGACCTGACCGGCCACCCCGTCGGCGAGAGCCCCCACCCGGTCAACCCCGCCGGCTTCGTCATCCACAGCGCGATCCACGCGGCCCGGTCCGACGCCCACTGCGTCCTGCACACCCACACCAGGGCCGGCTGCGCCGTCGCGGCCCAGGAGCACGGTCTGCTCCCCCTGAACCAGATCTCCCTGGAGTTCTACGGCAGGCTCGGCTACCACGACTACGAAGGCGTCGCCCTCAACCTCGCCGAACAGCGGCGCCTGGTCGCCGACCTCGGCGGTCACCCGGCGATGATCCTGCGCAACCACGGCCTGCTCACGGTCGGCGAGACCCCGGCCCAGACCTTCCTGCGCATGTACTACCTGGACAAGGCCTGCGAGATCCAGACCACGGCGACCGCCGCGGGCACCCCGCTCGTCACCCCCGCCCCCGACATCTGCGAACTCGCCGCCCGCCAGCTCACGGGCGAGGACGACACCTCGGACCTCCAGGACGACAAGGCGTACGACCTGGCCTGGTCGGCGCTCCTCCGATTGGTCGAGCGCATCGCCCCCGACTACAAGGACTGAAGGACTGACCGAGGCGGCACTCGTCCGCGTTCCGGTCAGGGCACGCGCCGCTGCCTGCGTTCCACCGCGTCCCGCAGTGCCGTGCGTACGGGCTCCGTGGGTGCGGGGCCGCCGGTGCTCACGGTGACCAGGGCCTCGGCGACGTCGCGGAGTTTGGTGTTCGCGTGCTGGGAGGCGTCGCGCAGGGTGTCCCAGGCCTGGTCGGCGGTGCAGGACTCGACGGCCATGAGGATGCCCCGGGCCTGGTCGATGACCGGGCGGGACTCGATGGCCTGCTGGAGTTGCTGAACCTGCTCCTGGAGCCTCTCCACCTGTTCCGCCCGCTCCGCGGCCACCGCCGACAGTCCCTGGTCGGAGCGCAGCGAGGCGAGGAGCTGGCCGGTGTCCGGCGGTGGTGGCTCGGAGGCGGGCCCGGCGGGGTCGGCTGCGGCGGCCGGCACCGACAGGCCGGTGATCTCCAGGATGCGGCGGGGCTGGCCGGTCCAGTCGACGGTCCGCAAGGAGATGCCGGCGAGGCCGCTGTAGTCCTCCAGGCGCTCCAGGAACTGCAGTCCGGCGGTGTCCATGAAGGTGACCTCCGCCATGTCCAGGACCAGTTCGTCCGTCCCCTCGGGAAGCTTGCCCAGGACAGGGTCGAGCACCGTGGTGCAGCCGTGGACGATCTCCCCGCTCGGCACCAGGACCGCGGTGGTGCCGCGGGTCTCGGTGCGAATGGTCAGCGGCCCGTCGGCGCCGGACGCTAACAGCGGAAGAGCGGTGGGGGCAGACATGTACTCACCTCGGGTCTCGGTCTAGATGCTCTGTCGGGGTCCGCGCCGTACTGCACTGCGCGACTCTGGCGTAGCCCGCGGCCGTTGTGCACCCGCTTCTTCCCCGTCCGGTACGTCCTACTCCGGATCCGGCGTGGAGATTCGGAACCCGTTCCCGGGCCGCCCGCCCGCGGTAGGTGCGTGTATCCGTGCCCCTGCGGGGCAGGCGCAGCGCAATACTGGGGCGGGATACAGGAGGTACAACCGGAGTACCAGAGTGGGCGGGTGGACAGTTTGCGGCAGGTGAATGCCCTCGTGCGGCATCTGGAGATGTCCGAGGTGGTGGCGCGATGACTGTCACGCAGGCCGCCGAGCCGAGCACCGAGCCGTTCGCGCATCCCGCCCTGTTCTACCGGGGCGAGGAGGAGTACCTGGACGGCACGGTGCCCTTCGTCCGCGAGGGGCTGAAGGCCGGTCAGCCGGTGGCGGTCGCCGTGCCCGGCCGGCAGCTGGCCCTGCTCAGGGAGAGCCTGGACGGGGACGCCGAGTCCGTGTACTTCGTCGACATGACCGAGGCGGGCCGCAACCCGGGCCGGATCATCCCGCGCGTGCTGCGCGCCTTCGCCGACGCCCACCCCCGGACCCACGTACGGATCATCGGCGAGCCGATCTGGCCCGGCCGCAGCAGCGTCGAGTACCCGGCGTGCGTGCAGCACGAGGCGCTGATCAACCTGGCCTTCCAGGGCCGTGACGTGACCATCCTGTGCCCGTACGACGCCGAGCGCCTCGACGAGCAGGTGCTCACCGACGCGTACGCCACCCACCCCGTGATCGTCTCCGGCGGCATTCAGCGGCCCAGTCCGTCGTACGCGCCCGGGGAGGTCATCGCCCGCTACAACCGGCCGTTCCCGGCGGCTCCCGCGACGGCCGAGCCCCAGCTCTTCGGCATCGACGAGCTGCCGGTCGTCAGGCACTTCGCCGTCGCGCGGGCGGCGCGGCTGGGCCTGTCCGGCGTACGCCTGGACGATCTCGCCCTGGCGGTGGCCGAGTTGACCACCAACAGCGTGGTGCACGGCGGCGGCTCCGGCACCCTGCGGATCTGGGGCGAGGACTCGCAGGTGGTGTGCGAGGTCCGCGACAGCGGGCGGCTGACCGATCCGCTCGCCGGGCGCCGCCCCGCCGCCCGGGACCAGCGGGGCGGTCGCGGCCTGCTCCTGGTGCACACCGTCACGGACCTCGTCCGGATTCACACCGACGACGGCGGTACGGCCGTCCGCATCTACATCGGTATCGGTATCGGTATCGGTATCGGTATCGGTCGCTAGCCGACCCCGGGGACGCACGATCGCGCCGCAAGGTTTCACAGGTTGCTGTTGCGGACATCACGGGTGGATTTGACCAATCGTTCATGTAACGACATGCACTATTTCCGGTGGACCACTCATCGCACGGGGGATACGTCCATGGCTCGTCGTCGTTCGGTGCTGGGCGTCGCCTCGCTCACCGCCTGTCTGCTCGCCTGCCTCTCCGGATGCGGCGCGGCGGACGGCGGGGTGCGCGTCGAGGGACCGGCCCCGTCCCGGATCCCCTGGTCGGGACCGGTGTACGTGCTGGACTGGAAGTCCCTCGCCTGGCAGCACCCGGACGTGATGGACCTGACCGGCCGCACCGTGCTGTACGGCGTGGAGTGGCACGGCTGGGGCTCCCCCCGGGCCACCGCGACGGCCACGGTGGTCGACTTCGCCTGCGCCGGCGGCTGCCCCCACCACGACTACAAGAGCTTCCCCGTCTCGATCGCCTTCAGCGGACTGGTGGAGCGCCAGTACGCGGCGTACTACGGCCGGGCGTCCGTCACCCCGATCCACCCGCCGGCGCCCGGCTGGGCCGAGGACACCAGCCGGGTCCGGCTGCATGTACCGAAGCCCTGACCAGCGAAGACAAAGAAGCAACGAAGACAAAGAAGCCCTGACAACGTTGCCCACCCCCGAAGGGACGCCCATGCCCGACATCCTGCTCGTCGAGGACGACGAGATGATCCGCGAGGCCACCCGGCTCCTGCTGGAGGGGCACGAGTACCAGGTCCGTGCGGCGGCCGACGGCGTCACCGGGCTCGCCCTGTTCCGGGAGCGCCGGCCCGATGTCGCGGTGCTCGACATCATGCTGCCGGGGCTCAACGGGGTGAGTCTGGCCGGTCGTATCCGTGAGGAGTCCGGTGTGCCGGTGCTGCTGATATCGGCGCGCAACGACCCGGTGGACGTGGTGATGGGCCTGGAGGCGGGCGCCGACGACTACGTGACCAAGCCGTTCGACGGCCCGGTCCTGGTCGCCCGGATCCGTTCGCTGCTGCGGCGCGCGGCACCGGCCGAGCCGTCGCCCGGGTCGCCGGGGACGTCGTCGGCCCAGTACTTCGGCGACCTGGCCTTCTGCCCGGTGACCTTGGACGTACGGCGGGACGGGCGGCTCCTCACCCTGACCACGACCGAGCTGAAGCTGCTGCGGGAGTTCACCGCCTCGCCCGGCACCGTGCTCACCCGGGACCTGCTCCTGGACCGGGTGTGGGACTACGCCTGGTCCGGCGACACCCGGGTCGTGGACGTCCATGTGCAGCGGCTGCGCGCGAAGATCGGCCGGGACCGCATCGAGACGGTGCGCGGCTTCGGCTACAAGCTGCGCGCATGAGGCGGACGCCCGGCGCGCACGTCGGTACGAAGGTCGCCCTCGCCGTGGCCGCCGCGGCCGTGACGGTGTCGTGCGTGGTCGGCGTCCTGGTCCACCGTCTCACCGCCGCGGACCAACTCGCCACGGCCCGAGGGGAGTTGGACCAGCGGCTGATGAGTGCCGCGTACGACTACGCCGCGGCCCGCAAGTCACCGGCGCGGATCGACCCGCCGGACCTGCCGGCCCCGCTGGCGAAGGCCGTGCGGGGCGGGGTCCGGGTGACGTATCTGCGGGACGGCGCACGCCCGGTGCTGTGGGCGGCGACCCGGGTCTCGGACCGTGAGGTGCTCGCGCTGTCGCGGTCCTACGCCCCCGAGTCCCGGTCGCTGGCCAAGCTGGACCGGACACTGGCCGTCGTGGGCACGGCGGCCACCGTCCTGGTGTCCCTGGCGGGCCTGTTCCTCGGGGTGCGGATGGGCCGCCGGGCCACGGCCGCCGCCCGCACCGCGGAACGCATCGCGAACGGCGACCTCGACGCCCGGGTACGCCCCGACGGCCGGGACGAGATCGCGCGGCTGTCCGCCGCCGTCGACACGATGGCGGACGCGCTCGGCGCCCGGCTGGAGGCCGAGCGCCGGGTGACCGCCGACATCGCGCACGAGCTGCGCACCCCCGTCGCGGGCATGGCGACCGCGGTCGGGCTGCTGCCGCCCGGACCGGCCTCGGACCTGGTCGGGCGGGCCGTGCGGAATCTGCGCGGGCTGGTCGAGGACGTACTGGAGGTGGCCCGTCTGGACGCGCAGGTGGCCATCCTGGAGACCGAGCAGCGGCAGGTCAGCGCGATGGCCCGGCGGGCGGTGGCGGGACTGGCGGAGGTGGAGGTCCGGGTGGTCCGGGACACGGTCGTGACAACCGACCCGCGCCGCGTCGAACGCGTCCTCGCCAACCTGGCCGCCAACGCGCTGCGGCACGGTGCCGCGCCGGTCGAGGTCGAGGTGGACGGCCCGGTGGTGCGGATCCGCGACCACGGGTCCGGCTTCCCGCCCGACCTGTTCGCGGTCCTGCACACCTCCGGGCCCCAGCGCTTCCGTACGACCGCACCGGGCACCGGAACCGGCCTGGGACTGACGATCGCGGTCGGCCAGGCCCGGCTGCTGGGCGCCCGCCTCGCCTTCCGGAACCATCCGGAAGGCGGGGCGGAGGCGGTTCTCACCCTGCTTGATCCGTCCTGAGTGTGAAGCCGGCCTCCTTGGAGACCGTGTCGACGATCGCCAGCAAGGTCGCCAGTTGCCGCGGGTCCTCGTCCACGAGCAGCTGGTCGGCGTCCCGGACGACGACCGTGAGGGGGCTCACGGTGAACAGGCACTCCTCGAAGGCGTCCCAGTTGTGCCCGAAGTAGTCCGGGAAACCGAGCGCTTCGGCCCACTCGGCGAACAGGTCGAGGGTGGTGCGGCAGCGGCTGCCGCGGACCTCGGGACCCTCGGTCATGACGTCCTCCTACCAGCGGCCGAGGTAGTGGAAGGAGCCGTAGTGGTCGAACGTCGCGTACACATGGCCGTTGCGGACGTTGCGCACGATGCGCTCCCTGCCTCGGTTGGCGGTGGCGGTGCTCCAGGAGTTGACGTCGTACTCGCGGTAGACGGCGTTCGAGCCGCTCGCGTTGTTCTGCGTGACGTGGTGGGACTCCTCCAGGTTCTCGATGCGGTGGTCGCGGTCCTGGAACACACCGCCGTAGACGATGTAGTGGTGCTCCGGGCGCCAGCTGCTGCCGGTCTCGAAGTGGTACCAGGCACGGGCGTTCGTGCTCGTGTTGCCGGGCCAGCCCTGTCCGGGGTAGCCGGTCTGGCCGCGCATCACGAGGTGGTAGCGGTCGCCGGACGCCGTACTGATCCCCTCGTTGCCCCAGAAGGTGGCCGCGGTGGTCGCGCCCCGCCACTGCTGGGTGGAGACGCCGGCGGGCTGCGAGCCGCGCGACGGCAGGGGGTCCGCGGCCGGGCCCGGGGCGGGGCAGGTCTGGCCCGGGACGCTGGCGCAGCTGGGGCCCTCGGCGGCGTGCGCGGTGGCCGACAGGCCGACGCCACCGACGGTGAGGCCGAGCAGCACGGCCGGGACGGCGACCTTGCGGGCGCGGGCGCGGAGACGGGCCGACAGGCTCCGCCCGGAAGATCCGGAGGATTCGGAGGATTCGGAGGATTCGAAAGAAGGGGACATGGTGGCTCCCTGGTCTGTTCTCGGGTGTCCGCCGGGGCGATGCGCTCCCGGCCGACCCCTAGAAGACCGGGCGAAGGTCTCGGTGGTCCGGCGGCCGGATCACACATGGCCGCCGGAAACGACGTACGGCCGTTACTGCTGTTACACGGACGCGGCATCCCCTTCGGCACGCCGACACGAAAGAGCGGCCCCGTTTCGTCGGGGCCGCTCTTTCGTGGTCGTACGGGGTTCAGCCGGCGACGGACACCTTCCGGCGGACCCTGACGGCGGGGCTCGCGGGGCGCGGGGCGGACTGCCCGCCGAGGCTCTTGAGGGCGACGGCCGTCGCGGCAGTGACCAGGACTCCGGCGGCGACGGCGAGCGCGAAGAGCAGCGGCCTGCCCGTCTCACCGAGGGCGAGGAAGCCGCCGTACGGGACGGTGATCGTCGTACCGAAGGCCATGACCAGGGCGCCGGTGACGGCTCCGCCGGCCATGCCCGCCGGGATCACCCGCAGGGGGTCGGCCAGCGCGAAGGGGACGGCGCCCTCGGGGACGAAGGCGGCGCCGAACAGCCAGGCGACCTTGCCGTAGGCGCGCTCGGGCGCGGTGAAGACCTGGCGGCGGACGAGGGTGGCGAGGGTCAGGCCGAGCGGGGGCACCATGCCGGCCGCGACCACCGCGGCCATCATGGTCATGTCGGTCGGGTTGAACTTCGAGGTGTCGAACCCGCTCACGCCCACGGTGCCGAAGGCGATGGCGGACTTGCCGATCGCGCCGCCGAGGTCGCAGCAGACCATCACACCGAGGACCACGCCGGCCAGTACGAGGTGGTGGAACTCCAGCCACACCAGTTTCCCGTGCAGCCACCCGGTCAGGGCGGTCAGCTGCTCCCCGGCGAACGCGATGATCACCGCGGCGGTGACGAGGGTGGCCAGCAGGGGGACGAGCGCGGTCGGGGCGAAGTCGCGCAGCGCCGACGGGACCGGAATCCGCTGCAGCGCCATGGTGGCCGCGCCCGCGAGCAGACCGGCGAGCAGGCCGGTGAGGATGCCGCCCTGGACGCCCAGGGCCGCCATGCCGCCGAGGAGGCCGGGGACCAGCGCCGGTCGGCCGGCCATGCCGTAGGCGAGGTGGCCGGCCACGGCCACGGGCAGGAAGCTGAGCCCACTGGCGCCCAGTTTGAGGAGCAGCGCGGCCCAGGTGTGGGGCTGGGTCCAGTCGGCGGCGGCCAGGATCCGGTCGGCCGTGTCGGTGAGGTCCGGGCCCGAGATGGCGAGGGCGAGGACGCTCATCGTCGCGGCGATCGCGGTGAAGGGGGCGAACCAGGGGACGCCGGCGGCCAGCCAGCGGGCGGTCCGGAAACCGAGGGGTGGTGTCGGTATGCCGTCCGGGCGCGGACGGGTGGGCTTGCGGGGGTGGGGCATGGTGGCTCCAGACGGGGAGGCGGGGTGCGCCTGCTGGGGCGCGGGGGTGCGGGTGGGGTGCCTTTTTCTCGCCCCCGCCGCCCCTACCCGTCCCATCCTTCTGGGGGCTGCCGAGTTCGGGGCGACCGTGTTCATCGCGCGGCCCGACAATCCGACCCTGCCGGTCGCCGTGGCCCGCTTGCTGGGTCGCCCGGGTGACCTCAACT
>NZ_JBSFMT010000145.1:0-8347 GCF_053599695.1 Streptomyces sp. NPDC000878 | reverse complement strand
CTTTGGCCTGAACGGCCTCGTCCTCAAACGCCGGACGGGCCAAAGCGGGGGTCTGGGGGCGGCAGCCCCCAGGGATGGGACGGGTAAGGGCGGCGGGGGCGAAAACCCCCCTCACGGCGACGCCGGTGCCGAGTTCTTCGTGTCCTGGGGGGTTGCCCCCGAGTCATCCCCCGACGTGGCCACCCACGTCCCGACCCCCACCGCCGCCACCAGAACCACCGCAGCCACCCCCAGCGTCAGCCGTCGCCGCCGCGCCGAAGCCCGGTGCCTGGCCGAACCGGGCCGAGGCGCCCCCGCCGGACGCGGCACCCGCGCCGTCCCCAGCGCCCCGCCCGCCAACTCGTCCGGCCCAGGCACCCGCATCGACGTATGCGTATCCCGGTTCGAGTCCGGCTTCGCCCCCCGCACCAGAGGCACCGCCCCCCGCCGCACCCGCTCCCCCGCAGGCACAGCCACCTCGTCGTACACCTCGCCCCGAGAAACCCGCCCCTCGCCCGACTCCCCCGCGTCCTCCGACTCCGACTCCGGCTCGTCCACATCCAGCGGCGGCATCCCCACCAGCAACGGCAGCTGCTCCCGCAGCCGCGCCCCCAGCTCCGACGCCCGCAGCCGGGACGCCGGCGCCTTCGCCAGGCACTGCACGAGCAGCTGCCACAGCTCCTCGGGGATGCCGGGGAGCGGGACCACCGTCTCCGTGACGTGGCGGCGCAGCACCGCGCCGGGGTGCCCGCCGCCGAAGGGCGTGAAGCCGGCCAGCAGCTCGTACAGGACCGTCGCCAGCGCGTAGATGTCGACGGCCGCGCGCGGGGGCAGGCCCTCCACGATCTCGGGGGCCAGGTAGTCCGGCGTACCGATGATCTTCGTGGCCCGGGTCCGCCGCGGTGAGTCGATGAGCTTCGCGACGCCGAAGTCGGTCAGCAGGGCGGGGTGCGAGCCGCCGGGGCCCAGTGGGCCCTGCATGTCCAGCAGGACGTTCTCCGGCTTCACGTCACGGTGCACGACCCCGGCGGCGTGCGCGGCGGCCAGCGCGTCGGCGATGTCGGCCACTATCGCGACCGCGGCCTCGGGTGCGAGGCGGCGCTCCCGGTCGAGCCGGGTGCGCAGGTCCGTACCCCGCACCAGGTCCATGACGAGCGCGAGGTCGTTCCCGTCGACCACCAGGTCCCGTACGGACACGATGTTCGGGTGTTCGAGACCGAGCAACGCGGTCCGCTCCTGCACAAAGCGTCCGACAAGCTCCTGGTCCGACGCCAGGTCCTCGCGCAACAGCTTGACGGCGACGGGCCCCTCGGGTCCCTCGCCCAGCCACACCGTGCCGGCGCTGCCCCGCCCCAGGATCTGGTTGGCGGTGTACCGGCTGCCGATCTTCCGTGCCAAGACTGCTCCTACAGACGCGTAACACCAGCGGCTATGCCACGGGTCCCGGGACCCCCAGCGGACAAGACCTCGACCTCACTCGACTTCAGCCGATACCGCGCCGATCCGGGGGGCCACCCCCGGACCCCCGGCCGACAAAGTCTCGACCCCGACCTCAGCCGATAAAACTACGCGTCCGGAGTCGTAACCTTCACCGCCGGGACGGAAATCACCCGCCAGGTGTCGACAAATCCCCAGAGTCGTACCGGAATCACAGTCGCAGCACAGCCCACCTGCTCCTCAATTGCCCCGGCTGCCACCGGATTGCCCGGACCACGGCAAGAGGCCGCCGCAGGACACCACCGCGCGATCGCCGACCGGAGCCACGACCACCCGGAGGCCACGACAAACCCGGAGCCGCAGAGCCGCTACCGCACGCGCGGGCTAGTTCCCAGCGCCCCCGGGCCCCCCGGACCCGCCAGAGCCCCCGGAACCCCCGCCCAGATCCCCTATCCACCCGCTGACCGTGTCGACCCAGTCGCCGATCTGCTCGAAGAACCCCTTCGTCGAGCCGATCCACCCCTGCAGCGGGCTCAGTTCCCAGATCAGCCACGCGGCGACGAACAGGATGATGATCGTGAACAGGCACCCCTTGAGGCAGCCGAGCCCGGGGATCTTCATCGGGTTGGCGCTGCGCTGCCGGGGCTCCCTCGGCTCACGCGGCGGCCGGCCCTCGGGCTGCTGAGGGCGCTGGGGCTGCTGCGGCGCGGGCGCCGGGGCGGGCGGCGCGTACCGCTGCGGCTGTTGCTGGTGCTGCGGCGGCGCGTACTGCTGGTGCTGCGGCGGCTGGCCCTGTCCCGGATGACCCGGCCCCTGCGGATACCCGTATCCGGGCTGCGGCTGCGGCCCCCGCTGCTGACGCGACGGCGGCGGCTGCTGGTACGGCGGCTGCTGGGGCTGTTGCTGCGGCGGCCGGCCCTGCTGTCGCTGGGGCCGGCGGCGCAGGGGGTCCTCGCCGGGGTCCAGGTACTGGACCTGTGTCTGCTCGTTGCGGTCCCGGGCGGCACGCAGCTGGTTCTGCCAGGGGTGCGGCTCCTCGGGGCCGCCAGGGCCGCCTCCGGGCCGGCCCTGCGGCACCGGCGGCATGACGGCCGTGGGGTCCGCGCCGCCGATGGAACCCGAACCCACGGAACCGGGCACCCCGGTGTGCGGCAGCACGCTGGTGGCGGCGTTCGGGTCGTATCCTCCCGGCACCCCCGCGCCCGCGCCGTGCGGCAGCACCTGGGTCGGGTCGCCCGCCCCGGGGACCGCGGTCGGCGCCGGATCCGGTGCGAGCAGATGGACGACCCCTTCGGCCGCCGCGATCTGCATCGAGTTGGAGTGGACGCCGATGCCCTCGGCGACGACACGCAGCCCGCGCGCGAGGTTCTCGGCGCTGGGCCGTTCGTCCGGGTTCTTGCGCAGGCAGCGCTCGATGACCGTCCACAGGGGTTCGGGCACGGTCGACGGGCGGCGCGGCTCGGCGGTGAGGTGCTGGTGCAGCACTTCGAGGGCGGTCTCGCCGCCGAACGGCGGACGGCCGGTGACCAGCTCGTACAGCAGGATGCCGGCGCCGTAGATGTCGACGGCGGAGGTCTGCGGGCGGCCCTCGGCGGACTCCGGGGCGACGTACGCGGGCGTGCCGACGAACTCGTGGGTGCGGGTGAGGCCCGGGGAGTCGGCGAGGCGGGCGATGCCGAAGTCGGTGAGCATCGGGTGCATCCGGCCGTTGTCCTGCATGAGCAGGACGTTGGCGGGCTTCAGGTCCCGGTGCACGACGCCGTCGGCGTGGCTGACGGCGAGCGCGTCGGCGATCTGGGCGGTGAGGAGGGAGGCGGCGACGGGCGTGAAGGGGCCGTTCTCCCGCAGGTAGCGGTGCAGGTCGGGGCCGTCGATGAGGTCCATGACCAGCGCCAGCAGATCGCCCTCGACCACCAGGTCCCGTACCCGGACGATGTTCGGGTGGGTCAGCCGCAGCAGCACGGACCGCTCGCGCAGGAAGCGCATCACGATGTCCGCGTCGTTGGCGAGTTCCTCCTTGAGGACCTTGATCGCCACGGTCTCGCCGGGCTGGCCTGCCACCGCGGCCTCGGCTCCCGCGGTCTCCCTCTGGCGGGCACGCCAGACGGTGCCTGTGGCGCCGCGTCCCAGCGGCTCCTCAAGGAGGTACTTGCTCCCTACCGGCCGCACGTCATGGCTCCCTTGCGTACGTACATCCCGTACACGCATCCCGTACACGGTGTTCCGACCCACTGTAGTGCCGCGTCCCCAGGACCCCCTGGGAACGGCCGCCGTCCATGTACGGCTACGTACGGCCTTCCGTACATGTTCGATGGAAAGACGCCTTGTTCGGTCGCTTCGGTTGCCGGATCCCGAACGTGACCGATCTCAAACCGATAACCAAACCGATCCGAAACGGACAGCCGTCGCTCACTGGTCAGGCACTTTTGCGGGCAGAGGTGACCATTCAAGATCACTTATGGGTGGGTGGCGGGCGCGTTGTCAGTGTCAGGTGCGAGGATGCCTCCAGTACTGGCCGACGTGCTCGTGTGCGGTGGGGGAAGTCCGCGGTGGTGGGACCCGTGGCGTGGCTTCGTCCTCCTTTCCGGGTGCCCGCGCAGAAGGGACCGCTGACGGCGATGCAGATCCGGCTGACCGTCGTAGACCCGCTGGGGCCGCCCTCGGAGCCGTGGGCGCGTGCCGCGAGCTGCGACGTGCTGGTCACCGCGCCCGCCGGCACGGCGCTCGCCGCGGTCGCCTCCGCCCTGGCCTCCTCGGTCGCGGGCGACGGTGCGTCGATGCCCGAGCGCGGCCGGGACCGCGAGAGCGGCGGGGCGGTGGTGCTGTACGTGGGTGACCAGCGCCTCGACACCCAGCGCTGCACCCTGGGCGAGCCACCACTGGTCGACGGCGCCGTGCTGGCCCTCGGCACCCCCGCCGAGCCCGAACCGCACCCCGAGGCGGACGAGGCGGCGGCCCAGCTGCACGTGGTGGCGGGACCGGACGCGGGCGGTGTCCATCTGCTGCACGGCGGCCGGATCACCATCGGCCGCTCCGCCGACGCCGACGTCCCGCTGGACGACCCTGACGTCTCCCGGCTGCACTGCGCGGTCACGGTCGCGGCGGACGGCCGTATAGCGGTCGCGGACCTGGACTCCACGAACGGCACGACCCTGTCGGGCGCCCGCCTCGGCACCCGCCCGGTCCGCCTCGCACCGGGCGCGCTCCTGCGCATCGGCGAGTCGGCCCTGCGGCTGACACCGCCCGGCGACGCGGCCACGCGCGTGGGCACGACTCCGGACGGCGAGGGCCATGTCCGCGTGAGCGTCACCCCGGGGAGCACGCGGGCCCCGGGCCGTACGTCGGACGGTGCCGCCTCGGAGGCCGACGAGGACACCCGCGACCGACGGCCCTCCGCCCCGCGCGCGGCAACCCCGTCCCATCCGTCTCCGTCCCAGACGCACCCCGCACGCGTGCGGCCCGGCGGCACGGCGAAGCCGCCCTCCGGGGAGACCCATCACGCCTACGGTTCGGCGAGCTGGGGAGCGGCCGGGAGCGTTCCCGAGTCGCGCGGTGCGCGGGGTCCGGCGGAGGCCGCGCAGCCGCTCGTCCCGGGGCAGGGGCGGGCCCCACGCATCGAGAGCCGGGACGCCACGGGCGCGGCCGGCCCGGGCAGGGTTCCGGGCGGTTCCGGTGACACCCACGGCGCCGGGTTCTCCGTACCGGGACCGGCATCCGGGGCCTCGGCGGTACCGCACGCCCGCTCCCACGACGAGGACGACGCGGAGGCGGAGCCTTCCGGGGGCAGCGGGCGCAAGGGGACGCCCCTGCGGGGGACGGACGTCCCGCCGGGGGTGCGCAGCAGGCGCGGTGGGCTCTCCAAGTGGGCGCGCCGGCTGACCGGCGGGCGCCCGGAGCAGGAGCCGGCCGAGGGCGAGGTGTACGACGACGAGGAGCCGGTGACCGACCCGGTGGCCCCGGAGTCCGTGAGCGCCGTACCGCAGGCGCCAGAGAGCTGGCCCGACCCGGCGACGCTGCTGCTGACGGCCCTGGGCCCCGGCCCCCGCCTCTGGGAGCGCGGCCCGGGCCACCCGGAGGCGCTCACGGTCCGGCTCGGTACGGCGGACCGCGCGGCCCCCGACGGCTCGGGGCTGCTGCCCGCCGTGCCCGTGACCGCCGGGCTGCGCGAGGTCGGGGCGCTGGGGCTGGCCGGCCCGCGCGCGCGGCTCGCGGGGCTGGCCCGCGCGGTGGTGGCCCAGCTGGCCGCGCTGCACTCCCCGGAGGCCCTGGAGATCGTCCTGATCAGCACGGACCGCTCGCGCACCCCTGAGGAGCGCACCGCCGAGTGGTCCTGGCTCGGCTGGCTCCCGCATCTGCGCCCCGGGCACGGCCAGGACTGCCGTCTCCTCCTCGCCTACGACCGCGAACAGGCCACGGCCCGCGCGGACGAACTCCTGCGCCGTCTGGAGGACCACTCCGTGGAGATGGCTGCGACGGCGGCGAAGGCTCCCGCCCACGAGGACCACAGTGGTTCGGAGGGCGCCCGGGAAGCGGCCCGACGGCCCTCCTGGGCCCGGGACGACAACCCTGACGGGTCGTCGGGGGCGGACGGCTTCGCGGGGCCGTACACCGTGGTCGTCGTGGACGGCGACCCGGGCGGTGCGGCGGTCCGGGAGGCCGTCGCACGGCTGGCGCACGAGGGACCCCGGGCCGGGATACACGTCGTGTGCCTCGCGGAGACGGAGGCGGCGTCACCCGTGTCGCCGGTGACGGAGACGTACGAGGCGGCGTGCGCGGCCTCGCCGCCGTTCCGTGAGTGCGGGGCGGTGGCACTGCTCGGCGGTGACGTGGCCACGGCACTGCATGTGCTGCGGGTGGCACGGGCAGGGGTGGCCGCGCCCGGGCGGCCGGAATCCGCGGAATCCGCGGAATCCGCGAACACGGACCTCGGCGGGCGTGGCGGGCTGGTCGGGCAGGGTTCCGTGGCCGCCGTGGACGCCGTGTCCCTGGCGTGGGCCGAGCGGTTCGGGCGGGCGCTGGCTCCACTGCGCACCGACGGTGCCGCCGGAGGACGGCAGCAGCGCGTCTCGGCGCCCCTGCCACAGGCGGCGCGGCTGCTCGACGAGCTGGGGCTCGCCCGGGCCACCCCGGCGTCCCTGATGGCCCGCTGGGCGGACGCCGCCGACGACACCGAGACGCTCGGCGGCCGGGCCTGGGCCGTACTCGGCGCCGGCCCGCGCGGGCCGGTGGGCGTGGACCTCGCGGCCGAGGGGCCGCACCTGCTGATCGAGGGCCCGCCCGGCAGCGGCCGTACGGAGCTGCTGCGGGCGGTCGTCGCGTCGCTGGCCGCCGCCGAGCGGCCCGACCGGCTGGGCATCGTGCTGATGGACGGCCGGGACGGCACCGGCGGAAGCGCTGCGCACGGGGAGGGGCTGCGGGTGTGCACCGACCTTCCGCATGTCACCACCCACCTCACGGCCAACGACCCCGTCCGTATGCGGGAGTTCGCCCAGTCGCTCAGCGCCGAGCTGAAGCGGCGGGCCGAGCTGCTCGGGCGGGTCGGCTTCGCCGAGTGGCACACCGGGCGCGAACTGTCCGGCCGGATCGGCCCGCAGCGGTCGGCATCGGGCTCGGGGTCAGGATCGGGATCGGGATCGGGACCGGGCCCCCGCGGTTCGGCGGGCACGGGAACAGGGCTGGGAGAAGGCGCCGGGGATCTCGATACGCCGCCCAGCTCGACGTTGCGGCTGCGTCCTGCGGCGAGCCGGAGGCGTACGGAGACACCGCCCCTGGCCCGTCTGGTGGTGGTCGTGGACGATCTGGACGCGTTGGTGTCGCCGCCGCTGGGGTCGCCGGGGCGGCCGTCGGCGGGGTCCGTGGTGCGGGCGTTGGAGGCGGTGGCCCGGGAGGGTGAGCGGCTCGGGGTGCATCTGGTGGCCGCGGCGGGCGTCGGGGGGCGTACGGCGGAGACGGAGCTGGCCCGGGGGGCCGCGCTGCGGGTCGTGCTGGACGCGCCTGCGCCGGGGCCGGACGAGCCTGCGGCGGGGCGGGGCCGGTTGAGCGGGCCGGACGGTCGGAGTATCCCCTTCCAGGGCGGCCGGGTGACCGGACGCATCCCCCGCACGGCGACGCTGCGTCCGACGGTCGCCACGCTGGACTGGCAGCGCATGGGCGACCCGCCGACCCGCCGCCCGGTCCGCGAACTGGGCAACGGGCCGACGGACCTGGCGTTGCTGGCGAGCGCGCTGGAACGGGCGGCGCGCTCGGTGTCGGCGACGGAGGTCCCGTCGCTGTTGTGAGCGGGCGGGCGGCGTTTCCTCGCCCCCGCCGCCCTTACCCATTCCCATCCCTGGGGGCTGCGCCCCCAGACCCCCGAAGTCGGCCCTGAACGGGCCTTGTCCTCAAACGCCGGACGGGCTGAGCAGGTGGTGCGGGCCGGCGCTGAAAGATCAAGCCCGGCTACCACCATCCAGCCCCGGCCGGCACCATCCAGCCCGGCCGGCGTCCGAGGACAACCGCGCTCAGCCCACCCTTTTCCCCGCCCACCCTTGCCTCGCCCACCGCCCCCGGCGCTTCCGCAGCACAGGCGGCGCCTCTTCAACACCGGCCGGGCATTCCAGCCCGTCCGGCGTTTGAGGACGAGCGCGTTCAGCGCGAGCCTTTCCCCACCCACCCCGCCGCGCTTCACCACCAGCCTGGGCATCTCAGCCCGTCCGGCGTTTGAGGACGAGCGCGTTCAGCGCGAGCTTTCCCCCACCCACCGCACCTTCACCCCCGACCCCAGGCACCCCAGCCCGTCCGGCGATTGAGGACAAGGCCGTCCAGGCCGAGCCTTTTGCCCACCCACCCGCCGCACCCTCCACCACAACCCCCAGGCACACCCAGCCCGTCCGGCGCTTGAGGACGAGGCCGTTCAGGCCGATAGCGGGGGTCTGGGGGCGGCAGCCCCCAG
>NZ_JBSFMT010000144.1:0-8758 GCF_053599695.1 Streptomyces sp. NPDC000878 | reverse complement strand
TTGGGGGGGGTGGGGCCTCTGATGGTGTGGTGGGCCGTCCTGGGCTGTGGCGGTCTATGGGCGGTGTTGTTTCAGGTCAAACAACACCGCCGGAACGCGCAGAGGGCGATGTTTCACGTGAAACATCGCCCTCTGCGCGTGTGGGCTGCGTCAGCCCGGACTACTCAGACTTCCTTGAGGCAGAGCACGACGTCGTGGCTGCTGCCCTGCTGGTAGTAGGAGATCGTCGCCTCCGTGATGGCCTCGCACTTGCTGGCGTCGCTGGTGTTGTCGAACTTCTCGACGACCTTGTACTGGGCGCCGCTGGAGGTGCAGTCGACCTCGTTGAGGTCGGGGCTTGTGTCCGTACCGTCGTTGTGCATGCAGGAGCCCACGGACGTCGTCTCGGCGTCACTCTGGTTGAAGTACCACTTGCCCAGGCCGATGGCTATCGCGATGACGATGAACACGCCTATACGCAGCAGCTTCTTGCTGAAGCGCTTGGTCGGCGCGGGCGGCGGGACCGGAACTCCCTGGAACGGGGCACCCTGGTGCGGCGGGTACGGCGCCTGGGGCGCCGTCGGCTCGACAGGGGCAGGGGTGTTCGGGTTCTGGTCCTGCGGCGGAGTGGTCACTTCGGGGGTCCCCCTTGGCTATGGGTGTGCTTGGTGCGAAGTAAGACGCACGTAAGTTACCGGGACCCACTGACAACTCTGTAGCTCAGAGAGTCTCTGTGGCCTTCATGTGACACTTACCGGCGTTCAAAGCGGGCCATAGATACAGCAATTGCCCCGTAGATAACGGCGATTGTGACCAACAGGGACACCGAGCGTCCGTCGGAGGGCAGCATCAGGGCCGCCACTCCGGCCGCGCCGACGAAGGCGACGTTGAACAGGACGTCGTAGAGGGAGAAGATCCGGCCGCGGAAGCCGTCGTCGACCGAGGCCTGGACGATCGTGTCCGTGGCGATCTTCGAGCCCTGGGTGACAAGGCCCAGGACGAACGCCGCGACCAGCATGGGCACTTCGGTGAACGCCAGACCGAGCGCGGGCAGCAGGACCGCCGCCGCTCCGGCACACACCACGATCCAGCCGACGGGACCGAGTCGTCCGGCTGCTGCCGGGGTCAACACGGCCGCGACGAAGAAGCCCGCCCCGGAGATCCCCACGGCGAGGCCCAGCAGGGCCAGCCCGTCGTCGGAGCCGTCCGACCAGGCGTACCGGCAGAGCATCAGCACCATGACCGTCAGGGCGCCGTAGCAGAACCGCATCAGCGTCATCGCGGCCAGCGACCAGGCCGCCTCCCGGCGCACGGGCTCGGCAAGGTGCCGTACGCCTGCGGCCAGGCCGCGCGCGGTGCCGGTGAGGGCTGCCGCCAGCCGGGGCTGCACCAACTCGGGGTCGGGTCCCAGCAGTTCCCGGTCGAGACGGAGGGAGGCGAGCGACGAACAGAGGTACAGGGCCGCGCCCAGGAGGACCACCGCGGCGTCGGAGTCGGAGGCCGCCAGTCGTACGACGAAGGCGAGTCCGCCGCCCGCCGTGGCCGCGAGCGTGCCGGCCGTCGGGGAGAGCGAGTTGGCGATCACCAGACGGTCGTCGTCGACCACACGCGGCAGGGACGCCGAGAGCCCGGCCAGCACGAAGCGGTTGACGGCGGTGACGCACAGGGCGGAGGCGTAGAAGAGCCAGTCGGGGACATGGCTCAGGATCAGGACGGCCGTCACGCATGCCAGCAGGGCGCGCAGCAGATTGCCGTACAGGAAGACCTGGCGGCGTCGCCAGCGGTCCAGCAGGACACCCGCGAAGGGGCCGACGAGGGAGTACGGCAGCAGCAGGACCGCCATCGCGGAGGCGATCGCCGCCGGTGAGGTCTGCTTCTCCGGCGAGAAGACGACGTACGTGGCGAGTGCGACCTGATAGACGCCGTCGGCGCCCTGGGAGAGCAGCCGTACGCCGAGCAGGCGCCGGAAGTTCCTCAGACGCAGGAGTACGCGCAGGTCACGTACGACAGCCATGGGGCACAGCCTCACATACGAGGAGGGTCCCCGGGCGGATGACCCGGGGACCCTCGACGGGCAGGAGCGACAAGCCTGTGGGAGCTCGACCGGCGCTGGACTCCTCTCAGCGCACGACTCTCAGCGCTCGACTTCGCCCTTGATGAACTTCTCGACGTTCTCCCGTGCCTCGTCGTCGAAGTACTGGACCGGCGGGGACTTCATGAAGTAGCTCGACGCGGAGAGGATCGGGCCGCCGATACCGCGGTCCTTGGCGATCTTCGCGGCGCGCACGGCGTCGATGATGACGCCGGCGGAGTTCGGGGAGTCCCAGACCTCCAGCTTGTACTCCAGGTTCAGCGGGACGTCACCGAACGCGCGGCCCTCCAGACGGACGTACGCCCACTTGCGGTCGTCGAGCCAGGCCACGTAGTCGGACGGGCCGATGTGGACGTTGTCGGCGCCCAGTTCGCGGTCGCGGATCTGGGAGGTGACGGCCTGCGTCTTGGAGATCTTCTTGGACTCCAGGCGCTCACGCTCGAGCATGTTCTTGAAGTCCATGTTGCCGCCGACGTTCAGCTGCATCGTGCGGTCCAGGACGACGCCCCGGTCCTCGAACAGCTTCGCCATCACGCGGTGCGTGATCGTGGCGCCGACCTGCGACTTGATGTCGTCGCCGACGATCGGGACGCCCGCCTCGGTGAACTTGTCCGCCCACTCCTTCGTACCGGCGATGAAGACCGGGAGGGCGTTGACGAAGGCGACCTTGGCGTCGATGGCGCACTGGGCGTAGAACTTCGCCGCCGCCTCGGAGCCGACGGGCAGGTAGCAGACGAGAACGTCGACCTGCTTCTTCTTGAGGATCTTGACGACGTCGACCGGTTCGGCCTCGGACTCCTCGATGGTCTCGCGGTAGTACTTGCCGAGACCGTCGAGGGTGTGGCCACGCCGGACCTTCACACCGGTGTTCGGCACGTCGCAGATCTTGATGGTGTTGTTCTCGGAGGCGCCGATGGCGTCCGCCAGGTCGAGGCCGACCTTCTTGGCGTCCACGTCGAACGCGGCGACGAACTCGATGTCCTTGACGTGGTACTCCCCGAACTTCACATGCATGAGGCCCGGGACCCTGGACGCCGGATCGGCGTCCTTGTAGTACTCGACTCCCTGTACCAGCGACGCGGCGCAGTTGCCCACGCCGACGACGGCTACGCGAACCGAACCCATTCCGGTTGCTCCCTGTGTGTACGAGTGAGGCCCTGGCAGGGGCCTCACGTGGCGGTGTCGTCGGACGGACCGGTCCGGGAGTCGTCCTCCCGGGACCGGGGCAGGCCGCCCGGCGCTCCAGATGTGGTGTCCTGCGAGTCGGGTTCCCCGGAAGCGGCACCCTTGAGGTCCCGTCCGGCCCGCTCGCTCTCGATCAGCTCGTTCAGCCAGCGCACTTCGCGCTCCACGGACTCCATCCCGTGGCGCTGGAGCTCGAGGGTGTAGTCGTCGAGGCGCTCCCGAGTACGCGCCAGAGAGGCGCGCATCTTCTCCAGACGCTCCTCCAGCCGGCTGCGACGGCCCTCGAGCACGCGCATGCGTACATCGCGGGACGTCTGCCCGAAGAAGGCGAAACGAGCGGCGAAGTGCTCGTCCTCGTACGCGTCCGGGCCCGTCTGCGAGAGCAGCTCCTCGAAGTGCTCCTTACCTTCCGCCGTCAACCGATAGACGATCTTGGCGCGGCGCCCTGTGAGGGGAACGGCGAGCGCGTCCTCCGACGCGCCCCCGGACTCCTCGATCAACCAGCCGCTCGCGACGAGCGTCTTGAGGCAGGGGTACAGCGTGCCGTAGCTGAAGGCGCGGAACACACCCAGTGACGTATTGAGTCGTTTCCGCAGCTCATAGCCGTGCATCGGGGACTCGCGGAGCAGGCCGAGGACGGCGAACTCGAGGATCCCGGAACGCCGGCTCATCGTCGCCTCCTTTCTCCCACGGTCCGACCGTGACGTCTCCAGCACTGTTTATGCCGAGCTGATGTATCGACTCGATACATCTAGACGATAGATCGGCCCTGTGGATGCGACAAGAGGGGAGGTGGTGAACGGGATCACATCACCGATTCGTAGGAAGCAAGTTGCCTGATTTGGGGTGAACTTCGGCGCTAGGCGGGTTTTGACGGTGCGTAGTCTGTGCGGCATGCAGTCCACCGGGAACCGAGTGACGTTTGGGGACGTCGTCGTGCTTGGTGCGGTACGGGTGAATGCGAACACGGCCGCATCCGTACTTGGGGGGGACCGGAAACCAGCCGCCGTTTCCAGGCGCGCACGGGTGCGCCTGCCCAAGGAGTAATCGTTCGATGAGCGAGCACCGTCGCAAACCGCCGCAGCCGCAGGGAGGCGGACGTGCCGCGGCCCGACGCGGCCAGTCCGGCTCGTCCTCCGGCCGCCGCGCGGCACCGCGAGGCGCAACCGAGTCTCCTTCCGACTCCTATGGATCGGGTTCCTACGGGTTGGGTCCCTACGGAGCCGAAGGTGACGAGCGCCAATCCGGAGGCCGCGCCGAATCCCGGCGCGCCGCCCAGAGAAGTACTGGTGGACGTCGCAGAGGGGCCGAGGGCGGCGGACGCCGCGGCGGTCCCAGCGGCCCGAACGGACCCGGGCGTGGCAGAGGCCGTGAGGCCGGTCCCCCGCCCAAGAAGCGCTTCATCGACTATCCGCGCGCGGGTAAGTACGGAGCGGCGCGCTGGATGCCGTCCTGGCGGCAGGTGACGGGGCTGTTCATCGGCTTCGTCGGCAGCCTGGTGGCAGTGGCCGGTATCGGCTACGCCCTGGTGGGCGTGCCGGATGTCGCCAAGGCCGCCAACGCCCAGAACAACGTCTACTACTGGGCCGACGGCAGCCAGATGGTCGCGACCGGTGGTGAGACGAACCGCCAGATCATCGGCTACGAGCAGATCCCCGCGTCGATGCGGTACGCCGTGATGTCGGCCGAGAACAAGACGTTCGAGACCGACAGCGGTGTCGACCCGATGGGCATCGGCCGAGCCCTGTTCAACATGGCCAAGGGCGGTCAGACACAGGGTGGTTCGACGATCACCCAGCAGTACGTGAAGAACGCCCGCCTGGACGACCAGTCGCAGACGCTCACGCGGAAGTTCAAGGAGCTGTTCATCTCCATCAAGGTCGGCACCAATGTCTCCAAGGAGGAGATCATGGCCGGCTACCTGAACACCGCCTACTACGGCCGTGACTCCTACGGCATCGAGGCGGCTGCCCGTGCGTACTTCAACAAGCGTGCGAAGGACCTCACCCCCAGCGAGTGTGCCTTCCTGGCCGCGGTGCTGAAGGGCGCCACGTACTACGACCCGGCAGGCTCACCGTCCGTCGACCCCGCGAACGCCACCCAGGCCAAGAACACCAGGCGGGCCGTGGAGCGGTGGAGTTGGATCCTCGACGAGGAGGTCAAGGACGGGCGCATGACCGCGGCCGACCGGGCCAAGATCACGGCCTTCCCGAAGACCCAGAACCCGCGTTCCAACACCGCGCTCGGCGGCCAGGTCGGCTACCTCGTCGACCTCGCCAAGGGCTACCTCATCAACAACACCGACAAGACCGGGATCACCGCCGACCAACTGCAGCAGGGCGGCTACTCGATCTACACGACCTTCGACAAGAAGAAGGTCGCGGCGTTGGAGAAGGCCGTCACGAAGGTCCAGAAGGCGAACATCAAGCCCGAGGAGCGCCCGGAGACCGACAAGTACGTCCAGTTCGGCGGGGCCTCCGTCGACCCGACGACGGGCGCGATCAAGGCCATCTACGGCGGTGAGGACGCGACCAAGCACTTCACCAACAACGCCGACACGACGGGCGCCCAGGTGGGTTCGACCTTCAAGGCGTACGTACTCGCCGCCGCGATGAAGTGGGGCGTACGGGATCCGGACCTGGGCGCGGCCCAGGCACAGGACGAGCGGACCCAGGTCTCTCCGGAGAGCATCTACAGCGGCAAGAACAAGCTCAAGATCGAGAACTACGACGGCACGATCTGGAAGGACAAGGACGACAAGGAGTGGCTGCAGCGCAACGACGGCGACGAGTCGTACAACGCGCCCAGCTTCCGGATCGACCTGCGTGAGGCGATGCGGGTCTCCTCCAACTCCGCCTACGTCCAGCTCGGTATGGACGTCGGCCTGGACAAGGTCAGGGAGTCCGCCACCGATGCGGGCCTCCTCGACAGCAGCCTGGCCAGCGCCGACTTCCCGTCGTTCTCGATCGGTACCTCGGACCCGAGTGCGATCCGCGTGGCCGGTAGTTACGCGACCTTCGCGGCGAGCGGCAAGCAGAACAACCCGTACTCGGTCGAGAAGGTCACCAGCAAGGACGGCACGGTCTTCGACCACAAGAAGATCGCCAAGGCCAAGCAGGCGTTCACCGCCCAGGTCGCCGACAACGTCACCGACGTCCTCAAGACCGTGGTCGAGGACGGCACGGGTACGGCGGCCCAGCTGACCGGCCGTGAGGTGGCCGGCAAGACCGGTACCACCGACGGCAACAAGTCGGCCTGGTTCGTCGGTTACACCCCGCAGCTGTCCACCGCGATCAGCATGTTCCGGATGGACGACGACGAGACCAAGAAGAACCGCGAGTTCCTGGAGATGTACGGCACGGGTGGCCAGGAGAAGATCCACGGCGCCTCGTTCCCGGCCGAGATCTGGCACGACTACATGGAACAGGCGCTCAAGGGCACACAGGCGAAGAACTTCCCGACCCCCGAGCCCTACGGCGAGGTCGTCGACGAGGACCCGCTGCCGAGCCCGACTCCCTCCATCACCGAGACCGAGGAACCCACCCCGACACCGAGCCCGACGCCCACCGACGAGATCGAGACCTCTCCGTCGCCCTCGGCGAGCGAGACCTGCGGCACCTTCGACGTCAGCTGCCAAGACACCGGAGGGACCGAGACGGGCGACACAGACGAAGGCACTACCGACGGCGGAGTGACATCGAGTCCATCGGCCACGGAAAGTGAGGAAGAAAGTAACGGCAACGCGAACGGGAACGGCAGCGGAGGCATCTTCGGCTGACCGAGCGGTTGGCCGAAGCAGCGCCCGGCGCGTGTGTTTCACGTGAAACACGATCCGATTCACGCTGTTTCACGTGAAACATGGGGCCGTCGCACCGACCAGGTGCGGCGGCCCCTCGGCGTATTCCTAGGTGCGTACGGCAGGATGAGGCCCATGCCCAGTGCAGAGACGACGCAAGCGAGCGTGCGCGAGCCGGACCCGGTACGGCCGACCAAGGACGACGAGATCTCCGTGGCCGGCAGTGAGCTGATCGGCGGCCCCATTGGCCGGCGTGCCCTGTTGGGGACGTCCTGGTGGACTCCGGTACGGGTGGTCGCGCTCGTGGCGATCGGTATGTTCGCCCTCGGCCTGGTCCAGAAGGCGCCCTGCTACAACGGCGGCTGGTTCTTCGGGGCCAGCACGCAGTACACACACGCCTGCTACTCCGACATCCCGCACCTCTACCAGGGCCGTGGATTCGCCGACGGACTCGTGCCGTACTTCGACAAGCTCTCCGGCGACATGGAGTACCTCGAATACCCGGTGCTGACCGGCGTGTTCATGGAGGTGGCCGCCTGGCTCACGCCCGGGAGCGGCACCATCCAGCACCAGGAGCAGTGGTACTGGTTCGTCAACGCCGGAATGCTGATGGCGTGCGCGGCGATCATCGCCGTATGCGTGTCGCGTACCCACGTGCGGCGCCCCTGGGACGGTCTGCTGGTCGCTCTGGCGCCCGCTTTCGCGCTCACCGCCACCATCAACTGGGACCTGCTGGCGGTCGCTCTGACGGCCGCGGCGATGCTGATGTGGTCCCGTGGGCGGCCCCTCGCCTTCGGTGTCCTGCTGGGGCTCGCCACGGCCGCCAAGCTCTATCCCTTCCTGCTGCTGGGCCCGCTGTTCGTGCTGTGCTGGCGCGCGGGCAAGTGGCGGCCGTTCGGCACGGCGCTGGGGGGCGCCGTCGTCGCCTGGGTCGCCGTGAACCTGCCGGTGATGGTCTTCGCCTTCGAGGGCTGGTCGAAGTTCTACACGTTCAGCCAGGAACGGGGCGTCGACTTCGGTTCCTTCTGGCTGATCATCGCCCAGCGCTTCGACTATCCGTTCAGCACCGAGACCGTCAACACCTTCGCGACTCTGCTGATGCTGGCCTCGGCCGTGGGCATCGCGGCGCTCACGCTGACCGCTCCGCGCCGGCCGCGTTTCGCCCAGCTGGCCTTCCTGATCGTCGCGGCCTTCATCCTCACCAACAAGGTCTACTCACCCCAGTACGTCCTGTGGCTGGTCCCCCTCGCCGTACTGGCCCGCCCGAAGTGGCGGGACTTCCTGATCTGGCAGGCGTGCGAAGTCGCGTACTTCCTCGGGATCTGGATGTACCTCGCCTACACGACCAGCGGTGACGCCCACAAGGGCCTGCCCACCGAGGGCTACCAGTTCGTCATCGCCCTCCACCTGGCGGGCACGCTGTACCTGTGCGCCGTGATCGTCCGGGACATCCTCATGCCGGAGCGGGACGTGGTGCGCCGGGCCGGCGACGACGATCCGTCCGGGGGCGTGCTCGACGGGGCCGAGGACGTCTTCGTACTCGGTGCCGCCGCCCGTCCGCCGCGGCACGCCGCGCACTTCGACGGGCCTCAGGTGGAGTGGGGCAGCCGTCCGGTGCGGGAGGACGAGGAACGTTCGCTCTGAGCGAACACGGTAGGGAAGGGTCGTGCGAAGGGCCGTACACGGACTCCGTGTACGGCCCTTCG
>NZ_JBSFMT010000143.1:0-9433 GCF_053599695.1 Streptomyces sp. NPDC000878 | reverse complement strand
TGGAGTCATTTCTCACCTACAAAATCAGGTCCCCCAGGCGCCGGGTGGAGTCAGAACTGACCTACAAGTGGAGTCCACCGTCACCTACGAAGCCAACGTTGAGTACGTACAGCTCCTGACCGAGACCTCCGGGATCGTCGTGCCTGCCGACAAGGTCACCCACGTCCTGCGCGACTGGCCGGACCTGCGTCCCGAAGCCCCCACCGTCTGGCCCTGACACGGACCACGCCCGGTCAGCCGGCCGGTCCGGCCGGTTCTCCGCGCAGCAGGTCGGGGCGGGTGTCAGCGAGGGCGAAGGCCCGCTGGAGACCGGGCACGAGGACGTCGTCGATGCGGTAGCGCCGTGCTCGTTCGTCCCGCTGCAGGAGCGGGCCGGCGTCGTCCGGGCCGACCCGACCCTGCACCGCCTTGACACTGGTCAGGCTCCCGCCGATCCGCGAGATGGGGATCGGATGCGTCGAGTGGTGGGCGAAGTGCTGCTGGACGTCGTCGTACGAGGCCGTGCCGCCCAACTCGGTGATCCGCCGCAGCACCGCCCGGGCCCCGGGCATCAGCGCCGCAATCAGCTGGAACAGCATCTGGTCCGTCCAGCCGTCGGCGAGGTCCTGCGGGCCGGGGCGCGGGTCCACGGCGGGTGCGTCCGGCCAGGCGGCAGGGGCGCCCGGACGCAGCCCGTAGGCGGCCTGGACGGCGGCGATCGCCTGCTCGTAGGTGTCCGTCTCGGTGTCGATCGTCAGCCGCACGACGCCCCCTCCCGTGATGATGTGCTCGCTGCCCATCCTTCCCGGCTCCCGGCGTCCGCTGTCCACAGGGGACCGGCCCGACCCTGCCGGTATGGATGATCAGCACACCAGCCCGGCGTCGGCCACGCTCCGGCGCAAGCTCTTCGACGGCCTCGGACGGGCCGAACGGGCCTTCTTCACGCGTCCCGCGCCGAAATCCGCGCGAGCCCAGATAAAATTCCTCCTCACGCGTGCCAAGGGCTCCACGACGGCCGTAGCCGAGTGGCTGGGCGTCTCCCGCCGTGCAATGCCAGGCCACATCGTCGGCGTCGCCATGCGGCCACAAAAAGCGCCTCCAGTCGGCTCTAGAGAAGGCCGAGGCGCAGTGGAAACCACAGGTCAGGGTGCAGTCCAGGCAACACGCGGCAAGCACCGGGGACTCGTCATCTCCTGCTGGGCGGCCTTCGGGTTCACCGCGAACGGCACGTCGGAGGGCAGCTGTCTGCGGGACATCATCACGGCGTCTCCCTCTTGCGCGCCGATCAGATCCTCGGGCGAAGGAAGGCCACAGCGACGGACGAAGATCTGCAACCGCTGCTCTCATAGACCATCAGCGAGTCGCATTTCTGAGAGGGCGGCACCCTGGTGAGCGGTCCTGAACGTCGAATTCAAGGGCGCCGACTGGCTGCTGGATGCCTCGATTTAGCAGCAGTGAATTGAGGTGCCGAGATAAATCAGTTTCCATTTACACCCAGTGTCTTGCATACCCCCAGGGGAAACGAGAACGACATACCTACTGGTTCCACTACGAACCGGTCACGAACTCTCGACAGACCAATGTGAGAGGGGCCACCCTGTCTTTCACCCAGCTCGCACCTCACACGTGAAGGTACGAGCTCGTACCTTCACGGCGCGGAGGCCGAACTTCCGTACCGGAATGGCCTCCTGACAGGAGGCCAGAGGGGAGACAGGTCTTGAAGCCGCTTGGTTGGCTGAAGGACCGGTGGCAGAGCTACGTACGACCGCACATCTCTTCGGAGAGAATCTCCGCGGGCTGCGAGGTGTTCCTCGTGACCGTGTGGATCTGGGAGAACTGGCTCTGAAAGGGGAGAGCCCCAGCTGAGACGTCAGCCAGGGCTCACCACACTGGGCAGCGGTCCTGTCCTCGCAGTCCACCGGGTGGAGCCGGCGGGAGGGCGGGGCCTCTGTCGTATCGCAGATTCGCGTGTTGGCATGCTGACACACTTGGGCTCTTCAGGGCTACCACGCCCCCCTCGATCACAAGCTGCTTCGCCCCTGTTGCGCAGGCAGTCGCGCGTGTCTGCCCGCACCCGTCGTGAGGCAGACGTATTTCCGCCCAGCGAGTCCCGCCCGCGGCGCAGTGTCCTGGGGGCCGGTCGACTGGGCGAGGGTCGGCCGCCCTCGAGGAAGCCGATCTGCAGCAGCACCTGGCCGACGACGACCGCGGCCCGGCCGAACTCGCTGAGTGGACGCGCATCGTGCAACTGCTCGCCACCACCGGCGGCGCGTACGACCCGGACGCCGACGCCGTGGTCCAGGACGAGCAGGCGGCCGACGCCGAACGTGAGCGCGCCAAGCAGCTGGAGGAGGAGAAGCGCCTCCAGGAGGAGGAAGCCGAAGCCGCCCGCCGCGCCGCCCTCGCCCCGACGTCTTGCGCCGCTGCGCACCCTCGCTCGTACCAGCCGTAGACCGGCTGTGTCCTTGCCGACCCGAAGCCGTCGGCGACTCATCGTGTTCCTCGCCCGGTGAAACTGATCTGCGAGCACTGTCAGTGGGATCTGTAATCGTGCCGGTGTGAACACTGCCTTCGCTTCTCAACCAGCCATCCTGTGGCTGATGCCGGTCATGCTTTTAGCCTCAGCGGCAGCCGGGTGGTTGCTGGCGGCAAGGCGGCACGGACGGTTGCCGGTCTCCACCATTCAATGCCAGCGTGCCTGCTGCTCTCCGGCTCGCGTTGACGGACTCGACCATCGCGAGTTCGAGTACCTCATCCGCGATCTGATGATCCGTGACGGTGCGGACAAGGTCAGGAGGGTGGGAGGAGCAGGCGACAACGGAGCTGATGTCGTGGCGCTGAGCCCCGTCGGCCACCGCTGGGTTGTTCAGTGCAAGCACCGCAAGCAAGGGCTCGCTGGCGCCCCCGTAGGTGTCCGAGAGTTCCAGATCCTCAACGGCACGGGGCGTCCTGTACACAAGGGCGATGTAGTCGTCATGGTCACCAACGGTGCGGTCACCGGCAGGGCCCGCAACTTTGCGCAGGACCAGAACCTTCACATCATCGACCGCTACCTGCTGGAGGACTGGATGGAAACTGGGCGTCCTGTATGGGAGGTACTCGGAATTACCGGCCAGACCTGCACGCCCAGCACAGCGGCTACGCCCCAGACACTTGCGTCGCACGACGTGTCTGGTACCGATCCGGATAGCGGGCCCGACCGGCAGGAGACTACGTACACCCTCGTCGAAGCCTACGAGGCGGGCATCGTGCCCTGGAAGCCAGCCACGATGCGCCAGTACCTCGTTCGTTCCCAGCGCCGTGGTATCCCTCTGCCAAGGAGCATGTGGGATGGACAAGCACACCACTACTCCGAAGAGCAGTTGCGCACGTGGCTTAGGAATTGGCGGGCCAAGGCGGGTTCGAAGAGCAGGGTCCATGCACTTCGTTCTGAACGCGCGGGCGCCGCTGATACCGAACTAATGAGCGAGTGACTTCAAACGGCATCACGGCCGCGGTCGGGAAGGTCCTGCCAGCATCCCGACCTGATCCGCCGGCGGGACCCAGCTGCCGCACGAAGCTGGGTCCATGTGGGTTCCTGGGTTCTGGGTCCAGTTGGATCCCCGGATCTGTGTCATCAACCCACTGTTTTCCCAGGTCGTCGTGACCATCTGTGTCACTGTTCAGCTGTGTCATCGGGTGGGTTTCGTCCGTACCGCAGACCGGTGCCACGTCCCGGCGATACCGTGAGGACACACGCCATATGACGCCCCAGGAGCCCTCGATGAGCCAGGAGCCGGCCGCCGCGCCCGACCGCCAGCCGCTCGATGACACCGCCGCCACCTCGGTCCGCAAGTACGCGGCCGACCAGCGCGCGCGGGTCGACGTCCTCGCCTCCGTACTGGAGGACATCGCCGCCAACGGCTACCCCTCGCCGGAGTCCGGCGTGCCGTGGGAGGTCGCCCGCGACGCCCACCTCGCCCACCTCGCCGACGGGGAGCCCCGTGTCGCCTGAGCACGGCGCGCGGCGCTCCCGCGTCATCCTGGTGGAGCCCGCGCTCACCCAGCTGGGGAAGCTCACCGCGTCCGAGACGCACCGCCTGGACCGCGCGATCGTCGCGATCAGCGTCAACCCGGCCCTCGGCACCGCGGTGCCCGGCACCCTGCTGCGCGACTACGTGGACGAGATCGACGGGGTACGCGTGATCTTCTATGTGACGGCTCTGGGGTCGATCACCATCGTGGCGTACGTTGAGGCGTAGGAGCCTCCCGAGCACCTGTGTGCAGCGCCCCGGATCTTGTTGGTCCGGGGCGCTGCTGCTTTTGCTGCTCGGTGCAGTGCCGGTTGCAGTGGAGGCCGTTGCTCGGTGTTGTTCGGGTGCTGCTCGGTGGGTGGCTGGGGTGCTGTTCTTGTTGCTGGAGAGCGATGACATTTCCGCCCTCGGGCCAGGCGGCACAGGGGCGCTGCTGCTCGGGTCAGCCGGTGTCGCCGGTGGCCCACTTCTCCAGGGCGCTGGGAGGCTCCTTGAGGACGAGCTTGCGGCGGGACTGAGCCGTCGCCCGGGTTACGCCCATCGCCTTGCCCAGAGCGCCGTGGGAGCCGCTCTGCGCGTCGTACTGGCGCACCTGGGCATTCCTCGCGGCCTTGAGCCGCTCCAGGAGCCCGCTGGTGCCCTCGATGGCGGCGGCGAGGTCGTCGGCGCCCGCCCCGCCGGTGCGCAGCAGGGCGATCCCGTGCAGGGCGCTGCCGAACAGCGTGGCGAGCAGCTGGGCGTCGTCGCCCAGCGCCTGGGCATCGCCGACGGCGAGCGCGATCGTGAGGTCCTGGACGTCGTCGGTGGGCTCGGTGCTCAACGCGTTCTCCCTCCTGGTCGTGGTCATGGTTCTACAGCCAGCGGAACAGGTCGCGGACCTGTGAGGCCGCGCCGGACAGGTTGTCGGAGTCCAGCCGCGTGTCGAAGTCGTACGGGTCGGCGGCCTCGTCCATGACGTCCTCGGACGCGGCCTGCAAGACGTCCGCGAACCGCTCGTGGACCGCCGCCTCCTTCAGGGCCTCGATGACACTCTCCTGGCTCGCGGTGCCCCGCTTGATGGCGTCGGCGAGCAGCCCCAGCGCGGCAGCCGCGGCCGGCGCCAGGTACGCGAGCTCGCTGTCCTCCTGGCCCCGGTCGGCACTGGTCTCGATGGCCGTGATGTCGACGGCCTTCACGATCTCCGTGGACGTGCGCTCCATGACGGACTCTCCTCTCGGCTTGGCGGGCAGGGTCAGGCGGCGCGCATGTAGCGGGCGGCGACGTCGACGAACAGGTCGTGGGCGACCTTGGCGGCCTCGCGGGCCTCGGTCAGCTCGCTGGTGCTGGTGTACGCCTGCCGTATCGCGTAGGTCAGCGTGATCATCGTGACGGCAGCCTCGCGGACCTCCTGGTCCTCGATGAGGACGCGCAGCGCCACGAGCGGGCGGGTGATCCCGGAGCGAGTCATGTGGCTCTCGCCGCGCAACGCCTCGATCCGCTCGGAGGGGGCCTCCTTCAGTACGGCGTCGCCCCTCATCCACATCGCCCGGCGGTGGTCGCTGACGGCGCAGGCTAAATCCGTGACGGCCCCCAGGCAGTCGCGGCGGACCGCCTCGCCGCGGCTCGCCTGCACCGACCGTTCGGCGGACCGCTCCTGGAAGCGCCCGGACACGATCGCGCCCAGCAGAGTGCCGACGACGGCGATGGCGGTGGTGACGAGTGCGATGACCACGGGTCCTCCCGAGTAGCTGTATGACTTTCAATACATGTATTGAAAGTCATACAGCGGGAGGGTGCAAGGAGGTCACTCATGATTCTTTTGACCCGCCCCGTGGCCTGCGCGTTTCCCGCCCGCGGGAACGGTGTGCACGGATCCGGCACACCCTGCCCGCACACGAAAGCGGCGCCGCACCCTCGTTCGGAGGGGGCGGCGCCGCTGATGTCGTGTCACCCGGCCGGGCGGCCGGCCAGATCATCCACCACCGCCCTCCGACACAGCATCGTGGACGCATGCTCAGCCAATTCCACTGCCATCGATCCCAGACCGGAGACTCACCATCGGCCAGCGCCCGGGAGTCGACGCGTTCGCCGAACATCCGGTACGGGCGCAGCCTGATCCAGGTGATCTCGATGTAGACAACTGCTCGCTGGTGGCGTACGCGTCGCGCATCGCGTACGTCAGCGTGATCATCTCGTCAGCCGCGGCGCGCACCGCCTGGTCCTCGATGAGCACCCGCAGCACGACCAGCGGGCGGGTGACGGCGGACCGGGGCATGTGGCTCTCACCACGCAGTGCCCCGATCCACTCGGGGCCGGCCTTCAACCCCCGTTGCGTGCACGACAGGAATACGCAGAACTATGAACCGGCGCGCACGGCAAGATCCCCTTATGGATCCAGCAGTCATCGCCGCAATCATCACCACCCCGACGGCCGTCATCGTTGCCGCAGCCGCATACGCGGCCGGACGGGCCCAAGCGCGAGGCGCGCACCACGGGCCGATCGACGCGGTACGTCGGCAGCACCAGCGCGACGCGTACGCCGATCTCACCCGAACTGCCTGGTCCTATTTGGGAAGCACCGGGCTGGTGAAGCACTTGGTGGAACAAGTGAATCGTGCCCGTCCGAACGAAGATGAGCTGACTCCGGAGGCCAATGTTCGTTTGTGGGCAGTCTGGGACCGCACAAGCCTCAGCAGAGACGATTTGGCTAGTGCCCTGGCTCCCGCCGACATCCCGCGACCCATCGACCGCGCCCTGAGGTGGCTCGAAAGGGTGTCACCGACCTGGCAGCAGGACATCCACGACGCCAACAAGATTGACGACGTGGCGCATGCCGAGTCCGTGGTCGCGCTCGAAGGTCCTGACCATCTCGCGGAGCTGGCCGAACGGCTCAAGCGCCGGGCCCTCGCAGTTCAGCACTGCTGGTCCGCGGCGGCACTCGTCCCCTTCAAGCCGCTCCCGCCACAGGCGAGGGAGCCCGAGGTTCCCCCCGACAAAATGCTCATGGACCTGAAGGAAGCCATTCAGGAGTTCACCCAGGCTGCGCGAGCCCACCTCAACACCCACTAGCACTCCGGGGGAGGACCCCCCCCGTGTTACCCACCCTCGTCACCGCCACCCACACACGAAAGCGGCGCCGCGCCCCTGCCGGAGGGGCACGACGCCGAACGAGGTCGGTCACGGGCTGTTTGGCCCTGCGCCGGTGGATCTTTGTCCACCCAGACGGGGATCTCTGGTGTCGGCGTCGACACCGCGCACGCAATCGGCGCTGCGCCCGGAGGTGCAGCGCCGATGTCCGTACGAGGCCGGTGCGGTCAGCCGACGGCGTGCAGCGAGCCGCGGCGCTTGCCCGCGGCGGCCTTCTTGGCGGCGGCGAGGGCGGCCCGCTTCTTGCGCTGTTCGGCGAGCTGGTCCTGGTAGGCGGCGACGGCCTTGTGGTAGTTCGCCACGTAGCCCTTGTGGTCCAGGCGGTCGGCCTTGGGCATCGCCTTGACGGCGGCTTCGGCGTCCTCGGGGGAGGCGTGGCCGGCCAGCATCGGGTTGATCTGGTAGACGCCGTTGCGGACTTTCTTGACGAGCTTGGCCAACTCCAGCTCCCGCAGTGCGGCGTTCACGCTGGGGCGGCTGAGCCTGAGCAGTTCACCGAGGGTGGCCTGGTCGATGTTGATGAGGCCGCCGGCCTCACTGCGTCCCCGGAGCTTGAGCAGCGCGCGGTAGGCGGCGGGCGGCAGGTCCAGGTCGGCGAGAAGGCTGTCGGCGTTGGTCGCCGCCCACTTCAAGGTGCTCACTGGGCTGTTCCCTCCTCCTGGCGCTGGGCACGGGCCAACCGGCGTTCAGCGCGTTCTTCGGCCCGCTTCTTGCGCAGTTCCTCGATCGCCTCGCGCATGTGCTCCAGCGACGGGAACCGCACCAGCTGCGGCAGGCTCTCATCCTTGCGGATCTTCGCGATCGTCTTGTCCTGGTCGACCTGCCGGTACTCGGCTTCGACCAGTTCGGTGCCCGGGATGAACTCAGCTACACGGTACGAGTAGGGCGGGTTGAACTGGTAGACGCCCCGGCGCACCTTGAAGACGATGCCGTGCGACATGACTTCCCCGAGGGCCTCGTTGATCTTCCCCCGGTGCACGTCCAGGACCGTCGACATCTCCTCCTGGGTCAGACGGATCTGCCCGCCGGCCTTCTGGCAGGCGATCATCAGAAGGATCACCCGCAGCGGCAGAGCCTCACGGAAGTACTGCGCGATCAGGAAGAAGAACTCCAGCGAGTCCATGGAGAACGCCTTGGGGCGCTCCGGGGTGTCGTAGAACTCCATCGGCTTGCGCTCGCTGCTGAGCGAGACCTTGCGCCGCGGGTAGCGGCGAGCCAACGAGTCGAGATCCTCAACCGGCTCAACCGGCTTGGACCACGCCTGGATCTCATCATCAAGGGGCAGCTCCGGACGCGGCCGCGCGCGCTTCGGTGCGGGACGGCGGCGCTGTGGCTCGGGTGACACGAGGCTGCTCTCCACTTCGCTGATCTTGGACGGCAGAAGTATGTCAGCCACGCCGACATTTATGTCGGTCTCGCTGACGTTCCGGCGTGTTGTGTCCCCCCAGGGGGGACAGATCTCCCCCCTGCGCGCTCCGGCGGACCGCCCGACGGGACGCTCCCGGGAATGTCAGCCGCGCCGACGTTTTGAGCCCCAAACTGTCGACCTGCCTGACATTCCGCCGCCGATGTGACTCCTCAGGAGGTACATACCGACGGCGATGTGTACCGGCTGAGGCGACAGATCACCGAAAGTGCACAGCCCTGACCAGCGGGTTCTTGGTTCCGGTAAGTATTAGGTGGCTGAGGTCGCCGCGAACCGCGGCGGCAAGCACCTCGGGCGCCACCGTCAGCGGCCGGCACTCGCGTCCATGACCTGGCTCAGGCGGCTTCGCGCGCTGCCCCGTCGACCAGCTGCGGACCGTAGGCGGCACCAGCGGCTCTGAGTCTCGGGTGGTGCCGGCCGTGACGGACAAGCAGCAGCAAGGAGGGGCTGAGGCCGGAGCTCGGTTCCGCCGTCCGGCCCGGGGGGCCGTTTGGCTCCCGTACCTCCGCACGCCAAATTCCGAATTCCGCATATCTGAGCTTCCTTTCTTTGGCTAAGGCAAGTCCAGCGAAGCGAGTTTTTAGCCTGGGCGTTAGTCGAACTCCAATGGAAACCAGCAACCGGAATGCGCGGGGCCATTTTTCGCGCGGGTGGTGCGGTCTACCGAGTCCAGAGTCTATCTAGTGCTTCAAAGTGAAGCACTCTCGCCAACCGGGCTTCACCCGAACGAGTCACCGCCTCCGGGTCCCGCTATCGGCCCGCCCCCCCGTCACCTCCCGTTCCTGCTCCCAGGATCGGCCCGCACTCGCGTTCCCGCTCGCCCCCTCCCCTCACTGCTGCCGCTTTTCCTCACGGTTCCCCGTGGGGCGTGGACTGTTGGGGCTGGAGC
>NZ_JBSFMT010000142.1:0-9593 GCF_053599695.1 Streptomyces sp. NPDC000878 | reverse complement strand
GTACGTCACCCCGCTCGAAACGAGATCCTTGCTCAGGCAGAGCCTCGTCCCGGCAGCGTAAACACCCGCTGTCCAGTTCGCGGGGGGAACTTCACCCACCCCGGCTTGGTTCCCCCGTGCGAGCCGGGGCGGGGCTGAGTCCCAGGAGGTATCGGATGCACAAGCTGATCGTCAGTCCGTTCCTGGATGGCTACCTGGCCGTCCAGCCGGGGAGCGCCACCTGTGTGCGACTGCCGGCCGAGCGCTACGAGGAATTACGGCAGCGTGCCGGTTGTGATGACCAGGTGCCAGCCTGGTTGGTCGGGACCGCAGCCGAAGCCTGGGATCTCGACCTGGACGGTCAGGCCGCCCCGGTAGTTGTCAAGTCAAATGAGACGTTCACGGTGCTATGAACCTTGCGGTTCGGTTTCCCTACGTTTTGCCGGGTCGTTGATCCAGACCTGGCCGGGTATCCGGGGTGGTCTCGGTCGGCGGGCGAAGCGTTGGGGGTGGCGCTCGTATGCCTCGGCGAGCGCGATGGCCCGCTGGTCGCGGACCTCCTCGGCGGTGCCGAAGTGGACGGAGGCGGGGGTGTGCAGGCCGATCCCGGAGTGTCTGTGGTCATGGTTGTAGTAGGCGATGAACGTGTCCATCCACTCCCGGGCATGGGGCAGCGAATCGAACCGTTCCGGATAGTCTGCGGTGTACTTCGTGGTCCTGAACTGGCTTTCCGAGTACGGATTGTCGTTGCTGACCCTGGGGCGTGAGTGACTCCTGGTGACACCGAGGTCGATCAGCAGCTGGGAGACCTTCTTGCTGGTCATTGAGGTGCCGCGATCCGCGTGCACGGTCTCGGGGACGATGCCGTTGCGCTCGATGGTCTCGCGGATCAACTCCTCAGCCCGTCCCGCCGATTCGGCCCGCTCGACGGTGTGGCCGACGACGTAGCGGCTGAAGATGTCGATGATGACGTAGGCGTGATACCAGATCCCCTTGACCGGGCCGGGCAGCTTGGTGATGTCCCAGGTGAAGACCTGCGACGGCCCGGTGGCGACCAGTTCGGGGATCGTCCGTGGCGGGTGGGCGGCCTGGCGGCGGCGTTCGCCGTTCTGCCCTGCGGCGGACAGGATCCGGTACATCGTCCGCTGCGAGCACCAGTAGTTGCCCGCGTCCAGCTCACGCGCCCAGACCTGCGCGGGCGGCAGGTCGACGTACTCCGGCCGGTTCAGCAGCGCCAGGATCTCGACCCGCTCGGCCGGCGAGAGGGCCGAGGCGGGCGCAGGTCTCGGGGACGGTGGGGGCTTCGGCGCCGGGTTGATGCGGCGGTAGTGGGTGGCGCGTGAGCGTCCGGTCAGCCGGCAGGCCGCCGCGGTCCCCAACTGCCCCTGGACGCCCGCGAAAGCCTCATCGATCACGGGCACGGCGGCATGCTTCAGTCCGCGCTCTCGGAGAGCAGTTCCAAGAGCGCGTTGGCTTTTCCCATGACCTCCAGCGCGGCATCGCGGCGGGCCAGGTCCTTCTCCAGGCGGGCGACCTTCTTGCGCAGCCGCTCCAACTCGGCCTGCTCGGCCGCCTTCCTCGGCCGCACCGCCGAGGTCCGCCGGTCGGTCAGCGCGTCGAGTGCGCCGGCCTCACGGGCCTGGCGCCACTCCATGATGTGCGAGTGGTAGAGCCGCTCACGGCGCAGGACCGTGCCCTTCTCGCCCGGCGGGGCGGCGTCGTACTCGGCGACGATTCGCAGCTTGTACTCCGCGGGGAACGTCCGCCGCTTCGGCTTCGGCGCCGGATCGTCGCCGCCGGTGCTGGGTATCGGGGTGGTGCTGGCCATGCTGAGGGGATCTCCTATCTCGCCCATCCAGACTAACCCGACAAAACGGGTGTCTCAGCCGAGACTGTCAGAGAGGGCCCAGCAGACGCTCCTGGTGCGCGAGCCGACCGAACTCGCCTTCGCGCGGGCGAGTTGGGAGATCAACCTCTACTGCAACTTCGGCTGCAAGCACTGCTACCTCGGCGAACGCCCCCTGGCTGGCCTGACCTGGGACGACAAGGTCAAGCTCATCGACATCTTCCGCGACTCGGGAGTCCTCTGGCTCCAGATCACAGGCGGCGAGCCGACGGTCGATCCCGACTTCGAGGGCGCCTACCGGTACGCGTACCTCCAGGGGATGATGCTCACGGTCTCGACCAACGCCTCGCGCCTGTGGAAACCCGACCTGTTGCGCCTGTTCCGAGACTGCCCGCCGTACCGCGTCGTCGTCAGCATGTACGGCGCGACGGAGGAGTCCTTCGACGAACTGACCCAGCGCAAGGGCGCGTGGAAGAACTTCCAGCGAGGCATGGCCGCTGCGCGAAATGCCGGCTTGCCCCTGCGAGTGTCCGTCGTGGTCACGGAGGACAACGCCCACGAGGTCGACGCCATGGTGGGCCTCGTGAAGGGCTGGGGCCTGGACCACCACGTCTACACCAACATGCAGCCGACCTTCTCAGGGACGGGTGAACCCCTGCTCGTCCAGTCGACGGAATTCCTTCGCAAGCGGCCGGTCTTTCAGGGCTGCAACGCGGGAGTGACCTTCTTCCACGCCGACCCACACGCCATGGTCTCGATCTGCAAGATCGGCCGCGACGACCAGATCAACCTCATGACCGAGGGCATCGATGGACTTCGCCGACTCGGAGCGATCTCCGATCGGCTCATGCTTCGCACCGGTGGCTGCACGGGCTGCTCGCTCTCCGGCTCCTGCCGGGTGTGCAGGCCGCTCGCCAAGGTCTACCAGGAGGCGAAGGCACCACTGAACACCTACTGCCAGCACGGAGAAACCAAGGAGATGGTCCGCTCATGAGTCCCGTTCCCGTCGAGATTCAGACCAGCCGCCTGCCGGCCATCCGCCCGGCTCTTCCGAGCACTCTCGTCGCGACCACGTCGCTCGTCATCGAGTCGGACGCCGATGCGCTGATGGAGGGAAGCGCCTGCTCCTGCGCGGCTGGCGACGACAACCCCAACTGATCACATCCGGTCACCTGCGCCCAGGCCCCGGCGATTCCCCGTCGGGGCCTGAGCCCTGAGCGCGAGATGAGTACCCTGAGCACATGCGATTCCGCTGGGACTGGCTACGTCCAGTGGTGTCGGCGCCCTACGTGCCGACGATCGGACCGGTACACCCGTCCGTCCTCACCGAGGACCTGTTCACGGACACCCTGATCGCAGCCTCCACGGACCAATGGTTCTTGCGCTACGACAAGGACATCCGATGGTCCGACAGCAAAGACGAGACTGTTCTCGTCGAGGACATCGTTCACAAGCCAGGCGAGACGCTGATCCCCACGCTGTCCCGGCGAGGCACTGGAATGGTCAAAGTCCATGTCTACGGCATCGAGTCCAACAGCGTGCTCGCCGCCACCGAGCTCGCACAGAAGCTGGCCGCCGAGCGCAGCGCAGAGAAGGCGCGGATCGTGCGTTTCCTCGGCTCCGAGTCTTCGGGCGGACGCGGTACACGCATCCAACTCCAAGATTTCAGCGCGACCACCCTCCCTGCCCCGGATGGCCCTGTTCGTTCCTTCGGCGAGTGGCCGGCGAGTGTACGAGGCACCTTCGCTGACTTCGCTGAGGAGATGGCCGCAGACGGCTTCGCCTTCCTCTACGGACAGATACAGGCAGGGAATGCCGGCCCGGTACTGACCGCCGTCGTGAGCGGCAGGGTGGCTGGCGCCATCGGCCCCATGGAGATCCGGCCCGACGCGATCGGTTCTCCCCAACTGATGCCGCAGTACTTCGGCGTCCTCCAGGAGCATCGCGGTCATGGGCTTGGGCGTCTACTCTGGCGTGCAGCGATGCATTGGGGCCAGGTCAACGGGGCGGCTTACCAGCTCCTCCAGACGGAGGTCGGAGGTCCTTCGGATCGCCTCTGCCGGTCCGAAGGACTGACTTCGCTCGGCTTCATGTACTGGCACGCCGCTTGAACTTGAGACTAACGCCGACACCCGGCGTGAGCCGCCCCGGCTTTGTCGGAGCCTCCATTCGCCCCGGAACGGTTCACGCGGCTTTCGCGTGTGTGACCGAGTCCGCGACCAGTTCCCCGGTGAGCAGCTTCAAGTCGTGGATCAGTTCCTCGCCCAGACTCAGCCCAAGCCGCCGAGCGCAGTCCCGTGCTGCTGGCACCGCTTCGACCAGAGGTGGGACGGTATACGCGTAGGGCGATTCTTCGAGCGGGCGGGACATAACTGGAACCTCTCGATGGGCAGGAGCTAGGGCGCGAACGTGATCTCCTACAAGCGACCGGATCGCTGGCAGACCTCACTGGCCAGCCCCGCAGGGCAGCCGGGAGATCCGGCAAGAGCCCGGCAGGTGGCGGATGACCACCATCGGGCACATGCCACCCGACTCCGTATTCCTCTGGTGATGTCACCAGAGGAATGCCAACGGGACGGCGCCAGCTGCTCGCGTAAGGGCTGTCCCTGACCAGCAGTTACGGGGCAGCCCTAGGTAAGGAGGGGAAGCGCGGCCAGTCCGCGCAACAGGCGGGTGTGCCGCCACTGCAGTTGATCCGGTGGGACCGCAAGCCGGAGCCCGGGGAAGCGGGTCAGAATCGCACGCAGGGCGATGTCGGCTTCGGCCTTGGCCAGCGGAGCACCGACACAGCGGTGGATGCCGTGGCCGAAGGCGAGGTGGCTGACGGCATCCCGATCCAGGTTGAGCTGGTCTGGTGACGGGAACCGTTCCGGATCGCGGTTGGCCGCTCCAAGAGCGACGAGTACGGGGACTCCAGCCGGGATCTCGGTGCCGCCGAGCGTGACGGCTTCCGTGGTGTACCGGAAGGTGGCCGTGCTGACGGGCGAGTCGAAACGAAGTAGCTCGTCCAGCGCGGCTGGGACGTTCTCGGGGTTGCTGCGCAGGCGGTCCAGCTCGGCAGGGTGTTGGAGCAGGGCCAGGGCGGCGTTGCCGAGGAAGTTGGTGGTGGTCTCGTGCCCTGCGATGAGCAACAGCACCGCCAGGGAGACCAGCTCCTCCTCGCTGAGGTGGTCGCCTCCGTCGCGCGCCGAGATCAGGCGGTCAAGGAGCGAGCCACCGGGCTCTAGGCGCTTGGTGGCGATGAGGCCGGTCATGTACTCGGCCATGGCGTTCGAGGCCGCGTCGATGAGGCCGGGCTTGCCGGCGGCGAACAGTTCTCCGGACCAGCGCTGGACATTGGGCCGGTCGGCCTCCGGTACCCCAAGCAGCTCACAGATCACGATGACTGGCAAAGGCACCGCAAGGCCAGTGACGAGGTCGACCGGCCCGTCGACGGGCCACTGGTCCAGCAGCCGGTCGACTACCTTGGCGATGAACGGGCGCAGCTCGGCGACGGCGCCTGGCGTGAACGCCTTGGTCACCAGCTTGCGCAGGCGGGTGTGCTGGGGTGGATCGCTGGCCAGCATGTTGTGCGCTACTGCGGGGTGCAGGCGACGTCGCGACTCCTTGTCGGCGAAGAAGGCGGCCGTGTTCTTCGAGAGCCGTGGGTCGCCGAGTGCCTGACGGGCCTCCGCGTACCCGGTGACCAGATAACTGCTGTGTCCACCTGAGCCGGTGGGAACGGCTTGCACCGGGCACGCGGACCGCATAGCCGCGTAGGTGAGGTAGGGGTCGTGCAGGAATCGAGGATCCTTGTTGGGGTCGTTCATGCTGTCAGGCTCCAACTGCTTTCGGTTGACCGCCGTCGGCGACACGCACAGTCTCGCGGTGCGCGTAGGCGTCGGCGATCTGGAGAAGCCACTGCGTCTCCGCACGGAGATCGCCGGCACGGGAAGCGGTGTCCGTCGCCGACGGCACGGCGACCTCATCGGCGGGATGGCCGGCCTGCAAAGCGGACAGTGCCGCTTTGACGACCGTAGCTTCGACGATCGCGGAGCCCTCTTCTGTACTGGCGTCGGCGGTCCGCTGGGCGGTCTCGTGCACGCTGCGGGAGCGGTACGGGCGTAGAGCGAGAATGCCGTCGCTGATCTCGATGACACGCCGCTGGAGGAGGAAGTCGGAGTCGCTCGCTGCGTCCTCATCGAGGTCTGCGGCCGGCAGGACGATCTCCGGCATCGCGGCCGACAGGTCCTGCCAGAGGGGGCCAAGCGCGTCGAAGGACCGCACTTCCCAGCGGTGGCGACGGGCCTGACTGATCGGATAGACCACGGCGGGCAGCGTGAGGCCGAGACAGATCAGCAGTACCGCGATCGCCGGGGAGGTCACGCTGAAGATACACGGCGCGGAGACCAGCGAGGAGCACCGCGCGTGGTCGGGTACGAGTTGAAAGCCCAGGCCGAGGGAGAAGAGGACCGTGAGTTTGTACGCCGCGTAGACCAGCGCGAACACGCAGCCGGCGGCTGCCAGCCGTAGGCCAATCCGCACGCTCTTCCTGCGGGTCGACTTCGACTGCCGGAGGGCCTGCCGCAGGAAGTCGACGATGGCGAAGCTCAGGTAGGAGATGAAAAGGAGCAGGTAGAGCGCGTACACCTGCGACGAGCGGTGCGTCAGCTGCTCAAACGTGAGCAGCACCGTCATGCCGGAGATGGTGGTAGCGAGAAGGACGATGCGCAAGCGAATGCGCCGCCGTGCTTCCGCTGGTTCCAGGTTGACCTGGAAGGAGACGGCCAGGACGGAGGTGGCAGCTGCCAGAGAGGCGGAGTTGCTCAGCAGTCGGCCCACATGCGGCACGACCTCCTCGACCGCGTTCTCGAACAGTGGTGCGTAGGAGGCGAAGGCCAGAGCGAAGGAGGCGAGGAGGGCACCCATGGCCCACGTTCCGGCAGGACGAGGGGTGCCCCGGCCGAGGACCCAGTAGCCGACGGCGGCTGCGAGGAGGCAGGCCATCCCAAGGAAAAGGGCATTCATCGTGAGCGGAACCAACCTTTCTTAATGGGCTGCGCGAATAGTGCGTCCCAGCTATCCGATCCCTTTTCGGGCTGGCGGGGAGGGGATTCGCGTTCTCGGTAGATGCGCTGGCGAATTATGGTCGCCATCATCTCCGCTTCGCGTTCGTCTGCCGTGGAATAGCTCGTACGTCCCGACATGCGCATCACCAGTGTGGGATTGACCCCGAGAGCACGCGCTGTAGAGGCGTCGACTTCCAGGCTTCCGGGATGGTCGCAGTACACATGGCACAGCTCGTGCGTGAGGATGTGTCGCTGGTGATGAATTGAGGTCCCCTCCTCGTAGAAGAGGAGGTCGGACTCTGGCATCTCCAGGCGTATTCCGCACGGGGCGTCGATCGCGCCGAGCGTGCTCAGGGGCTTAAGGATGATGGGTTTCCCGCGAAGCGCCGCTATCGCTTCGTGCAATTCCCGGGTGCTGAAGCGGTATGGCAGACGCAAACGATCGACCTGCTCCTCACACGATTTGAGCAGTTGGCTTTCGTTGATTTCTGGCAAGGGCATGGCAATCCCCCCTCGGTCTGGGCTGTGCGCCATCTTGCTGGTGAACGATGACAAGACGATGTCAGGAAGAGGGTGGAACTCGCGCCGCCAGGAACTGGAAGTTCCGGTTACGGGCTGTGAGTCTTTCCGCTGTGCGAAGCGAGGTGGGAGGCGACCTACTTCGACTCTCGATCTCCGACGGCTTCTCGGAGTTGTGTCGCGTGGCGCAATTCGGCGAAAGATCAACTATCCTTTATGTTCGGCTACGCTGAATGACGATCTCATGATCCTTTGACTGGCGTCGGGGCGTGTTGTGAGACATGTCATGTGACCAGGTGATCTACCATCTCGCTTCATGGACTCCCGGTGTGGGCGTGGCGACGATGCCCCGGAGGGTGAGTCCCTGTCCGAGCTGCTGCGTTCCTGGCGGAGCCGGTCGGATCCCCGTGGGTTCCCGGGGTTGACAGTGCCGGGACGGCGGAGCGTCGGTCTGTCGCAGCGGGATGTGGCCCGCCTGACGGGCGTGAGCGAGCGCTGGTACGGCTCCCTGGAGCGGGGCAACGAAGCCAACTACTCGGCGGACTTCCTCGACCGCCTGTCGTCCGCTCTGCGGCTGAGCCCCGCTGAACGCCACGTCCTGTACTTGAGGGCCATCGGACGACCGCCGGCCCTCGCCGCCGGCCCGGAGACGGACGCTTCCGCTGAAATGGACGACGTCCTCCAGCAATTCCTCGACGGTCAGTCGCCCAATCCGGCCTACGTGTCGGACCTGGCATGGAATTTGATCGGCCACAATGAGCCGCTGCGCGAGTGGTTCCCTTGGGCTGTCCATCAGGCCAACCTCATGCGGTGGGCATTTCTCAGTCAGGAGGCCCGCGAGCAGGTCGTGAACTGGCGAGAGGACTGGGCTCGTCCATATCTGGGCCAGATTCGCTATGCGCGGGTCCACTATCCAAAAAGCGAAGCTCTGCGCCGCCTGGAGCGTGACATCCTCGCGAGATCTCCAGAATTGCAGGGAATGTGGAATCGCCGTGAGGTCCACGAACATGTCGATGGCAGCCTGCGTAGGCTCAAGCTGCCCTATCATCGAGGTCGGGAAGTCCCTGTTCGCGTCATCGCTTTGCGGCCCATGCGAAGTGACCGACTTCGCGTGATCGTGCTGATGAAAAGCGACTGAGGAGCCACCAGCGGCTAATCGACCTGCGCGGGGCCGGGCCGATCCATGCCGAGGTTCAATTCGGAGCGTGGGTCATTCGTCGTCAAGAAGCCCGGAGTCGTCCGAGTCATCCGGCATTCCTTCGAGTCGCCGGGCTTGGTCGATCACCGCGTTCAGCATCTGCAGGCTCGACGTGCTGAGCCCGTTGGCGCGCAGGGCGACCCTGCGCACCTCCCGATCGCGCATCGCCGCGACCACCTGAATCTCGGCACGCGTCCGCTCGGCTACCTCCTCGTCGAAGAAGTAGCCGGGAGGCACGCCAAAGAAGCCTGCCAGCGCCCGGATGGTCTGCATCTTCGGGTTCGTGTTGGTGCCGGTGCGGAGCTGCTGGATGGCGCTTGCCGAGATGGCTACGCCGGAGGTGTCCCGGATTCCCTGCGAGACCTCCGCATACGTGTAGGAGCCGCGCTCCTTGGGGTGCACCTCCCTGAACAGGTAGTCGAGCAGCTCCGCGAAGGTGCGCTCGTGCTTCTCGGTCATCTCCAGCCCTTTTTCATGACCGCGATCCTATCCACTCCAGTGGTGATCACGCACTCGCACGTCTCAGGTGGCGACATCACAGTTGACGGATTGACGCAACTGCGGTGTACGGTGGCCCGGAATCTCATCCAGTTCAGTGTTCCATGCCTGGTGGGAGTGGGTGTGAAGAGGCTGGACTTGTGTCAGGCGCCGCCATATGGTTCTGGTCCCGCACAGGCGGATCACCGGCCGCCAAGCGGTCAGGAAGGGGAGGGGCGATGTACGTGCGGGGGCCATAGCGCCCACCGGGGGGTGAAGGAGGCCGGCGCTCGGGAGCTACCAACTCCCAAGCGCCGGGCCGGCACCTCGAAGGGCGCCGATTCACATCTCGCGGGCGGCGGGGCTTTTGCACGAGAACCGCCGCACCGCACTCGTACGAACAACGGAGTATCGCATGCTCGCCACGCCGAGCTGGCTTTGTAGGTGAGTCTTGAGGCCAGTTGTGGGTGGGTTCTGACTCCAGTGATGTCGGTGGGCAGTTGATGTCGGTGAGTTCTGACTCCAC
>NZ_JBSFMT010000141.1:0-10609 GCF_053599695.1 Streptomyces sp. NPDC000878 | reverse complement strand
GGCCGGTTCTCACCGGCCGGCACCGACCCTCCGGGCTACTTCTTGGCCGAGGACTTGTCGTAGGCCTCCTGGTAGATCTGCAGGAAGCGCTTCAGCCCCAGCTTGTCGAGATCGCTGACGTACGAGTCCCAGTCGGAGTCCAGGGACTTCTTTCCGGTGACGAACTGGGCCGCGCTCTGCTGCACGGAAGTGCCGATGTTGGTCTGGAGCGTGGCAAGTTCACTCGACACCGTGGGGTCGACCCACGCCTGCCCGTAGGGGAAGTTCTGCGACTTGTCCTCGTGCCCCTCGTAGAGCTTGGTGGCCTCGAACAGTCGGCGCTCGTAGCCGTCGGCCGACTTCGGGTCGGTGGCCACCGCCTGTGTGTTGCGGAACTGCGCGGTGTTGTTGTATTGCGCCAGCGCACCCCAGAGGTCGTTGGACGGCTCGGCCCGGAACGGAACCATGTACGCCGCCTTCAGACTGTCGTCGAGCGCCACGTCGCTCTTGCCGGGCTCGGTCCAGCCCTTGCCCTCTTCACCGAAGATGCCGTTGAGCTGGCCCTCCTGGCTGAAGATGTAGTTCAGCATCTTGACGGCCTGGATCTGCTCCGTCTGCGACGCCTTGCTGGTCAGAACGAACGTCGATCCGGGCATCGACGACGAGGTGTAGGTCGCGTAGCTCTTGCCGTCGGGGCCCGTCAGCGGCGGCACGACGTCGTAGTTCTTGTCCCGGCCGTCCTTCTGGTTGAGCGTGACGGCGATACCGGGGTGCTTGACCGCCGCCGAGCCAAGGATCACCGCGCCGGCGTTGTCGCCCTGTTTCTTGAGGCCGTCCGCGTTCTGGGTGAAGACGCTGCTGTCGATCAGACCCTCGTCGTAGAGGGACTTGATGTACTTCAGTCCCTCACGCCAGCCCTCCGTGTTGGCCTGGACGACGGTCTTGCCGTTGTTCAGGGCGAGGGTGGGATTGGTCGAGGGGATGGTGCTGCCGTCCGGGGCGTACACGAACGCGTTCATCAGGTATGGGAGAATCGGGTCCGTCGTGTCTCCACTGAGCGGAACCTCGTCGGCCTTGCCGTTGCCGTTGGGGTCCTTCGTCCTGAAGGCCCGCAGCACGTCTCGGAGCTCGTCCGTGGTCTTGGGCATCTCCAGCCCCAGCTTCTTCAGCCAGGCGCTGTTGATCCAGAGCTTGTTGGTGTACGTGCAGTGGAAGCAGTCATTCCACTGCGGCATCCCGTAGATCTTGCCGTCCGGGGCGGTGGCCATGCCCTTGAACTCGGGTTCGGCGGCGAACGCCTTCTTGATGTTGGGGCCGTACTGGTCGATCAGTTGGTTCAGCGGCTGGATGACACCCTGGCCGGAGTACTTCAGAAGTTCGGTCTGGCTGAACTGATCGACCCAGGGGATCAGCAGATAGAGGTCGGGAAGGTCACCGCTGGCCAGCGATATCTGGCGCTTCTCCTTGGCGGCGGTGCCGTCACTGCCGGTCGTCTGCCAGTTGATGGTGATGTTGAACTTCTGTTTGATCAGCTTGGTGAACTTGTTGGTCTTGAGATTCACCCCAGGAAACTGCGGCGCGAACACGTTGAGCGTCACCGGCGGGTTCCCGGTGATCGTGGGCAGCGGCTTCGAGGCGTCGGTGCCGTCGGACGAGCCGCCGGTGCAGGCCGCCAAACTGGCGAGCAGCGTCCCGGCGGCCGCCAGTCTTACGAGCAGGTGTGGGCGTGGCATGGGTACGGTCCTTTCTGGTGACGGACTCGTGGGGGGAAGTAGAGGGGAGTCGGCTCAGCCCTTGATCGCGCCGATCATGATTCCCTTGGTGAAGTAGCGCGCGACAAAGGGATAGATGAGCAGGACGGGCACGCTCGCGATGACGATCAGGGAGTACTTGAGCAGGTCGGCGAGGTGCTGGCGTTCCAGCAATTGGGCGGCATTCGTAGCGCCGTTGGTGTTGCTGTTGAGGATGAGGATGTTCCGCAGCACCAGCTGGATCGGGTAGAGATCGGCGTCCTTGAGGTAGAGCAGGGCGTCGAAGTACGAGTTCCACTGCGCGATGGCGTACATCAGCCCCACCACCGCGATCATCGGCTTGGCCAACGGCAGGGCGACCTTCCACAGGAAGCGCAGGTCCCCGCAGCCGTCGAGCTGGGCGGCCTCGTACAGTTCGTCCGGGATCATGGTCCTGAAGTAGGTGCTGGCGATGACGACCTGCCAGACCCCGATGGCCTGCGGGACGACCATGGCCCAGCGGGTGTTGATCATGCCGAGGTCCTGGACCACCAGGTACGTGGGGATCAGCCCGCCGGAGAACAGCATGGTGAACACCACCACGCCCATCAGGAGGCCGCGCCCGAACAGGCCCTTGCGGGACAGCGGGTAGGCGATGGCGATGGTGAGCGCGACACTGATGAGAGTGCCGACAACCGTATAGAAGAGCGAGTTGAGGAAACCGGTGACGATCTCCGGGTCACTCAGTGCGACCTCGTAGCCGCGCAGTGAGAAGTCCACCGGCCAGAACAGCACCCGGCCGGAGGTCACGGCGTTCGGGTCGCTGAACGAGTTCGCGACGATGTTCAGCAAGGGGAGCAGCACGACTGCCAGGAAGGTGAAGAGCAAGAGGTAGACGCAGAAGAGGAACATCCGGTCGACGCGGGTCTCGTGGACCCGCCGCGCCTTGCGCCGACGCCCGGGGAGCCGAAGTGCGAAGCCCGGCCGCGGCCGTGGGCCGCGTACCAGCGCGTCGGCGGTGTCCTCGGTTTCGACGACGGACGTCGTGATCAGTGGCTGGCTCATGACCACACCCCGGTTCCGGTGAGCCGCTTGGCGACGAAGTTCACGAAGACGAGCAGGACGAGGTTGACCGCGGAGTTGAGGAGTCCGATGGCGGTCGCCTGGCTGAAGTCGGCGTTGATCAGGCCGGTCTTGTAGACATAGGTCGCGATGATCTCCGAGGCGCTGAGATTCAGCGGGTTCTGCAACAGGAACGCCTTCTCGAAGCCGATCGCCATGATGTTGCCGACGGCCAGTACGAGGATGATCACCGCGGTCGGCATGATGCTCGGCAGGTCGACGTGCCAGATCTTCTGCAGCCGCGACGCGCCGTCCACTCGTACCGCTTCGTGCAACGACGGGTCGACGCCGGAAAGAGCGGCCAGGTAGATCACGGCCGAGTAGCCGGCCGTCTGCCAGATGTCCGACCAGACGTAGATGTGGCGGAAGTAGTCCGCGTCCGCGAGGAAGTCCACCTGACCGATGCCGAAGAATCCGAGACCGTGGCTGACCAGGCCGAGCTTGGGCGAAAGGATCATGATCGTCATGGAGACGACGACGACCGTGGAGATGAAGTACGGCGCGTACGTGACCATCTGCACGGTGCGCTTGAAGAATCCCTGCCGGATCTCGTTCAGCGCCAGCGCCAGGATGATGGGGATTGGAAAGCTCGCGATCACCGCGTAGAACGACAGCAGGAAGGTGTTCTGCACCAGCTGCGAGAAGGCCGGGTTGTCGAAGACGGCCTGGAAGTTGCGCAGGCCCACCCAGTCGCTGCCCCAGATGCCCCTGACTACGTTGTAATCCTTGAACGCGATGACCGCGTTCGTCATGGGGACGTATTTGAAAATCACCAGGTGGGCGAGGGGCAGGAGCATCAGCAGGTAAAGCGTCCAGTGCCGGGCGAAGCTCCGCCGCGCCCGGTGACGCATGCTCACCCGGGGTATCGCCCCGGGTGCCCGCCCGTGTTTCCCGCCCGTACTCCGCATACGGAGTGGTCTTGTCGTAACGCTCTCGAACATCTCTACACTCCCGGAGTCCCGTCGACGGGGTGGCGTCGCTTGCCGCACTCGTGCGCCGAGCAGGCAGCACCAGGGCGGGAGTTGGGGCCTCTGACCGGCCCCGGCTGCGTCACTATCGCCCCTTTGACCGGTCCAATCAAGAGTTTCGACCACGTTAATTTGACCGGTCCAAAAAGTCGGCGCCTCAGAATCGGGCTGCCGCGGATCACTGTGGCGGGACACGGGACCGCCGCGCCCAGCGCCTCGGTGGACGGACGACGAGGCTCTGGCCGACCGGGAAACGGCCGGTCAGACGGCCAGACGTGAGGTGCTCTCCCGGACGACGAGCTCCGGGCGGAGCCACGTCACACCGGGGCGCTGTCGACCCGACTTCAGGGCATGAACGAGGAACTCCGTCGACTTGCGGGCCATCCGCTGCTTGGGGAAGGCCACCGTGGTCACCGCGGGATGGGTCTGGTCCGCCGCGGCGATGTCGTCGATACCGACCACCGAGAGATCCTCCGGGACCCGCCGGCCGAGTTCGGCCGCCGCCTGCAGCACGCCCAGCGCCAGCAGGTCGTGCGTCGCCATCACCGCGGTCACCTCGGGGTGCTCCGTCAGTACGCCCATCGCGGCCTCGAAGCCGCCGAGTTGGGACGACACCCTCGTCGCCCGGATACACGAGGGCGCGATGGTGATCGACGCCTCCGCCAGAGCTCGCTGCGCGCCCTCGAGCCGCACGCGGTGCGCGGGCAGGTCGCCCACGACCGCGATGTCCCGGTGCCCGAGGTCACGAAGGTGCTGGGCGGCGAGATAGCCCGCCTGGCCGTGGTCGAAGGTCACCACGGTGGCACCGGAGGGAATCTCGGTCTCCGAAGCGCACAGTACGAAGGGGAAGCCCATCTCGGTCAGCAGGTCGACGTCGTGGCCGACGTTCCCGTCGTCGGCGAGGATCAGACCGTCGATGTAGCGCCGCTTGAGGATCTCCAGCTGCCTGCGGGCGCGCTCCGGCTGGCCGTAGGTCGTGGAGAGCGCGATGCTGTAGCCCTCCTCCTCAAGGCAGCGCTCAAGATCTTCCACCAGCTCCGCGTAGAAGGGGTTGGCGATGGTGGGCATGACGAGGCCGACCATCATCGTCTGCCCGGTCGCCAGGCCACGGGCCAGGAGGTTCGGGGTGTAACCGAGTTCGGCGATGGCCCGCTCGACCCGCTCCCGGGTGTCGGTCTTGACCACCGGACGCTTGTTGATGACGTTCGACACCGTCTGCTTGGTCACGCCTGCACGCAGCGCAACGTCCTTGAGCGTGACCACAGAAGCCCTCACATCGGTTCGACGACGAAACCCATGGTAGGCCGGACGTAGGAAGACGAACACGGCGACGGCTTCCAGCCCCCGTACGACTTCCCTTCGGGCCGGACCCGGCCCCAGGGCCTGTTCCGCCACCCCGCGTAACCACAGGTGGTTGGCAGCCCGGACGCCGTTCTGGTCGCCCGAGCCGCCCGGTCAGAGGGTGCCGAGGTCGAGATCGATCCGCTTCCCCGCGACGTTCCCGCGGCTGGTCAGCACGGTCGGAAGCCGATCGTCAGGGTCACCGGACGGGCGAAAAGTTGGTGCTGGGGCTGGGTGCCGGGTCCGCAGGCGCCGCTGCCGATGCCTTGCTGCGCGGCGTCGAGATGGACGTACACCCTGTCGCGGGGACGCAGGCCGGTGGTGTGCCTGGCGGCGTCGAGGTCCTCGCTGGTCCAGGGCCGTACCGTCAGGTCGAGGAAGGGGCTCCCGGTGATGACGAGCCCTCGGCCGCGGCTGTCGGTCAGCCAGGCCTCGCGGACCTCGCGCCGGTTGCCGTTCTCCTGCGGAAGGGCGTAGGGGGTCTGGAGGTCGTCGATGTGGGCTGTGAAGCGGCCGACCCGGGCGGCGGCCGTGGTGTCGGAGTAGGCCTCCCCCGGCCCGAGTCCGAACCAGTCGACCGTCTCGATGTCGCGCGGCAGGGCGAGGCGGATACCGATGCGCGCGAGCGGGCAGGGCCAGGTCCCCACGGGATCCGCGGTCAGGGAGAGCCTCAGGTGCCCGGCGGCGGTGGTGTCGGAGTAGGCCTCCCAACGGAAGACGGTGCGCATGGCGAAGTCGGCACCGGCGGGAGCGGTGCGGGTGGTGACCTCCAGGCCCCCGCCGTGGGGCCGGACGGAAACGACCCGGTGTTCCAGACGGTCGAGGCCCGCCTTGCGCCAGGCTTCGGCGACCGGGCCGCCCCAGGTCCGCAGGTCGTTGTCGGTGGGGGCGCGCCACAGGTCGAGGCGCGGGCCGTCCACGGGGAGGTCGGCGAGGCTGAGCAGCGTTCCCGACACGGCGTCGAAGACCGCGGGGCCGAGGGAGTACGTGCCGTCGGTGCGGACCGGCGCCAGTGGGCGTTCGAGCGCAGGGGCGGGCGCCGGTCCGGCGAGCGTGGCCTGGGCCCAGGCGACCTCATGGCCGGCCGGCGCCCACGGCGCGTCCCCCGCGAGTTCGGCGGTGACCGTCACCCACCGCTCCTGCCCCTTCTCGAGCGGTCCGTCGCAGAGCTTGGTGAGCTCCTCGGGCCAGGACAGTTCCGTGGCGGAGCCTGCGGGGACCGGCCGTACGGCGAACTCCGCGTCGCCACGCGTCAGCCCGTCGTCCTCGACGCTCCAGCGGAACCGCAGATGTGCGGTGTCCACGGTGTGCAGCAGGCTGCGGACCCGTACCGTCCGGGCGTCGGTGTCGACGGTGATCCGCACCGGCTCGACGACCTTCTTGAACTCCGTGAGGCCGGGAGAGGGAGTGCGGTCGGCGAAGACCAGTCCGTCGCAGACGAAGTTGTCGTCATGCACCGGCTCCCCGAAGTCGCCGCCGTACGCGAAGAACGCGCGGCCGTCGGCGGCGAGGCGCCGGACGCCGTGGTCCATCCACTCCCAGACGAAGCCGCCGTGCAGCCGGGGATGGCTCTCGAAGAGTTCCTGGTACTCGGTCAGGCCGCCGGGGCCGTTGCCCATGGCGTGCGCGTATTCGCACAGGATGAAGGGCAGTGTGCGGCGCCGGGTGTCCAGGGCCGGGTCGGGGGCTGTGGGTTCCTGTCCGGGGCCGATCAGGGCGAGGGTGCCGTGCTCGGCGTACATCTGGCTGAAGACGTCCGTGTAGCGGCAGTTCTGGTCGCCCTCGTAGTGGACGAGCCGGTCCGGGTCGCGGTCGCGCACCCATGCGGACATGGCCTCCAGGTTGCAGCCGTCGCCGGCCTCGTTGCCGAGCGACCAGATGACGACGCTGGGGTGGTTCTTGTCGCGCTCGACCATGCGGCGCATCCGGTCCAGGTACGCCTCGCGCCAGCGCGGGTCGTCGCTGGGGTTTCCCTCCCAGCCGACCAGGACGAAGCCGTGGGTCTCCAGGTCGCACTCGTCTATGACCCACAGTCCGTACTCGTCGCACAGGTCGAGGAACACGGAGTCCGGCGGATAGTGGCTGGTGCGTACGGCGTTGATGTTGTGGCGCTTCATCAGCAGCACGTCGGTGAGCATGTCCTCGCGGCTGAGGCTGCGTCCGGTGTCGGGGTTCCACTCGTGACGGTTGACACCGTTGAAGAACAGGGGCCGGCCGTTGGCCAGGATGACGCCGTCCTCGACCTTGATCCGGCGGAAGCCGATCCGCAGGGGGATCCGCTCGCCGGCGGTCACCAACTCGCCTTCGTAGAGCCGGGGTTGCTCGGCCGACCAGGGTGTGACGCCCGGGACGGTGTGCGGCCCGGCGGGGTCGGCGTCGGTGATGCCCAGCTCGGGAACGGTCAGCAGGGCCGGTGCCCCGCTGGTCTCCACGCGGAGGGTGCCGTCGCCGCTGAGGGGGTCGTAGTCGGCGTGGACGAAGAAGTCGGTGAGCGCGCCGTCAGGGCGGGAGACCAGGGTGACGGGCCGGAAGATCCCGGACAGCCACCACATGTCCTGGTCCTCCAGATAGCTGCCGGCCGACCACTGGTGCACCCGGACCGCGATGGTGTTCCGGCCCACCGTGACGGCATCGGTGACATCGAATTCGGTGGGCAGCCGACTGCCCTTGCCGTCGCCGAGCAGGGTGCCGTTGAGCCAGACGGCGAAGCAGGAGTCGACGCCCTCGAAGCGCAGCAGGGTGCGGCCACCGGGCCAGTCGTCGGGGAGGGTGAACTCCCGCCGGTACTCCCCGGTCGGGTTGGCGTCCGGAACGTGCGGCGGGTCTATCGGGAAGGGGTAGATCTGGTTGGTGTAGGCGGGCGCACCGAAGCGGGGCTCGCCAGGCAGCCCGTCCATCTGCCAACAGGACGGAACGGCGATCGTCTCCCAGCCGCTGTCGTCGAAGTCGGCCGCCTGGAAGCCGTGGGTGACCTGCGGGAGACCCGCGGCCAGGTGGAACCTCCACGGACCGGCCAGGTCCACTACCGGTGTGTCCGAGGTGAAGCCGGCGCGGGGCCGCTCACGGCCCCTGCCCGGGGAGAAGTTCTCCACGTAGTCGTGCACAAGGGACTCTGCGAGGGACTCACTCATGGCTGAAGGGCCTTCCTTGGGACAGTGGGCGCACACGTGCGGGCCGACTCGGTCCGGCGCACCGCCCGTCGCCCGCTTCTCCACTTATTTGACCGGTCAAATCGACTCGACCGGATTGTCACAGGGCCGCGAGAAGATGGTCAAGGCGTCGGACCGAATGCCTCCCCGGCCGCAGCGCCCGCACCATAGAAACCGGTTGTGCGAGACCTCTTGACGCCTCCGATGCCCATGATTAGCGTCAGGCTCCGCAATGTTTGACCGGTCAAAAACCGGACCTTGAAAGTTCTTGACTTTCACCTGCGGGATCTCGCCGGCCGTCGGCGAGCAACCCCTACGAGGATCCGACCCGCTGGGCGCGGCAGGACGAGCCGCATCCGGAGGGCAGGCGCCTGCCCGGCGACGTCGCGGTCGGCCGTCGCACCTTCGCGCTGCCCAGCGCTGAGGGCACGTACCTCTTCCGCCGCATCCACCCCGCCGAGGGGCAGCGGTCCTGCGCGCGGGTCGCCCCGCCGACGGCAACCAGCCGTCCTCTCGGATCCGCACAACCACAACAACATGCCAAGGAGCCGCACCATGGCAGAAAGAGCCGCACCATCGAGAGACGCCCAAGGCGTCAACGGCGCCAGCCGCCGCAACGTACTCAAAGCGGCGGCCGGCATCGGCGCCGTCGCCCTGACGAGCCCGCTGCTCACCGCAAGCCCGGCCTCGGCCGCGATCGTCCACCCGGGAGCCCTGCACCTGGCATCCGACCTCTCCCGCATGGCCTCCAGGGTCAGCACGGCGGCGGAGCCCTGGAACGCGGGTTGGCAGAAACTGATCGCCAACTCCCATTCGCTGGCCACCTGGACGCCCAATCCACAGGCGACGATCTACCGCGGCTCCGGCACCGCGGAGAACTACGGCATCCTCTACAACGACATCGCCGCCGCCTACCAGAACGCCCTGCGGTGGAAGATCCAGGGCCTCACCACGCACGGCGACGCGGCCCGTAACATCCTCAACGCCTGGTCGAGCACGCTCACTTCGGTCCAGGGCACCGCGGACCGCTTCCTGGCCGCCGGGATCTACGGGTACGAGTTCGCCAACGCCGCCGAGATCATGCGCGGTTACAGCGGATTCGACCTCACGGCGTTCCAGAACATGATGCGCAACGTGTTCTACCCGCTCAACAACGACTTCCTGGTCAACCACAACGGCGCGTACCTCTCCAACTACTGGGCGAGCTGGGACCTGTGCAACATGGCCTCCGTCCTGGCCATCGGCATCCTCTGCGACGAGCAGGCCAAGATCGACCAGGCCGTGGAGTACTTCAAAACCGGTGGCGGGATGGGTTCCATCGGCAACGCCGTCCCGTTTGTGTACTCCGACGAGAACCTCGCGCAGTGGCAGGAGTCCGGCCGCGACCAGGGCCACACCATGCTCGGCATCGGTCTGATGGGCACCGTCTGCGAGATGGCCTGGCACCAGGGCATCGACCTGTACGGATACGACGACAGCCGGTTCCGCAAGGCGTGCGAGTACGTCGCCAAGTACAACCTCGGTGAGGAGGTCCCCTTCACCGACTACATCTGGCACTACGGCGCCCCCGGCGTGTGGGAGGGCTGGCAGACCTTCACCGAGGTGGCCGGCGGAAGCCGGGGCCAGGTCCGCCCGATCTGGGCGCAGCTGTACAACCACTACGCAGTCCGCAGGGGGCAGTTCGTGCCCAACCTCGCGGCCCTCGCGAAGGTCGTCGAGCCCGAGGGCGGCGGCGGTGACTACGGCTCCACCAGCGGCGGCTACGACCACCTCGGTCTCACCACGCTGACCGCCACGGAACAGGCCCGCACGACTCTGCCGACCGGGGTGACCCGTTCGTTCCGGTCGGTCAACTACCCGGCGCGCTACGCCAGTTACGGCTCCGACGGGCTGGGCGTGACGCCCGAGGTCACCTCCGCCGGCTCCGCCGCCGTCAAGCAGCAGGCCACCTTCACGATCGTGGCCGGCCTCGCCGGCTCGGCCGGCTACTCCCTCCGTGCCTCCGACGGCCGCTACCTGCGCCACTACGGCTTCCGCGTCCAACTGGGCACCAGCGACGGCACGGACGCCTTCAACCAGGACGCGACCTTCTACGCCGTCCCCGGTTCGGCGAGCGGCTCGGTCCGGCTCGTCTCCCGCAACAACCCGGGCCGGTGCATCCGGCACCGCGGCTACGAGCTCTGGGTGGACCCGTACGACGAGGTCGGCGTCGGCTTCCCTGACGACAGCTCCTTCGTCCCCGTCACGGCCTGGGCTTGAGCACCCGCACTCTCAACAGTCGGCCGCCCCCCCCACCCCCCCGCGGCGGCCCCCCCCAAAA
>NZ_JBSFMT010000140.1:0-10631 GCF_053599695.1 Streptomyces sp. NPDC000878 | reverse complement strand
GTGTGGGGTGGGGGGGGTTGGGCGGTGCTGGGGGCGGGGGGGGACACCCGGGGGGGGCACCTCCCGGCCTCAAACCCCAGCCCGTCCGGCGTTTGAGGACAAAGCCCGTTCAGGGCCCCGGGAATGCACCCCCCGTCCCGAAGGTTGCCCGTCTCGTAAGGCGGGGAGCGCACGGGCGTACCCTGGTGTACGCCGAAGAATCGAAGCTACAGGGAGCCATCGTGTCCGCAGTCGCACCCGACGGACGCAAGATGCTGCGCCTGGAGGTCCGGAACGCCCAGACCCCCATCGAGCGCAAGCCCGAGTGGATCAAGACCCGGGCGAAAATGGGTCCCGAGTACACGAAGATGCAGAACCTCGTGAAGAGCGAGGGCCTGCACACCGTCTGCCAGGAAGCCGGCTGCCCCAACATCTACGAGTGCTGGGAGGACCGCGAGGCGACCTTCCTCATCGGCGGCGACCAGTGCACCCGCCGCTGCGACTTCTGCCAGATCGACACCGGCAAGCCCGAGGCACTCGACCGCGACGAGCCCCGCCGCGTCGGCGAGTCCGTGGTCACCATGGATCTCAACTACGCCACCATCACCGGCGTCGCCCGTGACGACCTCGAAGACGGCGGGGCTTGGCTGTACGCCGAGACCGTTCGCCAGATCCACGAGCAGACGGCGGCACGCGAGGCCGGCCGGACCAAGGTCGAGCTGCTCGCGCCCGACTTCAACGCCGTACCGGAGCTGCTGGCCGAGGTCTTCTCCTCCCGCCCCGAGGTCTTCGCGCACAACGTCGAGACGGTCCCCCGCATCTTCAAGCGCATCCGCCCCGGCTTCCGCTACGACCGCTCGCTCAAGGTCATCACCGACGCCCGCGACTACGGTCTGGTCACGAAGTCCAACCTGATCCTCGGCATGGGTGAGACCCGTGAAGAAGTCAGCGAGGCGTTGCGCCAGTTGCACGAGGCCGGGTGCGAGCTGATCACCATCACGCAGTATCTGCGTCCGACCGTGCGGCACCACCCCGTCGAGCGCTGGGTCAAGCCGCACGAGTTCGTCGAGCTGAAGGAGGAGGCCGAGCAGATCGGCTTCTCCGGGGTCATGTCCGGTCCGCTGGTGCGTTCCTCGTACCGCGCCGGGCGGCTCTACCAGATGGCCGTCGAGAAGCGCGGCGCGTACATCGCCTCGCAGGCGGTCTGACACACCGTCACTCTCCTTGCCCAGCAAGGACGCAGCAGACGTGTGAATTCGCGCACAAGTAACTACTCGCCAGTAACGGCCGATTCCATGCGGTCCTGACCGTCCTCCCAGTTGAGGGCATACGTCAGGGCCGCATCGGCGTTTTCACCTTCCGCATCAAGGCTTCATCCGTGTTTGACCGGCAGGTCACGCCCTGGTAACACCAATCAGTGACCCTGTCTTCACACGATGTGCACCCTTACCCAGAGCCGTTCCGAGGGGGGACCACCACCATGCAGGCCGCGCCCGTCCGCGCCACACCCATTCCGTCGTTCACCGACGCACTGCGTGCAGTCGAGTCGCTGCTGATGAGCAGCGGCCAGCGCACCGCCCGGCAGAACGCCTGGACCTCCGTCCTGGAGGACCGCCGTCGCGCCAAGGACCGGGTCGAGGCGCAGCGCGTCCTCGAACAGGCCCTGGCCGCCCGCCCCTGACCGCTCCTCCCCCGCTCTCCCGCCTTCCTCACGCTCCCTCCCGACGGCACCGCCGTCGTCGGCGCTTCCAAGGCCACGTAGACTTCACGGCATGGCGAGGAAGGAAACCGCGGCGGACGCCGCGAACCCCGGGCGACTCAAGCAGATCGCCCTGACGTACAAGATGACCCGCAAGGCCGACAAGAAGATCGGTCTTGTACTCGCGGCTGTCGGAATCTTCACCTTCGGTGTCTTCCTCGCGATCGGCTTCTTGATCGGTCACCCGATCTATCTCGGAATTCTCGGGCTCCTGCTCGCCTTCCTCGCGACGGCGATCGTGTTCGGGCGCCGGGCCGAGCGGGCCGCGTTCGGTCAGATGGAGGGTCAGCCGGGTGCCGCGGCAGCCGTGCTGGACAACATCGGCCGGGGCTGGACGACGACTCCGGCGGTGGCGATGAACCGCAGCCAGGACGTGGTGCACCGCGCGGTCGGCAAGGCCGGCATCGTGCTGGTCGCCGAGGGCAACCCGAACCGGGTGAAGAGCCTGCTGGCCGCCGAGAAGAAGAAGATGGCCCGTATCGTCGCGGACGTGCCGGTGCACGACCTGCTGGTCGGTACGGGTGAGGGCCAGATCGAGCTGAAGAAGCTCCGCACGACGATGCTCAAGCTGCCGCGCGTTCTCGCCGGCCCCCAGGTGACCGCCACCAACGACCGGCTGCGGGCGATGGGTGACCTGATGAGCAACATGCCACTGCCGAAGGGCCCGATGCCCAAGGGGATGCGCATGCCGCGCGGCGGCAAGATGCGCTGACAGCACGACCTCGTACAACGACTTGTACGACGATGGGGGCGCCCGGATCACTCCGGGCGCCCCCATCGTCGTACCGCACGGAAGTGCTAGATCCGTACTTCCACCGTGCGCGCCAGCCGGTCGTGCAGGCCTCGGCCGTCGCGGTCCCAGATCAGGGGCGGGAGGGCGAGGAAGAACAGGAGCGTTCGCAGCGCGGCGCGCAGTGGACTGACGCGGCCGGTGTCCAGGGCGACGACCCGCAGGCCGAAGAGCCGCTTGCCCGGGGTGAAGCCGAGGGTGCCCAGGGTGAGCAGGAGCAGGGCGAGGAGGATGAGCGGCGCCCAGACCTGCGCGGCCTCGTTATAGCTCTCCGTGACCAGGCCGTATGCGATCAAGAGGCACAGGCCCCAGTCGACGGCCAGGGCGCCGAGCCGACGGCCCGGGCGGGCGATCGAGCCGGGGCCCTCCTCCGGCAGACCGAGCTGTTCGCCCCGGTATCCGAAGTCGACACCGGCTTCCTCCGCGGCTGCACGCGGTCCGGAGAGCCACGAGCCGATTGCGTCCCTGTTGTCCACCCGACCACCGTACTGCGCCCGATTTTCGATACCTACAGGTGGGTCGCCCGGCCGGAGTCCGGTTAACTTGGTCGAAACAAATGGGTCATGCCTGAGAAATCACCTGTACCTAAGGTCGGATCCAACGTGTGCCACCGCACTGGCCGCACGAACGAACTACCACCCCGGCACGGACGGCCGGGAGTAGGAGGAGCTGGATGTTCCAGAATGCCGACGAGGCCAAGAAGTTCATCGCGGACGAGGACGTCAAGTTCGTCGACGTCCGATTCTGCGATCTGCCGGGTGTGATGCAGCACTTCACACTGCCGGCGACGGCCTTCGACCCGGACGAGGAACTCGCCTTCGACGGCTCCTCGATCCGCGGCTTCCAAGCCATCCACGAGTCCGACATGGCGCTCCGCGCCGACCTGTCCACCGCGCGGGTCGACCCGTTCCGCAAGGACAAGACGGTCAACATCAACTTCTTCATCCACGACCCGATCACGGGCGAGCAGTACTCCCGTGACCCGCGGAACGTGGCGAAGAAGGCGGAGGCGTACCTGGCGTCGACCGGTATCGCGGACACCGCGTACTTCGGTCCCGAGGCCGAGTTCTACGTCTTCGACAGCGTCCGCTTCGCGACCCGTGAGAACGAGTCCTTCTACCACATCGACTCCGAGGCGGGCGCCTGGAACACCGGTGCGCTGGAGGACAACCGCGGTTACAAGGTCCGCTACAAGGGCGGTTACTTCCCGACCCCGCCGGTCGACCACTTCGCCGACCTGCGTGCCGAGATCTCCCTGGAGCTGGCCAACTCCGGCCTCCAGGTCGAGCGCCAGCACCACGAGGTGGGCACCGCCGGCCAGGCCGAGATCAACTACAAGTTCAACACGCTGCTCGCCGCGGCCGACGACCTCCAGCTCTTCAAGTACATCGTGAAGAACGTGGCGTGGCGCAACGGCAAGACCGCGACCTTCATGCCGAAGCCGATCTTCGGCGACAACGGCTCGGGCATGCACGTCCACCAGTCGCTGTGGACGGGCGGCCAGCCGCTCTTCTACGACGAGGCCGGTTACGCGGGCCTGTCGGACACCGCCCGCTTCTACATCGGCGGCATCCTCAAGCACGCCCCGTCGCTGCTCGCGTTCACCAACCCGACGGTGAACTCGTACCACCGCCTGGTCCCCGGCTTCGAGGCCCCGGTCAACCTGGTGTACTCGCAGCGCAACCGCTCCGCCGCGATGCGTATCCCGATCACGGGCTCCAACCCGAAGGCCAAGCGCGTCGAGTTCCGCGCGCCCGACTCCTCCGGCAACCCGTACCTCGCCTTCTCGGCGCTGCTCCTGGCGGGCCTGGACGGCATCAAGAACAAGATCGAGCCGGCCGAGCCGATCGACAAGGACCTCTACGAGCTGGCCCCCGAAGAGCACGCGGGCGTCTCCCAGGTCCCGACCTCGCTCCCGGCCGTCCTCGACTCCCTGGAGCGCGACCACGAGTTCCTCCTCCAGGGCGACGTGTTCACGCCGGACCTGATCGAGACGTGGATCGACTTCAAGCGCACGAACGAGATCGCGCCCCTGCAGCTGCGTCCGCACCCGCACGAGTTCGAGCTGTACTTCGACGTGTGAGTCGGCCGGCGCCACCAGGCGCCCGGTAACGGTGTACGTCAGCGCCCTCGCCCCGGTTTCGGTGGCGGGGGCGCTGTCATACGTACGGACTATGCTGAAAAGACCTTGCACAGGCAGGGGAACCGGACGGGATCAGACGGGATCAGAGAGGCGACGGGGATGACGGGGATGTCCGAACAGGACGACAGCGAGCGGGAGTTCGACATCAAGTGGGCGGACAACGCCGAGCTGAAGGAGCCCTCCGCGCGGGCCCGGATGCTGGCCGCTCGCTGGAAGGAGAACCCGCCGGCAGCGGTGCCGTTCCGGGGTGAGCCCGAGGGGTCGGGGCCGCGCAGGTCGTCCTGGATATCGACGGCCGTGGTCCTCGGCTGTGTCGCCGCGATCATCCTGCTGCTGGGGTACGTCCAGTTCCGGGCGCCGTACTAGCCGTAGCGGTCCTGCCGGCCGTACTGGCGTGAGTCCCTGGTCGTCCATATATCGCGCGACCGGCGGGCTGCCCCCGGCCTACGATCACGCGATACGGCAGGCAGCACCGGGGGCGGGCATGCGCGAGAACATCAGGGGTGGCGAAGCAGCGGCTCGGCGGCTGGCCGAGGGGGCCGCTCTGTCGGACGTGATCGACGCCGAGGAGCCCAGGGCCTGGCTCGCGCTGGATGCCGGTGTTCGGTCCTGGTTCTACTGGCTCCCGCTGCCCCCCACCGAGGTCGCCGCCCTCCGGCACCCCGACGCGCTCCCCGAGTCCCGGCTCGCGCTCGCCCTGTGCCACCCCGACGGGCGGGTGCGGGAGGCGGCTCTCGGTTCTGTGGCCGGGTATCCGGGGCTGTGGCCGTTGGTCGTCGTCCGGACCGCCGACTGGGTGGCGCCCGTGCGGGAGCGGGCCCGGGAGGTACTGCGGGCGGTTCTCGACGATGTGGACGCGGCCGTCGGGCTCGCCCCGCTGATCCTCCTCGGTGGTCGACGCGGCCGGGGTGTCTTCGCCGTCGATCTGCTCGACGAGGTGCTGCGCCGGGCGCCACGTGAGCGTCTCGCGCCGATGTTCGCTTCCGTCGGCCGTGGCGTACGCCGGTTCGCGTACCGGCTGGCCGTCGACGAGGGGGACTTCTCCCCCGGCGAACTCGCCCGGGCCGCCGCCCGCGACCCCGACCCCGTCGTCCAGGACCTGTGCGCCGAGGCCGCCCTGGCCGCCGTACGGGAGGGAGGGGCGGAAGGCGACGTGCTCGATGCTCTGCTCGGGGCGCGGGGGCCTCGGGTGCGGTCCGCCGGGGTGACCGCGCTGCGGCGGGCCGGGCAGGGAGAGCGGGCCGAGGGGTTTCTCGCCGACCGGGCGGGGGTGGTGCGGGCCTGTGCTCGGTATGTCGTACGGCAGGTGGGAGGTGACCCGGCTGCCTGGTATCGGGACCGGTGTGCCCGGCCGGGCGACCCTGCGCTGTCCCCCGGTGTGGTCGCCGGGCTGGCGGAGTGCGGGGAGCGGGCCGACGCGGAATTGCTGTGGCCGCTGCTCGGGCATCCCGACCCGAGGGTGCGGGCGCGGGCGGTGGCGGGGCTGCGGGCCCTGGATGTGACGGACGTACGACGGCTGCGGGCGCTGCTCGACGACCCGGCGCCCGGGGTGGTGCGGGAGGCGACGCTGGCGCTGTTGCCCTTCGCACGGTCGCTGGACACCGAGCGGCTGGCGGAGTGGCTCGGGGAGGGATGGCCGCGGCATGCGCGGGTCGCCGCGTTCCGGCTGCTGGACGCGTGTGGGGGGCTGGTGCGGCTGCGGGCCGCGGTCGCGTTGCTCGACGATCCCGATGTCCGGCTGCGGGAGTGGGCCGGGGCGTCCGTACGGGGCTGGCAGGCGACTGCCGATGTGCCGCGTGGGTCGGCGGAGGTGGTCGAGTTGCTCGCCCGGGGGCGGCAGCTGGCCAGGTAGTGCCTGCTGAGCGGGTGGGCGGGCGAGGTCCGCCGGGGGTGAGCCTTTGCTGGGCCTAGGGCTGGGCGCGACCGCTTCATGGGACGGGGCGGGTGCACACTGGGCAGTGGGGCGAGTGCCTGACTGCGGGGTGGTGTCGATGCCGAACCGAATGCGGAGCGATCGAGGGCTGACCGTGCGGATGACGGTCACGCTGTTTCTGCTCGGACTGCTGTACGTGGCCTTTGTCGCCGCGTTGATCGTGTTGCTGAAGTCCTGGGTGCTGGTCGTGGTGGTCGCGGCGGGGTTCCTCGGGGCGCAGTACTGGTTCTCCGACCGGGTCGCCCTCTTCGCGATGCGCGGGAAGGTCGTGGAGCGGGAGGAGTATCCACAGCTGCACGGGGTGATCGACCGGCTGTGTGCCGTGGCCGACCTGCCCAAGCCCGTGGTCGCCGTTTCCGATATGGACATGCCGAACGCGTTCGCGACCGGGCGGAACGCCGATCACGCCGTGGTGTGCGTGACCACCGGGCTGCTGCGGCGGCTGGAACCGGCGGAGCTGGAGGGTGTGCTCGCGCACGAGCTGTCCCATGTCGCGCACAAGGACGTCGCCGTGATCACCGTCGCGTCCTTCCTCGGCGTCATCGCCGGGCTCATCGTGCGGTTCGCCTTCTACTCGCAGTTGTTCGGCGGGGGGCGGCGGGATCAGAACACCGCTGTCGTCTTCGCCGCGGTGATGGGCGTCTCGGCTGCGGTCTACACGATCAGTTTTCTGCTGATCCGTGCGCTGTCCCGGTACCGGGAACTGGCCGCCGACCGGTCCGCCGCACTCCTCACCGGGCGGCCCTCGGCACTGGCCTCCGCGCTCACCAAGGTCTCCGGCGACATCGCCCGGATCCCGTCGAAGGACCTGCGGACCGCGCAGGCCTTCAACGCCTTCTACTTCACGCCCGCCCTCGGCAAGGAGCCGGGCCTGGCACGGTACTTCTCCACCCACCCCAGCCTGGAGCAGCGGCTCGACCAACTGGGGCAGATCTCCACCGAGTTGGGAGAGGCTGCGACTCCTGGCGGCGGCTCCGGGAAGGCGTGAGGAGGCCTTATGGGGCTGCTGGACATTCTGCTCGGGCGTACCAAGCCGGTCCTGCCCGATCTGGACCGGCTCTTCGGGCTGCCCTCGGCCGCCGTGACCCTCCAGGCGGCGGCCGGCTTCACGCCCACGGGCCGCGGGTCGGTGTGCTTCGCCACCGTGGAGGGCGCCGCCTTCGACGACGTACGCAAGGAGGTCCAGGCGCTGCTCGACGCGGATACGGAGCGGACCGGGCCGCCTGTCGAGCTGGTCCGGGACGAGTACGGGTACTCGTGGCTGGTGTCGTCGCGCGGGCCCGAGGATCTGCCCGCGCTCGTGGGGGATCTGCACGCGGTCAACAGTGCGTTGGAGGCCAGTGGGTTCGGGCCGCAGTTGTTGTGTTCCGTGGTCGGGTTCGAGGATGCCGACGGTTCGGGAGAGGGTGCTCGGCGGCTCGGGCTTGTCTATCTCTACAAGCGCGGGACCTTCTATCCCTTCTCTCCGCTGGTCGGCGGTGACGGTGACGGTCGCGGCCAACGGAGAGACAGTGCGCTGGAGTTGCAGGTGCGGGCCGCGCTTTCCGGGGATCTGCGGATCGAGGAGGACCTGAGCAGGTGGTTCCCGGTGTGGGGTGCCCCAGGTCTGTGAGGTGCCCCCGGTCTGTGAGGTGACAGACCGGGGGCACGCCCTTCTACTTGCCCTTGCGGTCCTGGCGGCGGGACTCCATGGGGCGCTCCCGACGGTAGCGGCGCTCCCACTTGGCCTGCTGGTCCCGGCGCTGGCGGTAGGCGCGGTAGCTGGCGGGCGAGGACCCGGGCCCCGGGACGCCGCCCGCGGACGAGGATGTCGCCGTGCCGCTCCCCGTACGGCCGTAGCGGAAGTAGACGAAGAGCAGGGCGACGGCGGCGAGCCACAGGATGCTGTTGTCGAAGCCCATGATGACCAGAACGACGGTCGCGGAAATGATCAAGGTGCCCATGACGGGACTCCTTGTGGTGGCGTGGGTGGCTGAGCGGTGATGTGCGTGTGCGTGACGGTGTGTTCCGACGGAGCGCTGGGGCGCTGGGGGTGGGCGTCCGTCCGTCGGTGCGTAGAGAGTAGCCCCGAGTCTCGTGAGTGACGCCTGTCCGGCGAGAAGCGGTGTCTACGGCTTCGCTGCGCCTGTCCAGCGTAGGGATGGAGGGGGTGTCGGCGCATCTGCATTTCTCCGTGAGTGAATGGGCCTATGAGTGAGCTGATTCCTTTCTCGTACGACTTCGACGGCGAACGACTGAGCGGGGTGTACGGGGGTGACCCGGGCGGGGATCCGGACGGGCATCCGGGTGCGGCGACCGTTGTTCTGCTGCACGGTGCCGGCAACGGGAGCAAGGAGCGGCTGGTGCCGCTGCTCGCCGAGTTCGTCGCGCGTGGCTGTCAGGGGCTCGCCTTCGACTTCTCCGGGCACGGTGAAAGTACGGGTGCGCTCGGCGAGTTGAGCCTGCGGCGGCGGTTCGAGCAGGCCGTCGCGGTCATCGGGGCTCGGGTTCCGGCGGACAGTCCGCTCGTGCTGGTCGGGTTCAGCATGAGCGGACAGACGGTGGCGGATCTCGCGGGGCACTACGGCGAGCGGGTCGCCGCGCTCGGGTTGTGCGCGCCGGCCGTGTACGGGGGCGAGGCGTGGGACGTACCGTTCGGTGACGGGGACGGGCGCTTCAGCGAGTTGATCCGGACGCCGGGGAGTTGGCGCGGGGCGCCCGCGCTGGAGGTGCTGCGGGCGTACGACGGGCGGGCGGTGCTGGTGGTTCCGGGCGCCGATCATGTCATTCCGGCCGAGGTGACCGATGCGGTGACGGAGTCGCTGGCGGCGCGTGCGCAGTTCACGCGCCTTGAACTGCCCGACGCCGACCACTTCTTGGGGCTCTGGTACCGCGATCACGCCGACGATCGGCGGGAGTTCGTGGACGCCGTGCTGACTGGGGTCGAGGAGCGGGGGTGGACTGCGACTCGGGCGTGGGTGGCTAAGCAGTTGCCTGAAGGGCGGGTGGTGCGTGATGTCCGTCCGCTGTGCGGCGGGTGGAGTTCGCAGATGCGTCGGATCGACCTCGACCTCGACCCCGGTCCCGACCCCGGTCCCGGTCCCGGTCCCGGTCTGGTTGACGGTTCGGGGGCAGGTTCGGGGCTCGTGTTGCGGTCGTTCGTTAAGCCCTTTTTTCGGCGGCATGCCGTCGGGCTGCTGAACCGTGAGGCGTCCGTGCTCTCACTGCTCGCCGGGGAGGACGGTGTTCCGGCTCCCGCCTTGATCGCCGTCGACGCGGCTGCCGAACACTGCGACCATCCCTCGTTGTTGATGTCGCTGGTGCCGGGGCGGGTGCGGGTCGACGAGGAGGATCTGGAGCGGCGGCTTGATCTGCTCGCGGCTCAACTCGTACGGATTCACCGGGTCGTTCCGGTGGAACGGCCCCGGGTCTACGAGGCGTGGACCTCTCCCGAGCGGGTGCGGGTCGGGGAGGGCGACGGGGCGTTGTGGGCTCGGGCCGTGGAGGTGATTCGGGGGCCGGCGCCGTCGTACGAAGGGTGCTTTCTGCACCGGGACTTTCATCCCGGGAATGTGCTCTTCGAGGGGGAGGGTGACGAGCTGCGGGTCAGTGGGGTCGTGGACTGGGTCGAGACCTCGTGGGGGCCTGCCGATCTCGATGTCGCGCACTGTTCGACGGCGGTCGCGTTGTTGCACGGGGTGGAGTACGGGCTTGGGTTCCGGAAGCGGTACGAGGCGTGGGGTGGGCGTCGGCTGGCGGATGGGGGTGAGCACTTGTACTGGCGGCTGCTTGACGCGCTCGGGTATGCGCCCGATGCGGGGAAACTGGCGGGGCCTTGGAGGGAGTTGGGGCGGGGGGATTTGACGGTGGGGGTGCTTGGAGGGCGGTTGCGGGGGTATGTGGGTGGGTTGTTGGAGCGGTATGCGTGAGGGGTGGGGGGCTGGATTTTTTTCGCCCCCGCCGCCCCTACCCGTCCCATCCCGTTCCTGGGGGGGGGGGGCCCCCCCCCCCCCCCCCCCCCGGGGCGCGCGGGCGCAAAAAAAACCAC
>NZ_JBSFMT010000139.1:0-11560 GCF_053599695.1 Streptomyces sp. NPDC000878 | reverse complement strand
CCCTGCCCCCTCCCTCCCGCTACCGCCCCCCGTACAACTCCCCATACGAAGGCCACCCCCCACCCGCCCCCACCACCGACCCCGCCGCCCGCACCGCCCGGACGATCGCCCGGGTCACCAGGTCCGCGCCCGCCTCCAGGATCTCGTTCAGGGCGAGTGGGTTGTCCTCGGCCAGTGGGCGTGTCCCTGTCGCCAGCGTGAACACCGTGTCCCCGTCGGTCAGCAGATGGACCGGGCGTACGGCACGTGCGATGCCGTCGTGTGCCGTGCCGGCCACCTTCTGGGCCTGTGCCTTCGACAGTGCCGCGTCGGTCGCGACCACCGCGAGTGTCGTGTTCAGCGGGGGGAGCGGGGTCGCGACGGCGACCTCGGCCAGCCGCCGCTGCGCCGCCTCGTGCACCCCGGCCGCCGGGTACTCGACCCGCCGCCCCTCGAACAACTCCCCGTACAGCACCCCCGTTTCCGGATCCACCGAGTACCCCGCCGCGTTGGCCACCACCAGCGCCGCCACTGTGATCCCCGACGGCAGTACGGTGCTCGCGGTGCCGACCCCGCCCTTGAGATGTCCGACCACCGCCCCCGTACCGGCGCCCACGCATCCCTCCGGCACCGGCGCGCCCAGCTCGCTCGCGGCGGCTGCCTCGACGGCCGCCCGACCGGTGGCCGCGTCCGGCCGGGCCCGGAAGTCGCCGCCCCGGCCCAGGTCGAAGACGCAGGCGGCGGGCACCACCGGCACGACGTGCCCGGCATCGGGTCCGACCCGCACCCCGCGCCCCCGCTCCTCCAGCCAGGCCATCACCCCCGACGCCGAGTCCAGCCCGTACGCGCTGCCGCCCGTCAGCACCACCGCCTCGACAGTGCGCACGACGTTGCGCGGATCCAGGGCGTCGGTCTCCTTGGTGCCGGGTCCGCCGCCCCGCACGTCCACGGCCGCCACGGCTCCGCCCTCCGGCGCGAGCACGACCGTCGTGCCGGTGAGCCATCCGTCGCCGATACGCGTCGCGTGCCCCACTCGCAGGCCGGCCACATCTGTCAGAGCGTCAACTGTCATGACGCCCAGTCTTGTCCAGCGCCCCTTTCCGCTGCTTCCTCAGCCCTTCTTCGCCACTTGCGTGTCTTCGGCCACCGTCCGGGCGGTCAGTGTCACCCCGGTTGCCACCGCGAGCGCCGACACGACGCCCGCCGCGAGCACCCCCCAGTCGCCCAGGAACGTGCACACGATCACCAGCAACGCCGTGGTCGGCAGGACCAGCTGCTGGGCGGTGCCCACTTTGAAGTAGCGCGAGTGCAGGGCCCAGACGGTGATCAGGTAGAGCGCTGCAGGAAGGGTCACGGCCGCCGACGCGGCCAGCGTGGAGATGTGTGCCTTGCCGACCCCCTGCTCGACCGCCACCTCCAGGCCCGCGCCGATCGCGGCCACCGACGCGAAGATCAGATAGTGGCCGTAACCCCACAGGAACGACTGCCTGTTGGAGCGCAGGTGCCCGTGGATGGGGACGGAGAAGTAGATCCACCAGGCGGAGAACACGATCAGCAGCCCGCCCGCCGCGATCGGCAGCAGCTCGCCCAGCGCGTCGTTCTCCTCCACCCCCGACTTCACGGCCACCGTCGCCGCCGCGATCGCCTCGCCCAGCACGATGATGGTGAACAGCCCGTACCGCTCGGAGATGTGGTGCGGGTGCCAGGACGTGGCGAAGCTCTTCTCCGCGTAGACGGGGACCGCCAGTTCGGCGAGCGCCATCACCAGGAACAGCCAGGGGCGGGCGGACTCCGGCAGGAGCACCAGGCCCAGCCAGCCGACCAGACAGAGGAGCACGCCACCGGCGTACCGCAGGGCCATCGTCCGCTCGGCGCCGGTGGCCGAGCGGGCAACCCGCAGCCACTGGGCGGCCATCGGCAGCCGCATGATCAGATAGCCGAGCCAGACGATCAGGAAGTCGTGGTCCTCGAAGGCCCGTGAGATCCCGGCCGCCAGTACCAGGACGCCGGCGATCTGGACCAGCGTGACGATCCGGTACAGCACGTCGTCGTTGTCGTACGCCGAGGCGAACCAGGTGAAGTTCATCCAGGCCCACCAGATGGAGAAGAACACCATCGCGTAGTTGAGGATGCCCTCGCCCGCGTGCCCCTCGGCCACGGCGTGCACCAACTGGACGCCCGCCTGGGCGACGGCCACTACGAAGCAGAGGTCGAAGAAGAGTTCCAGCGGCGAGGCGACCCGGTGCGATTCGCCGCGTCCGCGCGCGGTCAGCTTGCGCAGGGGCGCATCGCGGCCGACGCCGCCGGCTGCGGGGGAAGACGTCATACGACCCAGCACAGCAGATGAGCCCGCCGTGCGCAGGCCGAAGGGCGGCGCCGGAGCGTGATCGTGATCCGGTGGGCGCCCCACGGCCCGGACCGGGCCCGGCAGGTGGGACGTACCCTGGAGTCATGAGCAGCCCCGCCGCCCCCGAACCGCGCGCCCCGAAGCCCGCGCTGATCTTCGACGACCCGCTGGACCAGCAGTCGTCGGACGACACGGACCGTGGGTGGGGCGAGCGCCCGGGTGAGGGCGGTGGCGACAGCGCGGCCGACCTGAAGCGTTTCCTCGACGAGAAGCCGCCCCACCACATCTGAACCGGGCCGAACCACCCCGGTCCGGGGTCCGGCGCGGTCGCTAACGCTCGTCGTGCCCGGAGCCCCGCTGGGCGACCAGGGCGTCGCGGATCTCCTTGAGGACCTCCAGCTCGCTCACCTCGATGACTTCCTGCGCGCCCTCCTTCGCCTTCTGGCGCGCGGCCACCCGGGCCAGGTACTTCGACATGGGCAGGACCATCAGGAAGTAGACGACGGCCGCGGTGATCACGAAGGTGAGCGTGGCGCTGAGAACCGTGCCCCACATGATGGGGATACCGCTCGTGACCGTGCCGTCCTCCTCCACCGTGCACGGTGCTTTCAGGCACGAGCTGTACTTGTCGAGGTCCTTGGTCCCGAACGCCCCCACCAGCGGGTTGATGACGCCCTTCACCACCGAGTTGACGATGTTGGTGAACGCGGCACCGATGACTACCGCGACCGCCAGATCGACGACGTTGCCGCGCGTCAGGAAGGCTTTGAAGCCGTCCCAGACGCTCGGTTGCTTCTTCTCGCTCACCGCGGGGCCTCTCCTCGTACACGCAAATGGTGGAACAAACAGTTCCGCAACCTACGTCAACCTGTGGCGGCCATGTCCAATTGGGCGGCTCCAACGAGGGACTTGACGCCAGTCGGTTCGAAGCGATCACGTCAGGGTTCACTCCAACGTTCATCCCGACTTTCACCCCGACGTTCACTACGGGAATCACCACACCGTCACCACCAACCGTGCCGTCGCGCCCGCGCCGGCCAGCCGGGACGCCGTGGTGCGCGGCACCGAGAGCACGACCAGGGCCCCGCCCTCGGCCACGCTGTCCTCGGGCGTCGTGGCCGGCGGCACCTTCGTCACCCGGGCCCGGTGCGCGACCACCCGGGCGTCGGTGCCCGTCGGCGACTCCTCGGCCGCGATGACGTCGACCCGGTCACCGGGCCGCAGCAGCCGGACCGTGGCCGCGTCGGCGATCCGCACCGGCGCCGTCACCATCTCGACCGCGCGCCGCTCCCGTACGGGATCCTCCACGGGATGCCCCCGGACCCGTCCGGCGTCGGGTGGCGGACCCGATGTCTCGCGTGGGCCCGCCGCCACGATCGCGGCAGCCGTGACGGCGAGCCCGAGGGCCAGCGCCCGCCTCCGATTCCGTACCAGGCGCCGCAGTTGATACCGCCCGCCGCGCACCCGCACGGGGGCGAAGTGCGGCACCTCGCAGGGCGGGGGGACGAGCGGAACGGAACGCACGGAATGCACGGGACGTACGGGAGACATGGGGACCACCACCTGTGACGAGGGAGCTGCTTGCGCCCCCACGATGAGGCTTTTCGGCGAACCCCGCTCAGGCCTGTGTGTTACTCACGGGTTGTGGACAACTCGCTCACCCGAACGGGAAGTTCCGCTCCGCCGACCCGCTCCAGCCCCCGGACCCAGCCCTGGACCCAGCCTCGCATCTCGGCCCGCTACGGCAGCTCGAACCCCGGATCCATCCCGCCCAGCGCCTTCGTGCACAGGCAGTCCCGCGTGGCACTCTCCGGCAGCGCCGCCACCGCGTCGGACAGCACGCCCCGCATCCGGTCCACGTTCGCCGCGAACACCTGGAACACCTCCTCGTGCGAGACGCCCTCACCGGTCTCCGCACCCGCGTCGAGGTCGGTGACGAGGGTCAACGACGTGTAGCACAGCTCCAGTTCACGGGCGAGACCCGCCTCGGGATGGCCCGTCATGCCCACCACCGACCAGCCCTGTGCCCGGTACCAGAGCGATTCGGCACGCGTGGAGAACCGCGGTCCCTCGATCACGGTCAGCGTGCCGCCGTCCACCGGCTCCCAGTCGCGCCCGCGCGCCGCCTCCAGGGCCGCCTTGCGGCCGACCGGGCAGTAGGGGTCGGCGAGGGACACGTGCACCACGTTGGGGACGGCCCCGCCGGGCAGCGGCAGGCCGTCGAAGAACGTGCCCACCCGGGACTTCGTACGGTCGACCAGCTGGTCCGGCACGAGCAGTGTCCCCGGGCCGTACTCGGGCCGCAGACCGCCCACCGCGCACGGCGCGAGCACCTGGCGCACGCCGACCGAGCGCAACGCCCACAGGTTGGCGCGGTAGTTGATGCGGTGCGGCGGAAGATGGTGCCCGCGCCCGTGCCGGGGCAGGAAGGCGACCCGGCGGCCGGCGACCTCGCCGAGGAACAGGGAGTCACTGGGAGATCCGTACGGCGTGTCCACATGCATCTCGGTCACGTCGTCGAGGAAGGAGTAGAAGCCGGAGCCACCGATCACACCGATCTCGGCGCTCGTGGCGCTCCCGGGATTCGCCTGATTCACCATGCCCGCACCCTAGAACCTGTTCGGCGGCCGCGCGGAGACACCGAAGACCCTGTCGTCGTACGACGACAGGGTCCCGTGGGGCAAGAGAGGTGGTGCTACGCGGCCGAGCTGGTGCTCGACGAGCTGCTGGAGCCCGACGAGGAGCTGGACGAATTCGACGACGAGCCCGAGCCGGACGACGAGGAGCTGGACGAACTCGACGACGAGTCCGAGGACGACGACGAAGAAGTGGCCGTCGACGGCTTCGACGCGGGCGCGCTGCTCGACGAGGAGCCACGGCTGTCGTTGCGGTAGAAGCCGGAGCCCTTGAAGACGATGCCGACCGCGGAGAACACCTTCTTGAGGCGGCCGTTGCAGCTGGGGCACTCGGTCAGGGCGTCGTCGGTGAACTTCTGCACCGCTTCAAGGCCCTCGCCGCACTCGGTGCACTGGTACTGGTAGGTCGGCACTGTGTCTTCCTCCTGGCACTCTCACTCGATGAGTGCTAACGATCGTCCATAGTGACGTATTCCCGCCGATCAGTCCACTGTCACCGGCACGCGGTGACCGACGCCACGTGCCACGGTCAGGCTCGTCGGGCGGATCGTCGCCCGCGGTGCGAGCCGTGAACGCAGGGCCACCAGGGTCGCCAGCGCCAGCAGGGTGCCGCCCATCGGCACCAGGAACCCGGCGCCGGCCCACAGGCGGTCCTCCAGCTGGCCCGCGGCGGTGACGGCCGCCGCCTGACCGAGGGCGACCGCGCCGGTCAGCCAGGTGAACGCCTCGGTGCGGGCGCCGGCCGGGACCAGAGCGTCGACCAGGGTGTAGCCGGTGATCAGCGCGGGCGCGATGCACATGCCGACCAGGAGGCCGAGCCCGGCGAGGGTCAGGACGGAGTCGGCCGCCCACAGGCCGGAGGCGGTGACCGCGAGGGCCGCGTACCCGGCGACCAGGCGCCGTTGCGGGGCCATGCGCCAGGCGACGGCTCCGCAGACCAGGCCGGAGAGCATGTTGCCGGCGGCGAAGACCCCGTACAGGACGCCGTTCAGGCCGGGGTTGCCGGTGGACTCGCTGAACGCGGCGAGCGAGACCTGCATCCCGCCGAAGACGGCGCCGATGCCGAGGAAGGCGAAGATCAGGACGCGTATCCCGGGGACGCTCAGTGCGGAAACGCGCTCCACGCGCGCGTACTGCCCGCTCAGCGAACCGTCCTTGTCCGTGGCCACCGACGGCTGGGTGCTCCTCTGCGCCGCGAACAGCAGGCCGCCGAGGAGGGTCAGGGCGGCCTCGGTGACCAGGCCGGCCGCCGGGTCGACGGCGGTGCACAGGGCGGTCGCGAGCAGCGGGCCGAAGACGAAGGTCAGCTCGTCGGTGACGGACTCGAAGGCCGCCGCCGTCGGCATCAGGGGCGAGTCCTGGAGCTTCGCCGCCCAGCGGGCGCGGACCATCGGGCCGATCTGGGGCGTGGAGGCGCCGGTCAGGACGGCCGCGGCGAACAGGGTCCACAAGGGGGCGCCGGTCAGCGCCAGCGTCGTCAGCGCGAGGCCGGACAGCGTGTGCAGGACGACGCCGGGGACGAGCACCGCGCGCTGTCCGTAGCGGTCGGCGAGGCGGCCCCCGTAGGGCGCGCACAGGGCCATGGAGACACCGGTGACGGCGGCCACGGCGCCGGCGGTGCCGTACGAGCCGGTGGTGTGCTGGACGAGCAGCACGATGGAGATGGTGAGCATCGCGAACGGCTGTCGCGCGGCGAAACCGGGGAGCAGGAACGTCCAGGCGCCGGGGGTGCGGAGCAGCTGTCCGTAGGTGACCGTGGATGCCACGGCCGTGCCTTTCTGCTGCCTGGTAGCGCGGCCCCGTGCGTGCGGGCGGCGCCGAGAGCTGTCCTCTTGCGCGGACTGCGGTAGATGCCGACGCCCCCGCAGAGGATGTCCCGGCCGCCATACGGTCGCGCCAGCTCTGCTTCAGACAGAGTTGGTTCGATCAGGGTGCGCCTTCACTGTACAGGGGCATCGGCGGCCTACACCTCTGAAAGGAAGCGGAGAGGTGCGTCACGCCTCTTCTCCGTTGCCCGCCGTGCCCAGCCACTGGGCCAGCTTGCCGCCCTGGCCGACGGCCCGCAGGCGGCGTTCCGTCGCGTCGCGGACCGGGTCGGTGGTCACGACGAGGAGTTCGTCACCGCGGCGCAGGACCGTGGTGGGAAGCGGAACGAACGATTTTTCATCGCGGACGACGAGGGTGACCGCAGCGCCCGGCGGCAGTCTCAGCTCGCCCACCTCGACGCCGTGCATCTTGGAGCCGTCGGGGATCGCGACGGACAGCAGATGCCCGCGCAGTCGCTCCAGAGGGGCCGACTCGATACCGAGGTCGGCGGCCTCCGCGCCCTTGCCGAGGTGCAGTTTGCGGGCCAGCCAGGGGAGCGTCGGGCCCTGGACGAGGGTGTAGACGACGACCAGGACGAAGACGATGTTGAAGATGCGGCGGCTGTCCTCGATGCCGCTCACCATGGGGATCGTCGCCAGGATGATGGGCACCGCGCCGCGCAGTCCGGCCCAGGACATCAGAGTCTGCTCCTGCCACGGCACCCGGAACGGCGTCAGGCTGACGAACACGCTCAGGGGGCGCGCCACCATGGTCAGGACCAGGCCTATGACGAGCGCCGGCCAGATGTCGTCGCCCATCTCGTGCGGGGTCACCTGGAGGCCGAGCAGGACGAACATGCCGATCTGGGCGATCCAGCCGAGTCCGTCGGCGAAGCCGCGGGTGGCCGGCCAGTGCGGCAGTTTGGCGTTGCCGAGGACCATGGCGGCCAGGTAGACCGCGAGGAAGCCGCTGCCGTGGGCCATGGCGCCGGCGGCGTACGCGGTGACGGCTATCGCCATCACGGCGATGGGGTAGAGGCCGGACGCGGGCAGGGCCACGTGCCTGAGGCCCCAGGAGCCGAGCCAGCCGACCGTGATGCCGATGGCCGCGCCGATGGCCAGCTCCAGGAGGATGACGCCCAGCAGCGTGTACCAGTGCTCGACCGGGCCCGCGGTGGACAGCGAGACGACCAGGATGACCACGGGGGCGTCGTTGAAGCCCGACTCGGCCTCCAAAGTGCCCGTCACGCGCGCGGGGAGCGGGATCTTCCGCAGGACGGAGAAGACCGCCGCCGCGTCCGTCGAGGAGACGACCGCCCCGATGATGAACGCCTGCCGCCATTCCAGCCCGATCAGGTAGTGCGCGGCCGTCGCCGTGATCCCGACGCTGACCGCGACCCCCGCCAGCGCCAGCGCGGAGGCGGCCGGGAGCGCGGGCTTGATCTCCTTCCACTTCGTGGCGAGTCCGCCCTCGGCCAGGATCACGACCAGGGCCGCGTATCCGATGACCTGGGTCAGTTCGGCGTTGTCGAAGTGGATGTCGCCGATGCCGTCCTGGCCCATGGCGACGCCGATCCCCAGGTAAACGAGCAGGCTGGGGAGCCCGCTGCGCGAGGAGATCCGAACCGCTGCCACAGCGACGAGGAGGACGAGCGAGCAGACGAGCAGGAGCTGGTTGAGATGGTGGACAGTCAGCGGCCGTTCCCTTCACTGGCCCGGCGCGGCACGCGCGCGGGTCATGTACATCGGACACGAGGTGGGGCCACCTCGTACCCAAGTACTTCGTTACCTTACCTAACTCTTGACGATTTCTTGACGCTTCCACAGGCATGATCGAACGCCCGTCCGTTCGCGTACCCGACTCCGCGTCAAGTCGCGTCGGGCCCTGCGCCTATGGTTGCTCCAGCACTCCAGTACCGCCTGCCGCTCGCGTTAGGACAGCAAGGACAGCGATGCCCCCCACTACCACCAGCTCTTCCGGCCACAAGCCCGGCAAGTCCGGCAGGAAGAAGGGGCGCAAAGCCCGACTGCTCGTGATCGTCCTGGTTCTGGCGATCATCGGAGGCGTCGCCTACGGCGCGTTCTGGTCCGTGAGCACCGTCCGGGCCTCCTTCCCGCAGACCAAGGGCTCAATCTCGCTCGAAGGCCTGTCGGGGCCCGTCGACGTCAAGCGTGACAGCTACGGCATCCCGCAGATCTACGCCTCCTCCGACGAGGACCTGTTCATGGCGCAGGGCTACGTCCAGGCGCAGGACCGGTTCTACGAGATGGACGTACGCCGGCACATGACGTCGGGCCGGCTCTCCGAGATGTTCGGCAAGGGGCAGGTCGACAACGACGAGTTCCTGCGCACCCTGGGCTGGGACCGGGTGGCGAAGGAGGAGTACGACAAGACGCTGTCGGCCGCCACGAAGAAGTACCTCCAGGCCTACGCCAAGGGGGTCAACGCCTACCTCAAGGGCAAGGACGGCGCGGAGATCTCCCTGGAGTACGCGGCCCTCGGGTTCAGCAACGACTACAAGCCGCAGGAGTGGACCCCGGTCGACTCGGTCGCGTGGCTGAAGGCGATGGCCTGGGACCTGCGCGGCAACATGCAGGACGAGATCGACCGCTCCCTGCTGACCAGCCGCCTCGGCCCGCAGCAGATCGCCGACCTGTACCCGGAGTACCCGTACAGCCGGAACAAGCCGATCGTCCAGGAGGGCGAGTACGACGCCTCGTCGCAGACGTTCGTCAAGAGCGGCGACGGCACGAGCACGCAGTCGACGTCCTCGGACACGTCCGGTACGTCGTCCTCGGCCTCCGTGGACTCCGCGGCGCTCCAGAGTCAGCTGGAGGGCCTCTACCGGGTCCTGGACGATGTCCCGACGGCCGTCGGTGTGAACGGCAACGGCATCGGCTCCAACTCCTGGGTGGTCTCGGGCGCCCACACCATCACCGGCAAGCCGCTGCTGGCCAACGACCCGCACCTGTCGCCGTCGCTGCCGTCCGTCTGGTACCAGATGGGCCTGCACTGCCGCAGCGTCTCCGCCAAGTGCCAGTACGACGTCTCCGGGTACACCTTTGCGGGCATGCCCGGTGTGATCATCGGTCACAACGGTGACATCGCCTGGGGCATGACCAACTCGGGCGCCGACGTCACCGACCTCTACCTGGAGAAGCTCTCCGGCGACGGCTACCTGGTCGACAACAGGACCAAGCCCTTCACCACGCGCGAGGAGACCATCAAGGTCGCGGGCGGCGCGTCCAAGACGATCGTCGTCCGCGAGACCGACAACGGGCCCCTGCTGTCGGACCGCGACGACGAGCTGGTCAAGGTCGGCAAGAAGGCCACCGTCGACGCCTCCGCCCCCGACCGGGGCGACGGCTACGGCATCGCGCTGCGCTGGACCGCGCTGGACCCCGGCACCTCCATGGACGCCGTCTTCCTGATCGACAAGGCGTCCAACTGGACCGAGTTCCGCGCGGCGGCGGCCTCCTTCGACGTGCCCTCGCAGAACCTCGTCTACGCGGACACCGAGGGCCACATCGGCTACCAGCTGCCGGGACTCATCCCCAAGCGCGCGGCGGGCGACGACGGCTCGCTCCCGGTCCCCGGCTGGGACTCCAAGTACCGCTGGACCGGCTACCTCAAGCAGTCCGAACTGCCCTTCGAGTTCGACCCCGCGCGCGGCTACATCGTGACCGCCAACCAGGCCGTCGTCGACAAGGCCGAGTACCCCTACACGCTCACCACGGACTGGGGTTACGGCACCCGCAGCCAGCGCATCGCCGACCTGATCGCCTCGAAGATCAAGGGTGGCGGCAAGATCTCCACCGACGACATGCGCCAGATGCAGCTGGACAACAGCAGCGAGATCGCCAGGCTGCTGGTGCCCAAGCTGCTGGCGATCGACGTCAAGGACAAGTACGTCCGCGAGGCGCAGAAGCTCCTGGTGGGCTGGGACTACACCCAGGACGCCGACTCGGCCGCGGCGGCCTACTTCAACGCGGTCTGGCGCAACATCCTGAAGCTCGCCTTCGGCAACAAGCTGCCCAAGGAGGTGCGGGTCAAGGGCCAGTGCCTCTACGTGAAGCCGGTCAACACCACCAGCCCCGCCGACGCGGACCAGCGTGTCCTGGAGTGCGGTCAGCGGGACGCGGACCAGGCGCAGCCGGACGGCGGCGACCGCTGGTTCGAGGTGGTCCGCAAGATCATCAACGACACGGACAACGACTGGTGGAGCACGCCGGCCACCCGTACCGAGAAGGCCGCGACCAACCGCGACCAGCTGTTCGGGCGCGCCATGACGGACGCGCGCTGGGAGCTGACCGCCAAGCTCGGCAAGGATATCGACACCTGGAGCTGGGGCCGGCTGCACCGCCTGTTCCTGAAGAACCAGACCCTGGGCACCGAGGGCCCCGGCTTCCTGCAGTACATCCTCAACCGCGGCCCCTGGAAGCTCGGCGGCGGCGAGGCGACGGTCAACGCGACCGGCTGGAACGCGGCGGGTGGCTACGGCGTCGTCTGGGTGCCGTCGATGCGGATGGTGGTCAACCTCGGCGACCTCGACAAGTCGAAGTGGATCAACCTGACGGGAGCCTCAGGGCACGCCTTCAGCGACCACTACACCGACCAGACGGGCAAGTGGGTCGACGGCGAACTCCTCGACTGGTCCTTCACGGACAAGGCGGTCGAGGACAGCACGAACGACACACTGCTGCTGAAGCCCTGAGCCTGCGGTAGTCCCGAAACGGCCCTCCACGCGCGCGTGGACTCCTCCCAGGTCTCCAGCAGGTCGCCGCGGGCGAGG
>NZ_JBSFMT010000138.1:0-11781 GCF_053599695.1 Streptomyces sp. NPDC000878 | reverse complement strand
ACCCCACCCAGCCCGTCCGGCGTTTGAGGACAAGGCCCGTTCAGGGCCGACAGCGGGGTCTGGGGGCGCAGCCCCCAGGGATGGGACGGGTAGGGGCGGCGGGGGCGAGAAAAACCAAGCGCCCCGCACACCACACACGGCATACGGGGCACCCAGCGACCAACAACGAACCAACCGTTACGCCGGTACGGAAGCCACCCCAGCCTCCAGGAACCGCTTCCCGTTCACCCGCTCGGAGACACCCTCACGGTCCAGGTAGGGCGTGATCCCACCCAGGTGGAACGGCCACCCCGCCCCAGTGATCAGGCACAGGTCGATGTCCTGAGCCTCAGCCACGACACCCTCCTCCAGCATCAGCCCGATCTCCTGGGCGACCGCATCGAGCACCCGCTCCCGCACCTGCTCCTCACTCAGCACGACATCGCCCTGCTTCAGAAGAGCGGCAACCTCGGGATCCAGCTCCGGCTTCCCACTGTCGTACACGTAGAAGCCCCGCTTACCCGCCTTGACGACCGCCGCCAAGTTCGACGAGACCGTGAAGCGGTCCGGGAACGCCCGGTTGAGGGTCTCCGACACGTGCAGCCCGATAGCGGGACCCACCAGCTCCAGCAGCACCAGCGGAGACATCGGCAGCCCCAGCGGCTCCACCGCCTTCTCCGCGACCTCGACCGACGTACCCTCGTCGATCACGTTCTGGATCTCACCCATGAAGCGGGTGAGGATACGGTTCACGACGAACGCCGGAGCGTCCTTCACCAGCACCGCGGTCTTCTTCAGCTTCTTGGCGACACCGAACGCCGTGGCCAGCGAGGCGTCGTCGGTCTGCTCGCCGCGCACGATCTCCAACAGCGGCAGGATCGCGACCGGGTTGAAGAAGTGGAAGCCGACGACCCGCTCGGGGTTCTTCAGCTTCGACGCCATCTCCGTCACCGACAGCGAAGACGTGTTCGTCGCCAGGATCGCGTGCGCCGGAGCGACCGCCTCGACCTCCGCGAACACCTGCTGCTTGACGCCGATCTCCTCGAAGACGGCCTCAATGATGAAGTCCGCGTCGGAGAAACCCTCCGCCTTGTCCAGGACACCCGTCACCAGCGCCTTCAGGCGGTTGGCCTTGTCCTGGTTGATACGGCCCTTGCCGAGCAGCTTGTCGATCTCGGCGTGGACGTATCCCACACCCTTGTCGACACGCTCCTGGTCGATGTCGGTCAGCACGACCGGCACCTCAAGGCGGCGCAGGAAGAGGAGCGCGAGCTGCGAGGCCATCAGACCCGCACCGACCACGCCCACCTTCGTCACCGGACGCGCCAGTGACTTGTCGGGCGCACCCGCCGGCCGCTTGCCGCGCTTCTGCACGAGGTTGAACGCGTAGATGCCGGACCGGAGTTCGCCGCCCATGATCAGGTCGGCGAGGGCCACGTCCTCGGCGTCGAACCCCTGCTGGAGGTCGCCGTTCTTGGCCGCCTCGATGATGTCGAGGGCGCGGTACGCGGCCGGAGCCGCCCCGTGCACCTTGCTGTCCGCGATGAACCGGCCCTTGGCGACCGCCTGGTCCCAGGCCTCGCCGCGGTTGATCGCCGGACGCTCGACCGTGATGTCGCCCTTCAGGACGGAAGCCGTCCAGATCAGCGACTGCTCCAGGAAGTCCGCACCCTCGAACAGCGCGTCGGCGATGCCCAGGTCGAGCACCTGCTGGCCCTTGAGCTGCTTGTTCTGGTTGAGCGAGTTCTCGATGATCACGCTCACCGCACGCTCCGCGCCGATGAGGTTCGGCAGGATCGTGCAGCCGCCCCAGCCCGGGACGAGGCCCAGGAAGACCTCGGGGAGGGAGAAGGCCGCGATGGCCTTCGACACGGTGCGGTACTCGCAGTGCAGACCGACCTCGACGCCACCGCCCATGGCGGCACCGTTGTAGTAGGCGAAGGTCGGGACGGCGATCCCGGACAGCCGCTTGAAGACCTCGTGGCCGCCCTTGCCGATGGCGAGCGCGTCGTCGTGGTTCTTCAGCAGCTCGACGCCCTTGAGGTCGGCGCCGACGGCGAAGATGAACGGCTTGCCGGTGATGCCGACACCGACGATCTCGCCGACCGACGCCTCCTTCTCGACCTGGTCGATGGCGGCGCTCAGGTTCGCCAGCGAGGCCGGACCGAAGGTGGTCGGCTTGGTGTGGTCGAAGCCGTTGTCGAGCGTGATGAGCGCGAAGCGCCCGGCGCCGAACGGCAGGTCGAGGTGGCGTACGTGCGCGGACGTCACGACCTCGTCGGGGAACAGCTCGGCCGCACCCTTCAAAAGCTCAGCGGTGGTGCTCACTTGCTGCCTCCGGCGGACTCGAAGTGCGGGTTCTCCCAGATGACGGTGGCGCCCATGCCGAAGCCGACGCACATGGTCGTCAGGCCGTAGCGGACCTCCGGCTGCTCCTCGAACTGGCGGGCCAGCTGCGTCATCAGACGTACACCGGAGGAGGCCAGCGGGTGACCGAAGGCGATGGCACCGCCGTACTGGTTGACGCGTGCGTCGTCGTCCGCGATGCCGTAGTGGTCGAGGAAGGCCAGCACCTGGACGGCGAACGCCTCGTTGACCTCGAACAGACCGATGTCACCGATGCCGAGGCCCGCCTTGGCGAGGGCCTTCTCGGTCGCCGGGATGGGCCCGTAGCCCATGACCTCGGGCTCGACGCCGGCGAAGGCGTACGAGACGAGGCGCATCTTGACGGGCAGGTTGTTCTCGCGCGCGAAGTCCTCGGACGCGATGAGCGACGCGGTCGCACCGTCGTTCAGACCGGCCGCGTTGCCCGCGGTGACCCGACCGTGCACCCGGAACGGCGTCTTCAGCCCGCTCAGGTTCTCCAGCGTGGTCCCCGGCCGCATCGGCTCGTCGGCGGTGACGAGACCCCAACCGGTCTCACCCACCTCCGCGTTGGTGTTCCGTACGGAGATCGGCACCAGGTCCTGCTGGATCTTGCCGTTGGCGTACGCCTTCGCGGCCTTCTCCTGCGAGCGCACGGCGTACTCGTCGGCGCGCAGCTTGGTGATGTGCGGGTAACGGTCGTGCAGGTTCTCGGCGGTCATGCCCATGAACAGGGCCGACTCGTCGACGAGCTTCTCGCTCACGAACCGCGGGTTCGGGTCGACGCCCTCGCCCATGGGGTGACGGCCCATGTGCTCGACACCCCCGGCGATGGCGATGTCGTACGCACCGAAGGCGACGGAACCGGCGACCGAGGTGACGGCGGTCAGCGCGCCCGCACACATCCGGTCGATGGAGTAACCGGGGACCGACTGCGGCAGCCCGGCGAGAATGCCGGCGGTCCGCCCCAGCGTCAGCCCCTGGTCACCGATCTGCGTGGTCGCGGCGATGGCGACCTCGTCGATCGCCTTGGGGTCGAGACCCGGGTTGCGGCGCAGCAGCTCCCGGATCGCCTTCACGACGAGATCGTCCGCGCGGGTCTCGTGGTAGATGCCCTTCGGGCCCGCCTTGCCGAACGGGGTGCGGACGCCGTCGACGAAGACGACGTCCCTGACGGTACGAGGCACGATGGCTCTCCTCCAGAGGTGCGGGACGGCACTGCTGCATAAGCAACCGCTGAGCGGGCGCTCAGCCCCATGCTACTTGCGAGTAACACCGCTGCCCACCCCTGAGAGCCGGAGCGGCGAACATCACACGCCATCACATGTTACCGCCGGTTACACAAGTGGACCTCAGGGGCGCGAGGAACTGCGCGACAAGCCACACGAGACCCGCACCCGCACGAACAACAGAAGCCCCTACCCCTTAGGCGGAGCAGTCGACCCCCGGGGGGTAAGCACAGGCGTAGCCACGGGATGAGACCCGTCCCCACCCCCACCGATCACCCCGAACAAGGTCCGAGCAACATCCGCCCCAAACCCGTGCACATCATGACTCATCGCCGACAACGTAGGCCGAGTCAACCTGCACAACTGCGAGTCGTCCCAGGCCAGCAACGACACATCCCCCGGCACACTCAGCCCCATCTCCGCCGCCACGGACAGGCCCGCCACCGCCATGATGTCGTTGTCGTACACGATCGCCGTAGGCCGGTCCGCGACCGACGCGGACAGCAGCGACCGAGTCGCCCGAGCCCCCGCGTCCCCCGAGAAGTCGGTCGCCACCTGGGACACCCCGGCCAGCCCGAGCCTCCGCGCCGCCTCGTCGAAGGCGGCCGTACGAATACTGCTGTGCCCCAGCGCCACCGCACCCCCCACCCGCGCGACCCGCCGATGCCCGAGCGCCGCGAGATACCGCACCGCCTCCGTCACGGCCGTGGCGTCGTCGGTCCAGACCGAGGTGAGCCCGCCGGCGAGCGACGGATGCCCGACCGCGACCGCGGGCATCCCGAGCCGTTCGACGGCCGGGACGCGCGGATCGTCGGCCCGCAGGTCGACCAGGATCGCCCCGCCGATGATCCGCCCCTTCCACCAGGACTCCTGGAGCCCGACCTCCTCCTCCAGGGTCCGCACGAGCCTGAGCAGCAGCGAGCACGAGTGCTCGGTCAGTACGCTCTCCACGCCCGAGATGAAGTCCATGTAGAACGGTTCGAGCCCGAGCAGCCGGGCCGGCCGGCAGATCGCGAGCCCCACCACGTCCACCCGGGCCCCGGCCAGCGACCGCGCGGTGAGGTTCGGCTCCCAGCCCAGTTCACGGGCGGCCGTGAAGATCCGGTCCCGGGTCGCCTCGGCGAGCCCCGGCTTGTGGTTGAAGGCGAGGGACACGGCCCCCTTGGACACACCGGCGCGCGCGGCGACGTCCTTGATGGTGACGCGGGGTGTCGGCGATGCCGTCATCGGGCTGGCTCCACGCAGTACAGGGCCGATCGGGCGGTCTCGGCATCCGGAGTCTCCCAGCCACGCACCCCGATGGTCACCTGTTCCCCGGGCAGCAGGGTCACCAGCCCACGATCGGCCCGCGCTCCCGGGTCCAGCCGGTCCGCCTGCAACAGCAGATCCCGTACGAGGGTACGGGCCGTCACCGTGACCGCCCCCGGGGCGACGCTCACGTCGAACTCGGGCCGGGGGTAAGGGATTTCGCGGTCCGGTACGGGAAAGTACAGCGCCCGCAGCCCGTCCGCGTCGGCGACCAGGAACTCCTCGGCCCCGACCGGCACGACTTCCCCCGGCACCGGCACCTCGGCGACCGCCCGCCCCTCCGCCACGAACCCGACCCGCACCACCGACCCACCCGCCACACCCCCGTGCACGGACAGCCGCCGCAGCTCCACGGTCCCCTTCCACCGCTCCGCCGCCTGATTGACGACCGCCAACACCAGCCCGGATCCCCGCACTTGAAGAGTGAGCAGCCGGTCCGCGTACAGCCGCCGCAGCTCGTGGTGGAGCGGCTTCTCACGCCCGTCCCCGTCGATCGCAGACCAGGACGTCACCGGCCAGCAGTCGTTGAGCTGCCACACGACCGTCCCCGCGCACACCGGCCAGTGCGAACGCCAGTGCTCGATCCCGGCGGCGACGGCACGGGCCTGATTGACCTGGGTGAGGTAGTGCCACCGGTCGAAGTCCCCGTCCGGCGAAGGGAAATGGCGCCCGAGCCCACGCTCCAGCTTCCCGTTCCCGTCCTCCGCCTTCTGGTGGTGCAGCATGCCGGGGGAGTCGGACGCCGGCGTCTCACCGGGCAGCGCGCGCCGCAGCGTGGCGTACGCGGCCGGTGCCTGCCACCCGAACTCGGCCACGAAACGCGGGACTTCGAGCCGGTAGTCGGCGAAGTCCGCCCGGTTCCACACCTCCCACGAGTGGTGCGTCCCGTACGCCGGATCGTTCGGATGCCGCTCCCATGACCCGGACCAGGGACTGCCCGCCGTATAGGGCCGCGTCGGGTCCAACTCGGCCACCACACGCGGCAGTACGCCCAGGTAGTACCCCTCGCCCCACGACTCCCCGGCGAGCCGCTGCTCCCACCCCCAGTCCCTGAAGCCCCACAGGTTCTCGTTGTTGCCGTTCCACAGCACGAGCGAGGGATGCGGCATCAGCCGTACGACGTTCTCCCGGGCCTCCGCCTCCACCTCGCCCCGCAGCGGCTGCTCCTCGGGATAGGCGGCACACGCGAACGGGAAGTCCTGCCAGACCAGCAGCCCCAACTCGTCGCAGGCGTCGTAGAAGTCCTCGCTCTCGTAGATCCCGCCGCCCCACACGCGTACGAGGTCCACGCCGACGTCGGCGGCCTGCGCGAGCCGTTCCCGGTACCGCTCCCGGGTGATCCGGGACGGGAACACGTCGTCCGGGATCCAGTTGACGCCCCGCGCGAACAGCCGCTCCCCGTTGACGACCAGCGTGAACCCGGCCCCGTGGGCGTCGGAGGACGTGTCGAGCCCGACGGTCCGGAACCCGACCCGCCGCCGCCAGGCGTCCAACGGAACATCACCATGACGGAGCGTCAACTCAACGTCGTACAGCGGCTGTTCCCCGTATCCGCGCGGCCACCACAACTCCACGTCCGGCACTTCCAGCCGCACGACACCACTGGTCCCGTCGACCGTGCCCCGCGCCCGAACCTCATCGCCACCGGACATGCCACTCACCCTGGCCTCCAGCGTGAGCCCGGCCTCGACCCGGGTGCGCTCGACATCGACCGCCAACCGGACGTGTCCCAGGCCGCGTTCATCGACCGTCACCTCGGGGCGCACCCGGGCGATCCGGGCCGTCGACCAGTGCTCCAGGCGCACCGGCCGCCAGATGCCGGCCGTGACCAGAGTCGGACCCCAGTCCCAGCCGAAGGAGCAGGCCATCTTCCGGATGTACTGGTAGGGCTCGGTATAGGCGCCGGGACGCTCGCCCAGCCGCTCCCGGACGGCCTCCGCCTCGGCGTAGGCGGACGCGAACCGTACGGACAGCCGCCCCGTCATCCCGGTGACGTCGAAGCGGTACGAGCGGTGCATGTTCCGTACCCGGCCCAGGAGTTGACCGTCGAGCCGGATCTCGGCGGCGGTGTCGAGCCCGTCGAAGACGAGGTCGGACTGTTCCTGGACGGACCCGGCGGTCAGGTCGGTCTCGTACGTCCACTCCCGTCGCCCCACCCACGCGACCTCGGTCTCGTTGCGGCCGATGAAGGGGTCCGGGATGACGCCCGCCGCCAGCAGGTCGGTGTGCACGCACCCGGGGACGGTGGCAGGCAGTTCGCCCCCCTCGTACCGCACGGTCCAGCCCTCGGTGAGCGGTGTGGCGTCCAGCATGCGCGCTCCTAAACCGTTCAACTTCTGCGTGGGTCAAGCGCGGAAAGAGTGGTGTCAGCGTTGGCGAAATAGGGACTTTACCGGTTCAGTAAGTGGTGTCAGAGTGCCGAATCAGCCATCCCAGTAGTGCTCGTCCGTCCCGAACGGAGCTGATGCACATGAACCGCCGCACGATTCCCGCACTCCTCGCCGCCGGCCTGCTGCTCTCCGCTTGCACCGGAACCGGCGGAACCTCAAAGGGCGCCGACGCCAAGGCGCCTGACGATCCGTCAAAGGTGAGCGGAACCATCAAGGTCCTCACCGTGCGGACCGACCTCGTGCAGGACGGCACGCTGAAGAACTACGCCGACGCTTTCCGCAAGACGTATCCGAACGTGAAGGTCGAGTTCGAGGGGCTCACCAACTACGAGGCCGAAGTCAAGATCCGTATGAACACGGAGAACTACGGCGATGTGCTGCTGATCCCCGCGGTGATCAAGAAGAGCGACTACCCCAAGTTCTTCGCCTCGCTCGGGACCGAGACCGAGCGCGCCAAGAAGTACCGCTTCACCGACTTCACCACCGTCGAGGGCAAGGTCTACGGCCAGAGCCCGGTCGGCGTGACCCCCGGGTTCCTCTACAACAAGAGGATCTGGCAGGAGGCCGGCATCACCGACTGGCCCACCACACCCGCCGAGTTCATCACGGCCCTGAAGGCGATCAAGTCGAGGACGGACGCGGACCCGTACTACACCAACTTCGCCGCCCAGTGGCCCCTCACGTCCTGGACGTACGTCAACGGCTCGGTGGGCTGCGACACCGGAGCGACGACGAAACTGGTCGAGAGCGACCCCTGGGCCAAGGGCGCCGACCTGCGCGTCGGCGACACCCTCCTCTACGACATCGTGCACGACGGGCTCGCCGAGAAGGACCCGACGACCACCAACTGGGAGGCGTCCAAGCCCCGGTTGGCGAAGGGGCAGATCGCCACGCAGTGGCTCGGCACCTGGGCGATCGTCCAGTTCCAGGACGCGGCGAAGAAGGCCGGCGTCGACCCCGCCGACATCGGGTTCATGCCCTTCCCGGCCCAAGTGGACGGGAAATTCTGTGCAGTTGTGGGCCCCGACTACAACCAGGCCGTCAACGTCCACAGCGAGCACAAGGAGGCGGCCCGCGCCTGGATCGACTGGTTCACCGACAAGTCCGGTTATGCGGAAGACAACTTGGCCATCTCCCCGCTCAAGGACGCCCCGCTGCCCACCGTGCTCCAGCCGTACGAGGAAGCCGGGGTGAAGTTCATCGAGGTCGACGACAGCGCAGGCGCTCAACTCAAGCTCGTCGACACCGAGTCGGAGGTCGGCATCTACGCCCCCGACTACCGCCAGGACCTCGTGGACCTGGCCCGTGGCGCCCGCAAGGGCAGCCTCGACGACTTCCTCGGGGACCTCGGCAAGCGCTGGACCGAGGCACAGCGGTCCGTGGGGACGCGGTGACGCGTCTCTGGCGAGGCGCAACCCCCTGGCTGTTCCTGATCGCCCCGCTCGCGCTCCTGCTGACTTTCACCTACGCACCGATCGCCAACATGGTCGCGTACAGCTTCACCGACTGGGACGGCGTCAGCCCCGAACTGCACTACACGGGTGCCGAGAACTACGCCGAACTCCTCACCCGCCCCGAGCTGTTCGGGGTGTTCTTCGTCAGCGGCTACTACCTGGCCGCCTCCGTGCTCCAGATCGTCGCCGCGCTCTACTTCGCGACGATCCTCAGCTTCGACATCCGCTTCCGGAACTTCTTCAAGGGCGTGCTGTTCTTCCCGTACCTGATCAACGGGGTCGCGATCGGCTTCGTGTTCCTCTACTTCTTCCAGGACGGCGGCACCCTCGACTCGGTGCTGAGCCTGGTCGGCGTCCACACCGACCACGCCTGGCTGGGCACCCCGACATCGGCGAACATCTCGCTCGCCGGGGTCTCGGTCTGGCGCTACATGGGCCTGAACTTCGTGCTGTTCCTGGGCGCGATCCAGTCGATCCCGGGGGAGCTGTACGAGGCCGCCGAACTCGACGGCGCGAACCGCTGGCACCAGTTCCGGTACATCATCGCGCCGGGCATCAGACCGGTGCTGAGCCTGAGCGTGATCCTGTCGATCTCGGGCTCTCTCTCGGTCTTCGAGATCCCGTACATCATGACCGGCGGGGCGACCGGCACCGAGACCTTCGTGATCCAGACGGTAAAGCTGGCGTTCCAGTTCAACAAGACGGGGCTCGCGTCGGCGGCGGCCGTCGTACTGCTGCTGATCGTGCTCGCCGTGACCTGGGTGCAGCGGAGGCTCGTTCCGGACGACAGGGTGGACCTCGTATGACGCGCCGAGCGGTCGCCCGTACGTTCGTGTACCTGTCCCTGGTCCTCGCGGCGGCGGTCGTCCTGCTGCCGCTGGGCGTGATCGTGCTGACCTCGCTCAAGTCCGAGCAGGAGATGGCGGACGACAGCGGGGCGCTCTCCCTCCCCGGCGACCTCCTGAACCTCCACAACTACGTGACGGCGTTCCAGGACGGCGAGATGCTGGCCGCGTTCGCCAACACGGCCTTCATCCTGCTGTTCACCGTCACGGGAACCGTCCTCATCGGCTCGATGACGGCATACGCGATCGACCGCTTCACCTTCCGCTTCCGGAAGCTGGTGATCGCCCTGTTCCTGGTGGCGACCCTGGTCCCCGGCGTCACGACCCAGGTGGCGACGTTCCAGATCGTGAACAGCTTCGGCATGTTCGACACCCTCTGGGCGCCGATCGCGCTCTACATGGGCACCGACATCGTGTCGATCTACATCTTCCTGCAGTTCGTCCGGTCGATCCCGGTCTCCCTGGACGAGTCGGCACGCCTCGACGGAGCCAACGCCTTCACGATCTATCGCAAGATCATCTTCCCGCTCCTGAAACCGGCGATCGCGACGGTGGTGATAGTGAAGGGGATCACCGTCTACAACGACTTCTACATCCCCTTCCTCTACATGCCGTCCGAAGATCTTGGCGTGATTTCGACGTCCCTTTTCCGCTTCAAGGGCCCCTTCGCGGCCCACTGGGAGACCATCTCGGCAGGCGCGGTCCTGGTCATCCTGCCCACACTGATCGCTTTCCTGTCGCTGCAGAGGTTCATCTACAACGGCTTCATGAAGGGCGCGTCCAGGTGACGGGCCTGTTTTTAGGGGCGCGGGGAACTGCGCGACAAGCCACGACGGACTCGCACCCGCCGACGAACAGAACCCCTACGGCGCCTTGGCGGAAAGCGCCGAAACCAGAACCGGCGTCACCAACTCCACCTGCCAAGCCCTCGCCCCGTACCTCTCAAGCGCCGCCGCAACAGCCTCCGCGTCCGCGACAGCAGGCGGCTCCCAGCAAACCCTCCGCACCGTGTCCGGAGTGATCAGATTCTCCTGAGGCATGTTCAACTCCTCGGCCAGCGCGGACACCCCGGCCCGCGCCGCGGACAACCGCGCCGCGGCCACCGGATCCTTGTCGGCCCAGGCTCGCGGCGGCGGAGGCCCGAGCACAGGCTGCCCCGGCTGGGGCAACTGCGCGTCGGTGAGCGCCTTCGCGCGATCCACCGCGGCCTGCCACTGCTCCAGCTGCCGCCGTCCCATCCGATGCCCGAACCCGGTCAGCCCGGCCAGCGCGTGCACATTGGCCGGCACGGCGAGCGCGGCCTCGACGATCGCCGCGTCCGACAGCACCTTGCCCGGCGACACGTCCCGGCGCTGCGCGATCCGGTCCCGGGTCTCCCACAGCTCCCGTACGACGGCGAGCTGCCGGCGCCGACGCACCTTGTGCATACCGGACGTACGACGCCAGGGGTCCTTGCGGGGCTCGGGCGGCGGCGCCGACGCGATCGCGTCGAACTCCTGCCGGGCCCACTCCAGCTTGCCCTGCCGGTCCAGCTCCTTCTCCAGCGCGTCCCGCAGGTCGACCAGGAGTTCGACGTCAAGCGCCGCGTACCGCAGCCAGGGCTCGGGCAGCGGCCGGGTCGACCAGTCGACCGCGGAGTGGCCCTTTTCGAGTACGAAGCCCAGGACGCCCTCGACCATCGCGCCCAGGCCGACCCGGGGGAACCCGGCCAGCCGGCCGGCCAGCTCGGTGTCGAACAGGTGGGCGGGGATCATGCCTATCTCACGGAGACAGGGCAGGTCCTGCGTGGCGGCGTGCAGCACCCATTCCACACCGCCGAGCGCCTCGCCGAGGCCCGACAGATCGGGGCAGGCGACGGGGTCGATGAGCGCGGTGCCGGCGCCCTCGCGGCGCAGCTGCACCAGATAGGCGCGCTGTCCGTAGCGGTAACCGGACGCGCGTTCGGCGTCGACGGCGACGGGGCCGGTGCCCGCGGCGAACGCGGCGATCACCTCGGCGAGCGCGTTCTCGTCGACGATGACTGGCGGAATACCGTCACGGGGCTCGAGGAGGGGGATCGGCGCCTGAGCCTCAGAAGATCCGTTGTCGTCCGGAGGAGCGCCTCCGGTGGTTCGCAGTGAGCTGTCTGCTGCGGTCTCTTGGGCTTCGGTCACCTGTCAAGGGCGTCCGTGCCCCGCAACCGGGGTACGGCCACCCGCACCGCCAACTCGTG
>NZ_JBSFMT010000137.1:0-12139 GCF_053599695.1 Streptomyces sp. NPDC000878 | reverse complement strand
GTCCGTGTACTGGCGGGCCCGCCAGGGCGTCAACGACTACGCCCGACCAGGACTCGACAAGGGGGCCCGGTCGGGGCGACCACGTACCCCTTGTCCGGTTCGGCGCGGGCCGCCAAGGGGTGGCGTTTCTCCTAGACCGACCTCGCTACCGGCCGTGAACAGGTCGAGGACAAGGGGCGGGTGTTCACGATTGCCGCACGCGCCCGCAGGAGGGGCATGCAGCGGCCACCGAGCCATCGGGCGGCTCTCTCCCACGGGCGCGCCACCGGCCGTCACCGGGCCGGTGGAGGACGCCAACGCACAAGGGAGAGACCCGGGATGATGACCGACCACAGGCGCCCGCCGTACCCTGACCGCGCCGCCGACGGGAGAGCCGCGTGCCCAGCGCCGGGAGGACTGGTCGGCTGGGAAAGCCGCCGCAGCCTCCTGCCGCCGGCGCTTGCGATCCTACTGCCGTACCCACTTCCGTGCCCGGCACCGGTACCGGCCGCATTTGCCCTGCACAGCACGGCTTTTCGGGACGGCAGCGCGGCGTCACAACCCTCTTCTCTCCTCCTCTCACTGACCAAGCCCTGGGAAATAGGTGGGGGTGGGGTGTCAGTGGTGGAGGCGATCATCGGGTTCAGGGCGCGCCTGGTGCCCTCTGCGGCCGGGGTCCGGCGCCCGGCCGGGGGCCGGTCGCGACGCATGGGAGGGCGGGGCTGATGGCGAAGCGCAAGACGAACGAGGCGGGATCATCGACCGGACACCGCGGCGATGTGCTGCGCGCGCTCGGGGTGCTCAAGGCCGCGACGGCGGATCAGATCCAGCGGCTGTCCTCACCGCACCTGACGTACCGGCACACCACGAAGGAGACGCCGGCCAAGCGGAAGGAGGCGCGTACCGCCTCTCATCGCGGTGCGCTCAACGACCTGAGGCGGCACGGTCTGTCCGTCGACGGCGGCCGCACCCGAGGGGGAGAGGAGGTGCGCCTGCTCACTGCGTCAGGGCTGGCCGCTGCCGGACTCGAGTTGGACCGGGGGCCTGAGGAGATGGGCGGCATGCCCAAGAGCGCGGGCCGCTCGGGTGCCTCGCACGCGATGACGGTCAACGAGACGGTGATCGCGATGATCCGCCCGAAGCCCGACCTGGACCTGGTGGCCGGTGAGCCGGCCGAAGCCGTCGCGGCCGCCCAGGCCGTCGTCGACGCGCCCGACGGGATCGGCACCATCACCTCCTACGCCACCGAGGTCGCGCTCCCGTCGACCGGCACGTGGAAGAACCCCGGCGTGGGGTGTGCGTGGGCCGACATTGTCCTCACCGCGCCGGAGGCAGGGCTGCCGCTGCTGTTCATCGAGGCCGACAACTGCACCGAGGAAGCCCCGATCATCGCGGCCAAGTTCGACAAGTACATGCGCCACTACCGCCGCCAGGCGAAGGACACCGACGGCCGGGACAAGGCGATGTGGCGCACCCGATGGTCCGCGCCCGATCTCCAGTGGGGCGATGCGACGCACCCGCCGGTCCTGCTCGTCTTCCACCGGGTCGGCAAGCGGACCGCGCTGAAGCAGATGGAGCGGGTCGCCGACCTCACCCGCGAGCACTGGCAGGGCCAGTGGGCCGAAGGCGGCTTCCGCATCTACAACGAGAAGATGCCGATCGTGGCGACCACGCTGGAGCTGCTGCGCGAGCACGGCCCGGCCGGGCCCGCATTCCGGCGCTTCGGCCGCGAGGGCTACCAGAACCTCTGGGACGCGATCGGCAACCCTCGCCGGGATGCCTTCCTCGCCCGCCGCGCCGAAGACGCGCGGCGCCACCAAGTGCAGGAGGCAGCCGAACGCGAGGCGCAGCGCCCCGTGTGCGGGGACTGCGGGCAGAAGTTCACCGACGACCGGTGGAAGGCCAGCCTCGCGGTCGACTGGGGCCGCGGGGACAGCCACCCGCACCTGTGCGACGACTGCAGGCACCAGGCACTCGATGCGGAGCGGCAGGCCGAACAAGCCGAACGTGAGCGCCAGGAGCAGGAGCACCAGGAGCAGGCCGACCAGAAGGCCGGCGGCTGGATCTCCCGCTTCCGGACCTGACCCGCCAAGCCGCCCCGGCAGCGCGGGCAAGCCCACAGCGTCCTGGGCAAGCCCGCGTTGTCGGTGGCGGCTGCGAGGCTGGAGGACATGGACAGCGACGATGAGCAGCTGCTGCGCGGCCGGATCTACGGAGCCGACCCCGACCACCCGGGCCCGAAGCAGGGACGGCGCTACGCCGAACTGGTGGGCGGGCCGCTGGACGGATTGCTGCTCGACATCACCGGCTGGAGGCCGGAGGAGATCGACGACGGCGTCTCCCTCCTCACGGAGCTCGGGCAGTTCGGGCCTGGGGGCCGGGCGCTGTACGACCCGCGCCCCGGTGATCAGGGCCGTTGGGACTGGTCCGGCGACTCGCCCTGAGGCACTCGGCGCAAGTCCCTGCCGCACTACGCCTGTTCGACGGCCGCCGGTAGCGTGACGATCACAGACCTGCCGTTGAGGGGGAGTTCGTGGCTGCGCACATAGGTGACTTCTTTGCCAGAGTGGAGAGCCGTCGGCACGCCTGGCCTGCGGGCCGGGAGGACCTGCACTGGCATCTCCTGCACGACGCGGCCCTGGTGGAGGAACACCTCGTGGCCCCGTACCGGGAGCTGAGCCACCGCCCAGGTCTCGCGCCGGTTCCTGCCCAGTGGATCCACACCACGGTCATGCACGGCGGCCCGGTCGACCAGTACACGGACGCGGAGATCACCGCCGTCGTCGACCGAGTTGGCGAGGCCTGCGCCACGATCGCGCCGTTCGACCTGATCTACGACAGGCCCTCGGTCGCCACGGTCGCGGTGGAGTGCCCGGCACGACCCGGCGCGGCGGCCCGCCGCCTGTGGGAGCTGACCACCGTCGTCGACGCCGACGTCACCGGCGGGCGCTTCCCACGGATCCCGGACGACGGCTACTACCCCCACACCTCGCTCGCCTACGGGGCCGGCGGCCTCGAGCGGGCCGACCGCCGGACGATGAAGGCGTGGCTCTCCGACCACCCCGGCGGCCCCGTCGTGCTGCGGGCCACCCACCTGTCGCTGGTCGCCCAGCGCCACGACCGCCGGCACATCACCTGGACGCCGATCGCCGTCGTCCCCCTGGCCCACGCCGCCACCGTGACGGCGGCCTGAGCCAGAGGACAGACCCGGCCGTACGACTGCAGGCCAGGCGAAGGCGCCGCGCCCGCCGAACGCCCTGCCCGCTCACCGGCGTTGGTGAGAAACTCCAGCGAAGAACCCACGACCACGGGCCGTTGAACAGGGGGCGCGACGCAGTGAGCAGCAGCGAGACGAACATGAGGGTGCCCGCCCACGCCGAGCGGTACATCGCTCGAACCGGCCGCCACCCGTACACCGACTGCTGGCCGTGGGCCGAAGCCGCCCTGGCCTGGTCCCGGGCCAACGAGCGGCACCTCGGGCTGAGCCTGAGAAGCGCCGACCTCGAGGACGGCGACATCGAGCACGTTCCCGCCGCCATCGCCGAGACTCTGCGCCTGAACATGGCCTACCACCAGCGGACCCCCGGCGACCTGAATCTGGACAACGCCCGCCAGGAACTCTGGTACTGGGTCTGCGGCAGGGGCTACCCGGCACCGGGAACACCCGGCTGGCCCGAGCCCACCGGTCCGTACGCCGACCGGTGGCGGGCGGCATTCCTGCCCGGCAACCCCCAGCGAGCGGAGCGACTGGCCTCGGCTGCGGACGACGTGCTGCATGGGCTGCTGTTCCACACGGCCAAAGACCCGCAGCGCAAAGGCGCCGCCGACTACCGCCTGCACACCTACAGCATCGACTTTGTCGCCCTGGCCGATACCGCGCCGGCCATCGGCATCACGGCGCCGGTTGCGGTCAAGGACCCGCTCGCCTACCAGGGCATCGAGGGCCTGAGGGCCGTGTCCGAGGCGGCCTGACCCGGGTGGGAACGCATCTTCCTGACTTCCACGGCTGGAAGTGGCCACCGCGCTGGTAGTGATGCGGCCAGTGTCGGGTGAAAGGCCTCCCGGGACCTTGGGCCTCTGGCAGGTTCGAACGCGTGGATCAAGGTTGGGCGGCGGTTGTCGCAGGCATCGCCGGGCTTGTCGGCGCGGTTGTCGGTGCTGTCGCGGGTGGGCGTGCCGCAGTACGTGGCGCTCGGATCGGCGCGGAGGTGAACGCGGCCGCCGTACGGGCTCAGGTTCGTGACCAGGCCGCTCTGGCACGAGAGCAATGGGTTCGTCAGGAGCGGCAGAAGGCATGTCTGCAGGTGATGGACATGTACGCCGTTTTCAATGTGAAGCCGCGCCGTCCAGGTGAGCCGCGATGCGGGTGATGGTCTGCTCGTTGCCCTCGAAGAGGTGAGCCTGCATTCCTGCGGCACGGGCGGCGTCGATGTTGACGTCGTAGTCATCGATGAAGAGGCAGTCCGCCGCCCGTACTTCCAGGCGGGCACACGTCATTTCGAAGGCCCGAGGGTCGGGCTTGCAGACGCCGATCTCGTGGGAGTAAATGATCTGCTCGACCAGTTCGTCGAACTGGTACATCGCTGTCTCCAGCTCACGGGCCCCCACGAAGCTGTTGCTGAGGATGCCCAGCCGGCAACGGGACCGCAGCCCCCGCACATATTCGATCAACTCGACGTTCGGCGTCCCGAGATACTCGGCCCACAGGTCGGCCATGAAGGACTCGACCTGCATAGCATCAAGGTCGAGCCGGGCGCCGACCTGCGCCCGCGCCTCCGTCTCGCTGATCGTCCCGACGGCACCGGCCTGCCAGACATCGTCCAGCCGCTGGTCCACACTCCCGGGCGGCAGTCCGAGCCGCTCGTCCCATTCATGAAGCCACCCCGTCGAGGGTGTGATCTCCAAGACTCCCCCGATGTCGAGAATGACGCAGAGCGATTCCATACAAGGTCTCCTCATCCAGTCTCCGGCCGAGCCAAGAGCACGAAGATCGCTGGTTTGATTGCCCTGCACACTGTCGGCCTTCACCTACGGGCAAGGTCAAGACCATCAGATGTGAGGCTCAACAGGCAGGGCCAAAACTCAACCCGCGGCTGTGATCCCCACGGAGGAAGAGAATCAGGCGGTGAGCCGTCCGGGCGCCCGGGTGACATCGAAACTCGCCGACATTCACCGGCCCACCGGCCCTTGAACGACACGCGAACTCATCGACAAACGACTCTCGTTGAGGGATCAGGCACACATTCCGTGAGGACGATCACCAGGATTCCCGTGCAGTGACGTAGCGTCATCTGAGGCTGTGGTCGACATTCGCAGCGGGGCTATCGCAGCGGCCCCTGCTCGTCGACGAATACGGTGGGAGCGGATAGGAACACATCGGCGCCGACCGGGCCGTAGGCGATGTTGAATGTGTCGAGCCAGTACGACCAGCCGCGGATTCCGGCCGCGCTGCTGAACCGATAGTTCAGCTGCCAGCGCACCCACTGTCCAGGGACGAGCCGCACCGCCGGAGGCCGTCGGGGACGAGGCGGCAGACCAAACAGGGGCTGCACTCGGGGAAGGACACGCAGCTTTCCGTCGGCCTCGCGAAGCTGGACATCGACCTTGCGCAGATCTTCCCAGCTGTCATAGGGGTCGAAGCCGTCGCTTTCATGCATGCGGATCACGTGCGCGGAGGCCTCGGCATGCGGGAGAGTAAATCCGACCGGGGCCGCGTTCCTGCGCGCGGCAGGCTCTCCACCCCGGGACTCCTTTGTCCAGGACGTCCGGATCCATTGCACGGTGATCTCCACGGCGCACCCCTTCCGACCCGTCGAGGAAGTCACTCTATGTCTGTGGTCAAGAGTCACCGGGGCTCCCCGACGTTTACGGGACGTACTGGCGGGCGAGCGGCTGTGAGGAGGACGCGTTTGCGGAGGAGGGGAAGTTTCGCCCTGCCGAACATCTGGCGCTTGATCATCTTGATGTGGTTGACGCGGCCTTCGACGGGTCCGGAGGACCAGAGAGTGGTCAGCCCTTGGAGTACGGCGTCCCAGTCTTTCTCCAGGCCGTGCGCGAAGGCGTGCAGTCCTGGAAGGTTCTCGGCCTGAACGGCGACGGTCCAGTCCTTGAGGTGCTGGCCGGAGCGTGTGGCGAGCATTTCGGCGAAGGAGCGGACGAGCCGTTCGGCGGCGGTCAGTTCAGGGCAGCGTACGAGGACGCAGGTGAACTGTTCTCGCTCGTCATCGCGCAGGTGGTCTGGGTTGCGCATCATCCAGCCCGTGACCTGTCGAACGCCTGGCGGTGCCGGGCCGACGATGCGGATGCGCTGTCGGCGGCGGGGCCTGAGGTAGTCGCTGATGATCTGGTAACTGCCCTGGTAGCCGAGTTCCTTCAGTTCGTGGTGCAGCACGATGGCGTTGGTCTGGCCCTCGGCCCAGCGCCGGTTGAGGTGGTCTTTGAACGGGTCGAGTCGGCTGGGGCGGAGCTGGTGCCGGCCGTTGAGCATCTGCTCAGGTGTCTCGGCGCGGGCGGCCTTGCGGACGGTGTTGCCGCCTATGTGCAGTTCCCGGGCGATCTCCCGGATGCCGTGCCCCTGGTCGAGGAGGGAGTGAACGATCGCATGACGCTGTCGTAGCCGGGCCTCGATGGGCGACATCTCTTTTGTCGTGCTCTCCGGCTCGGCGAAGGGGATGTGCACGATGCCGTTCTCGTCGGCATCGGGCGCTTTGAGGCAGGCGTTGTGCTGGCGCACGCAGCGTTCGACCGCGGTGCCAAGGTTCTGGAGCAGGTGGAAGGGGTCGGCGACCTGGATTGCGTGGGGTGCCCCGGTGCGGGCACCGTCGGCGTAGGAGCCCGCCCGGTCCCGGCAGATGATCTCCGAGCCCGGATGGGCACGCAGCCAGCTGGCCAGCGTCTTTGCATCCCGCCCAGGGAGCAGGTCCAGGGGCTGGCTGGTCTCGCAGTCGATCAGAACCGTGCCGTAGTGCTGTCCTCTGCGGGTGGCGAAGTCGTCGACCCCCAGCACTTTCGGCACCGTCCAGGACGGATCAGGCATGGCCATGACCAGCCGGAGCAGAGTCGTGCGGCTGACCACACTGTGCAGGATCGTCGCCAAGCGAGCACCGCTACGGCCGGCGAGAGCGACGGCCACCGCCTCCAGTACCCGGTGGAAGGCCGGGGTCCGCCTGCCGTAGCGCACAGTGAGCCCGTCGACCTGCTCGACAAACGTACGGCGCGGGCAGGCGGTGTTCTCGCAGTACAACCGCCGGACGGACAGATTAATCCGTACCGGCTGATCCCCCACCGGGCCGTCGGCAAGATGCCGCTCGTAGGCGCTGTGCACCCGCTGGGACGGCGCCGCGCAGTCCGGGCACAACACAGCGGTATCCCGGGTTCTGGCCACCACATGAACCACGTCGTCCACCGAGAGAACGGCGTCTACCCACACGGGAGCGAGGTACGGGAACAACACTCGGACGAGCTCGTCACACCGCACCACGGTCCCAGATGACGCAACGTCATCGCTCTGGAACCCCGGTGATCGTCCTCACGGAATGTGTGCCTGATCCTCGTTGAGAGTTACGCAGCCAGTCGGGCGTACCGGACGGCGTCGACCGGGTACGGGTACTGCTCCCGGCGGTACGCGGCGATCGCGGTGTCGGTGTCGTCCACCTGTTCGTGGTGTGCAACGAACTGCGCGAGCAGAACACCGGCCTGTGGCAGTTCCTCCTGCTGTTCGAGCCCCACGACCACGCAGGCCAGCAGACCGGCCGCCGCTTGTGGATGAGCGGCGATTTCGTCCAGCACCCACCGGAGCAACTGCCGTACGGACAGGGTCGCGAGCGCGGTCTGCACATCCATCTCACCCGGTACGAGGGCCTCGACGTCGAAGGGGTTCGCAGGTGTCATGCCGCCATCCTGGCGTACCGGTGCGCCAGCGCGGTCACGGTCGCCTCGTTGATGCCCGGGCCGGGCGCAGGCTCTGGCCTTCCTCGTGCCGGAGGGCGTGGGCGCTCGTACGCTGGTGGTGTTCTCGGGGCCCGTCTCGGAGGTGTGCGTGCCCCGAACCGTGTGGTCAGGCGCGATCAGCTTTGGTCTGGTCACTTCTCTGAAGTAACGACTCTGTACGCGATAGCCAGGGATCTCCGAGGGGTGCGATGGGCCCTGGCGGTCCTGCGAGTGTGCCCTCGGGACTGGTGAGCTCGCATGTTGAGGTAGCGGCGCCACCGCCCGTCACTCCATCTGCGCGGGAGTAACCGGGAGCTGTTCTCTGAGGGCCATTGTCAGTAGAGCATCCATGCGTGGTACTTCCATGCGCCCGCGACAGGCCCGGCACAGACAACGAGCTCACCGGCTCCGCTGCGTGGCGCTCTGTTGGCGACGTCCGCCAGAACGCGAGGGTCGCTGTAATAGCCCATCCAGCGCCAGAGTTTGACTGGTAGCCAGGGCCCGCTGGGGCCGGGTACGTCCTCTATGAGGCGCCGCTCCTCAGCAACGCGCTCGACGATAAGCCTCTTGAGCTCGATTCCTTCTTCTACGGTCGAGACGTGATCCGAGGCAGGTTCCATAGGTTGGAAATCTCGAACATCCATGCCGATTCCCGTCGAAGTCGTCCCCCTCTCACAATGGACTGCTCCGCGCTGCACCGCCATCTGCGCCGGCCGCGTCGCCGCCATCGACCGACTCGGTGGCGGAAACAGTGATCCGCTCCAGCGTGGCATCCACCGAATCCTGCTTCAGGTCCCGCGCCATCGACGCCATCTGTTAAGGCATGCGAATGCGTGGCTGCGGTGGCCTTCGTAGTCTGGTGGTGCTCGGGGTAGTCGCGGAGGTCGGTCATGCCCCGAACCATCTGGTCCGGCGCGATCAGCTTTGGTCTGGTCACGGTGCCGGTCAACGTCCAGTCGGCCACCGAGGACCACAGCGTCCGGTTCCACCAGGTCCACCTCGAGGACATGGCGCGGGTCCGTGTGCGCAAGTTCTGCGAGATCGAGGACCGTGAGGTCACGCAGGGGGAGATCGGCAAGGGCTACGAGATCGCCAAGAACCAGATCATTACCGTCACCGACGAAGAGCTGCGGGCGATGCCGCTGCCGACGGCGAAGGCGATCGAGATCCAGGCGTTCGTCCCGGCGGCCTCGATCGACCCGCTGATGATCGCCGAGGGTTACTACCTCCAGGCGAGCGGCCAGGTCGCGGCTAAGCCGTACATCCTGCTGCGGAAGGCGCTGGAGCGCAGCTCCAAGGTCGCGGTGGCGAAGTACGCCTGGTCCGGCAGGGAGCGCCTCGGTCTGCTGCGCGTGCGGGACGAGGCGATCGTGCTGCACGCGATGCGCTGGCCGGACGAGGTCCGCGACCCCTCCGCCCTGGCGCCGGGGGAAGTCGAGCTGGACGAGGACGAAGTCGCCGGAGCACGGGCCCTCATCGACTCCATGACCCGCGACGGCATCGAGGACGCGGAGTTCGCCGTGGACCAGTACACCGATGCCCTGGAGAAGGTGATCGAGGCCAAGCGGGAGCACCGCGCGCCGCCTGTACCGCCGGCGGGTGTGGAGCCGACGGGGCGGGTGCTCGATCTGATGGCGGCTCTTGAGGAGTCCGTGGCCAAGGCGAAGGCCTCCCGTGGCGAGAGCGGCGACGCCGACGTGCACGAGCTGCCGAAGAGGAAGGCCACGGCCGGGAAGACAGCGAAGAAGACGGCCGCCAAGAAGACTGTCGCGAAGAAGGCCACGAAGAGGGCCGCGACGAAACGAGGCGCCTAAGAAGAAACGGTCGTCCGGGCGGCTGCGGTAGACCCGTGCTGTAGCAGCCGTCCGCGTGGGCGGCTGCACGGTGGCGCCCTGGCGCGGGACTGCGTTTTCCAAGGTGACCCGGCCGAGTACGGCCAGGCTCCTTCGATGAGCTCTGGACCCGGTGGTGCTCGCGGTTCTTCGTCGCTAGGCGCGGATGCTGGTGTAGCGCACGCCCGGACCCCACCGCTCCATCGCCGGCGTCATGCACCACTGGCAGAGTGGGCACCCGCCTGAGCCGTACCTGTGGGTCTTGCGCTGGCATCCGGCGCAGAGGCCGACACGGTCGCCGGGGCAGGTCAGCGCGGACGGGTCCGGCTCGTTGATGGGCGGCGGGGGAGTCGTGGTCATCGGCAGGGTCCTGTTCTAGGCGATCACCGCAAGTCGCCCAGTCGGCAGGATAACGGGCGGATGGTACGGATGTTCGAGGCTACGCCGTGGAGGCTTCGCCGGGCGCCCAAGTCGGTGACGTGCAGCAGCGGGTTTCGTCGCGTTTGAGGGCGTGGTGTCGTCTGCCGGTTGTGCCGCACTCGCCGTCGTGGACCTGGAGCGGCTCGCCGGTGCTGGTGCCGAGTCCGACGATCCAGCCCGGGGACCGTGTCTGGTTCCCGCGGCCGCATGGCGTGGGCACCGGTCTCTTGCTTCCCGGGCATCGCACTGGCGGCCGCCGGGCTTGCCGTGTGTACGTCTGACTACCTGTGACTGAGCGTCTCAGCTGGCCGCATTGGCCAGCTGAGACGCTCAGGAGAAGCCCGTATTCCGAGAGCTGTAGGGGTCCGCCGTCACGTCCGGAACGAGGCAGCTCGATTAATCGGGCTTTTCGTGCTAAGCGCACCCATAGTGCCGCCTATCGCTCCTGGCGCTAGCGGTACTGAAAGTGCCTGTCAGCACGCTGACCAGGGCGGCGATCCCGGAAAGCCACTCAGGGCTCACACCGGCGCATACGAGCACGACCACCGTGATCGTCACGGTGACAACGACTACATGCCACCGCTGCGCACCGTGTAGCGGTTCGTCACCCGGGGCAGTCACACATTGAGGTACTGGCATGTACTTCTCCTCTTAGGTTCGCCTGGGAGTTGGGCCCTTGACGCGCTTCAGGTTGGGAAGCCAGGAACGCGCGCCGGGGGCCCTCTCATGTGCCAAAAGACTTACCCACCATCATTGCTAGCGGCAGATGCGCATCGATCGGCGTACAGCCTCACAAGGGGGCGCATGGCCAATATGGTCGGAGGATGACGACGGAGTCCGATTCCTTCCCGCCGCCAGCACGCTCGCAACCAGCGGTTCAACTGAGGGGATTGGCCGGTCACGCGGGTTCTGATGGTCGCCGGACTCGGACCGGCTGCTAGCCGCGCGGGTGGACGACACGTCGGTACGGCGCTGGTGGATCTCCGGCCCGGCCCATCCGGAACGTCCACAGCACTCGCGTATCCGGCGGCGGGTACGGCGAACACGGGCGTACTGCTGTTCGTGATCGGCCTGGACAGGACGCGGACGGAGGTCTCCTGGGACCGGGGGCCTCTACCCGTATCTGGTGCATGTGCACTGGTCAGCGGCGGGTGTGCCGCTGATCAGTGTCCAGGCGCGGGGACCAGCACAGCCAGTTGTTCCAGGCCGTGGACCCGGGGTCGGGGGTGACCCGGATGGTGTGCGCCGACGAAGATCCAGTTTGGCGTGAACTTTTCCCCGGGGTGCCCTGCTGGAGCCCGTCCGGGCAGCTGGTGCGCATCGTCGACGGGGGCTGCGCGCGGATCCGCGCGGTAGGTGAACGCCCGCCGACGGGCGCATGCACATATGCGCAGTGCTGGACGTCTCGGACGACAACGTGCTGATCGCCGCCTCGGCCGACTCGGAGACCGGCGAGGTGCACGTCTACCGCGTCAACGAGCTCGACCTGGAGCGCGTCTCACTGGAGCCCGGCGTGCACTCGGCGGTACGCGTCCGAGGCGTGACCGTGCCGGTGTCCGCCGAGCTGGACCAGCCAGGCGCCCGCGTGCAGGTGTTCGCGACGGCGAGCGTGCGGCGACCTTCGCCTCGTCTGCGGAAGATCCCGGCATCACCCCACAGGTGACCCTCGCTGAGGGGGCGCACGGCGCATCCCATGCGCCGTGACGCAGCGCTTCCAGAGCCGCTATCGAACATCTGCTCGAATATCGAGGTAGTGTGGATCCCAGAGGAGGTACAGGCGGGGCAGGGGGTGCGCGAGCGACAGGAGGTGCGGGGCGATGGTTTTACTCATTTGCACACCGCGTCCGGTTATTCGGCCCGTTACGGTGCCTCCCTGCCCGATGCCCTCGTACGGCGTGCTGCGGAGCGGGGGATGTCGGCGCTCGCGCTGACCGACCGGGACACCGTCGCCGGCGTCGTGCGTTTCGCCAAGGCCGCCG